>NZ_JAWRYN010000003.1:0-302725 GCF_046534585.1 Peribacillus sp. SIMBA_075 | reverse complement strand
TCCCCTCTCAGATAGACTGTTAAGAACATTTTATCATGCTCTCTTTTTACTCTGTCTACCTGTAGGGGATAATACCAGAATACCTTGATCTCCTTTCTCTTTTTAATATTTAATAATGAAGCCAGCTTATAAAGGGTCTTTCATTCCAGTGTTAGCTGTAACCAATATTTCGTCGAATTTTTTGGCATCAGCTTTCTTGCTTGACAGCAGGGTTCCGACGATAGCTGCGATAAAACCAATTGGGATGGAGACTATGCCTGGATTGGCAAGTGGGAATAATGGCTCCCCTACGAATATTGCGGCTCCCTCTACCGGCGACCAGACATTGGGACTTAGGAAAACAAGTAATAAAGAACTGACCAGCCCCACTATCATACCCGTGACAGCCCCAGCTGTGTTAAAACGTTTCCAGAATACCGTGAAGATAATGATTGGCAGATTGGCACTAGCAGCGACGGCAAAGGCAAGTGACACAAGGAAAGCGACATTCATGTTTTGGGCAAATAAAGCAAGGATGATGGAGAGGATGGATACTCCGATCGATGCCCAACGAGCTGCAACGACCTGTTCTTTGTCAGTAGCTTGACCTTTTCGGATGATGTGGCCATAAAAGTCATGGGCAAAAGCAGAGGCTGCAGATAAAACGAGACCTGCTACAACCGCTAAAATGGTAGCGAAAGCAACTGCAGACACAAAGGCGAACAGGAAGTCACCTCCAATGGCTTCGGCAAGCAGCGGGGCAGCCATATTGCCGGCGGCATTCGCGGCTATGATTTTGTCGTATCCAACAAAAGCTGCTGCTCCAAAGCCAAGGAAAATGGTCATTATATAAAAGATGCCAATGATCCAAGTGGCATATACTACGGACTTACGGGCTGTGATGGCGTCTTTTACCGTAAAGAAGCGGATGAGAATGTGAGGAAGTCCAGCAGTACCGAGTACAAGCGCCAAATTAAGGGATAAAGTATCCAATGGATCCTTGAATTTGTTACCCGGGTTAAGGAAATCGCCGCCTAAAGGGGTGGCTGTTTTCATTTGCTTGAACATCTCGATCACGCTAAAGTCGAATTTCGCCAACACGATAATAGAGATGATGAATGTACCTGCCATCAATAAAATCGCCTTTACGATTTGGACCCAACTGGTGGCCGTCATACCGCCGAATACGACGTAGACGGTCATTAAAATACCTACAATGATGACGGAGTATAGATAATCAATTCCAAGTAAGAGTTTTATAAGGGCACCTGCACCGACTAGTTGGGCAATCATATAAAAGGTTGAAATGGAAATGGTGTTAAGGGCAGCGACCCCGCGTACTTTCTTTTCATTGAAACGGGCAGCGATCATGTCCGCCAGTGTATACTTACCAAGGTTCCGGAGCGGTTCGGCCACGATATAAAGAACGACCAGATAAGCAACCAGAAAACCTATACTATAGAAAAAGCCATCAAATCCAGAGAGTGCGACCATCCCAGCTATTCCTAAAAAAGAGGCGGCGGACATATAATCACCAGCAATGGCCCAGCCATTCTGCCAGCCAGTCAGGCTGCTGTCCGCCGTATAAAAGTCCGCGGTCGTTTTGGTGCGCCGTGAAGCAAAATAGGTAATGACTAATGTAAGCCCGACAATGATTAAAAATAATATGAAAGCAAGTATATTCATTGTAAATTCACCTTTATCCTTTCGCTTCTTTAACGATTTTTTCAACTAATTGGTCAAAAGCCGCAGCTTTTTTGGAATAGAGGATGCATAAGGTCCAGGTCATGATAAATTGAGCGAAGGCAAAAACCCAGGCCCAACTGATAGCCCCGAAGGCATAAGAGTTAAGAACTTTAGAATAGGAAGTCAGTATGGGTAAGGTGAAATAAAAGACCATGAAAAAGATGGATAGTGGGACGATGAAATTGCGTTTTTTCCTTAGGAGCTCTTGAAAAGATTGTGATTGGACGATCTTAGTGTAGTCCGTGGAAGCGCTTACCTCGGTTTTCTTAGCTATTGAATCGTTTGATGCCAAGTTGGTTCCCCCTTCATTGAATATTATTTTGGTTTTGATTACCAATTTTTCTGATAACAGTATCAGTATATATTTTTCAGAATATATTGTAAATTTAAAACCTTGAAATAAACCTTTTTTCGTTCGACATAGTGTAATTATTAATGAGAGTAAAGGCTGACATAAATGTACGACCATGAAATCAAATCCGACCATTAAGGAAAAGTTAAGCTTCCTTCACGATACTGGTTTCAACGAAGGAAATATGAAAGGGGAAAATATGAAAAAGTGGATAATGATAGGTGCGATTTTAGTGGTGGTCATAGGGGGATGCGTTTGGTTTTTCATGAAGGACAATGCTGAGCCTGTTGTTGCAAAGTCGGTGCCTGCTAAAGTTGAAAAGGGTGATCTTAAAGTTAAAATAAGCGGTTCAGGATCTGTCGCTGCAATCAATAGTAAGGACCTAACTTCCTCGGTTACGGGTGAAGTGGATGAAGTCCTTGTAGAGAAGAATGAATTGGTTGAGAAAGGTGATGAACTTATTACCTTCTCGGATGGAAGTGACCCGATAACAGCCCCATTCGATGGTACAGTGACAAAATTGGATGTAGAAGAAGGGGATCGTGTATCAAGCAGTGAAGTGGTGGCACATGTTACGGATTATAAAAAATTGAAAACTACAGTCAGTGTTGATGAAATGGATGTTCCAAGTGTTAAAAAAGGACAAACAGTTGAAATAAAAGCAAGTGCTTTCGAAGATAAAACGTTCACTGGGGAAGTGACCAGTGTAGCAAAGGAAGGTACATATGAGAATGGAGTTTCTTCATTCGATGTCACTATCAAAATTGACAAACCTGGCGACCTGAAAATTGGGATGTCTACTGAAGTGAGCATTGTGACGAATAGTGTAAAAGATGTTTTATACGTTCCGATTGAGGCAGTCCAAAAGGACGGTGAAGAGAAATATGTGAATATACAACAATCCGGTTCCGCTGAAGGGGCTACAAGTACAAAGGCAACGGTTGAAACTGGAATCAGTAACGATAGGTATATCGAAATAACATCGGGTCTTGAAGAGGGCCAGTTTGTCTCCTTGCCCATAACCATCTCAAATGAAAATTCGACAGGCAGCGGCTTCGGTGGAAGGAATGGAGGCCAAGATGGCGAAATGCGAATGCAGGGTGGCAGCGGAATGCCGAGCGGAGGCGGGATGCCAAACGGTGGGGGAGGTCAGTAATATGGCGAACCCCATCATAAAAATCAGGGACATGTCTAAATCGTATGAATTAGGCGGAGATACGGTTAAGGCACTTCAAAATGTATGCCTTACAATCAATAAAGGAGATTTCATTTCTATCATCGGACCTTCTGGATCGGGGAAATCGACGTTCATGAATATGATTGGCTGTCTTGACAAGCCTGATACAGGTGAATTTCTTCTTGATGGAAAAGAAGTGGAAAAGATGAAGGATAATGAGTTAGCTGCCAGTCGTAACATTAAAATAGGATTTATCTTTCAAAACTTCAATCTGTTGGCAAAACTGACAGCGTTGGAGAATGTGGAACTTCCCCTGGTTTATAGAGGGGCAAGTGTGAAGGAAAGAAGAGAAGTGGCCAATGCGTGCCTTGATATGGTGGGCCTGAGTGACCGGAAGAATCACTTGCCAACTCAACTTTCGGGTGGACAGCAGCAAAGGGTTGCAATTGCTAGGGCGCTTGCAGGCAACCCTCCCGTTTTATTGGCGGATGAGCCGACAGGGGCTCTTGATAGTAAAACAAGTAAAGAAGTGCTGCAAATGCTGAAAGATTTAAACGAAAAGGGACAAACAATCATTCTTATAACGCATGACTTGGAAGTGGCAAAAGAAGCAACTCGTGTCGTACGGATACAGGATGGTCAGCTATTTGAAAACGGAGGTGATTGGATTGAACCTGGGCGAATCAATGAAGATGGCCATACGCAGTATCAAAACCAATAAAGTCCGTGCATTTTTAACCATGCTCGGGATCATTATTGGAGTTGCCTCTGTAATCGTTCTGGTTTCGATTGGGCAGGGTTCCTCACAGTCCGTTCAGGACGAGATCAATAGCTTGGGAACGAACCTGTTAACGGTAAGTGTCACGGATACCGACTCCGTGAAGCTGACGGATGACACAATTGAACAGTTTAAAGATATGGACGGGATATCGGAAGTTGCACCTGTGGTCACCGGACGCGTTTATGCTAAAAACGGAGAAGCTTCGACACAGGTCTCAATGGTCGGTACAACTTCATCCTACTTAACAGTGAGGGATCTAAAGCTTAGTCAAGGCCGTTTTTTGACGGATATGGAAACGGAATTACGCTCTAAGGTGGTTGTCTTGGGGTCAGATACAGCCGACGCGCTTTTTGAAAATCAAAAAGCGGTGGACCAAAGCGTTCTTATCGGAGGTGTTTCCTATCGGGTGATCGGTGTTTTGAAATCAGCAGGCACCTCAATGGGATTGAGCGGGGATGATGTAATCATTGCACCGATCACTGCTGCAGAACGGGCTACAGGCAGCACGACAATCGGAACGGTATATTTAAAAGCGGAGAACGAGAATATCTTAGATAGGGCGATGTACCGGGTACAAGGTACGATGACCACATCATTTCCAGGTCAGAGTGATAACTATTCGGTGTCCAATCAAGAAAATCTGATGGATACAATGAGCTCAGTGTCGGATACGTTCACTCTCATGCTTGGCGGTATTGCGAGTATTTCGTTACTTGTAGGCGGAATTGGAATTATGAATATCATGCTGGTCTCCGTCTCAGAAAGGACGAAGGAAATCGGGATTAGAAAGGCAATTGGGGCAAATCGAAAATCCATTCTTCTTCAGTTTTTAATTGAAGCGGTGGTCTTGAGCTGCTTAGGGGGACTGTTGGGAGTTGGAATTGGATTGGGGATAGCGAAATCGGTTTCAGTTTTTTCAAGTTTAACGATTAGTTATTCATGGTCGGTGACACTGTTCGCCTTCTTATTCTCCATTTTAATCGGTATAATCTTTGGTGTTTTCCCTGCCAATAAGGCATCCAAATTAAATCCAATCCAAGCACTGCGTCACGAATGAACATACAATTTGAGAGAAAGCCGGCGATTAAAAGCCCGCTTTCTTTTGCCTATGAAAAAGGATAAAATCAACATATATCATAATTGAAATGGTTAGGAGGCACCCTGGATGAAGGTTTTGGTGGTAGAAGATAATGTTTCATTATTAGAATCGATCAGGCAAATCCTGACTGATGAATATGAAGTAGATACAGCGGTAAATGGGGAAGATGGACTATTCATGGCTCTACAAAGTATCTACGATATCATCATTTTGGATGTAATGCTTCCGGGAATTGATGGATTTGGAATCGTACGGAAAATCAGGGAAGCAAAGATAGATACAAGCGTCTTGTTTTTGACGGCAAAAGATGCGCTTGAGGACCGTGTCAGAGGCTTGGAGATGGGTGGCGATGATTATTTGGTCAAGCCATTTCAGGCACCGGAACTTAAGGCCAGGATTCGTGCCCTGCTTCGAAGGAGTGGCATTATATCGCTTGCGCAGCATGTGAAATACCGTGGAATTGAACTGTTGGAAAAAGAAAAGGATATTTTGGTTGATGGAAAGATCATTAAAATGACCTTGAAGCAGTTTGAATTACTGGAGTATCTAATTCAAAATAATGGGAAAATATTGACCCGTGAGCAGATTTTTGACCGCATTTGGGGATTTGATTCAGATACGACGATTGCCATTGTTGAAGTGTACATCCATCATTTAAGAAAAAAGTTGGAACCTTTCAATTATCATAAGGATATTCAAACCGTTCGGGGTATTGGTTATATGCTAAAACAACCATAAGGGGATCATTATGTTCCAAAAAACACGGCTTCAACTAACATTATTGAATTCTATCGTCTTTATTGTCTTAATAGCCATATTAAGCAGAACGATTTATTTCTATACGGAAGATCAGATCTATAGGGATGTCAATGATTCACTTGAAAAGGATCACAGGGATTTCAATAATGGGGGCATGCCAGGCGGACGTCCGCAAGGTGAGTTTCTATTAGGTCCGGGGCCAAGCGTCATCGTTTGGGGGCCGGATGATACGATTATTGAGCCAAGACTGAGCGAAGACAATTTCTTTAAGGTTAATGAATCGAAATTTTATCCTAAAAGATTTGATGAGATTGAAGAAATATCTGTAAATGGACCGACGTATCGTGCGCTTTCCACCAAGGTCAATACGGAATATGGAGAGATGACCGTACAATTCATCAGGAATGTGGATACAGAAAAAGAAATGCTCGATCGCTTGCTGCTCATATTGTTTGTTGGTGGGGGAATTGGAAGTTTGGTAGCGGTCGGCGCAGGCTATCTTCTTGCAGGACGGGCCCTTATACCAGTCAAGAAATCATGGGATCAGCAGCAGCAGTTCGTCTCGGATGCTTCGCATGAAATTCGAACGCCACTTGCTGTCATTCAATCGCGGGCTGATTTGCTATTTCAATCACCGAACGCGACAATCGAGGAAAAAGCCGTTGATATATCGATCATTTCGAAAGAAGTCCGACGATTGAATAAACTTGTTAACGGACTTTTGACCTTGACTAGAACGGATTCGAATCAAATAGAGGTTAAGAAATCGAACTTTTTCCTTGATGACTTACTGATGGACATAGTTGAACAGTATACTGATATAGCTTCTTTTCAAGAAAAATCAATAATTAGCCATGCCCCCGAACAGGTGGTGTTTCATGGGGATAAAGAGAGAATTCATCAGCTATTGGTGATTTTGGTGGATAATGCCATGAAGTTCACGGAGGAAGGCGGGGAGATTTCCCTTTCCTGCATCAAGAATGCTTCATCCATCATTCTTTCTGTAGAGGATAATGGAGAAGGCATCCCACAGGAAGAAATCCCCTTGATTTTTAACCGTTTTTATCAAGTGGAGCAATCCCGTTCAGCAAATGAAGGCTCCGGTTTAGGCCTATCCATTGCCCAATGGATTGTTAACACACATCAAGGGACGATCAAGGTTACTAGTGAACAAAATGAACGAACCCGTTTTGAAATCACTTTTCCGAGAAATCAAAAGAAAAGTTAATGATGCCATCCAATCGCTTGACCATTGACCCTAGCACAAAACCATTGCGGTCTACAGCCGTGTGAAATGAATAGGCAAACTGTTTTGTCCGTTCATCTTTCACATAGTAACCACTCTCAGGATCTGTTGTACTTTCTTTCATCTCTTTGGTTTCTTCCTTATAAAATTTATCTGGTGGAAAAGGTTTCTTTCCATGGTTTTCACGATCTTGATTTATTTCCTCTTGAAGGCGTACATGAAACGCTCGTGTTTCCTTGCGAACGACTTTCTTTGTGAACTTTCGCTTATTTGCACTGGCTTTCACATGAGTGGAATCAACGAATACATGCTCAGCACTTATTTAACTTTCTTTCGGAAGCTGTCATTAAGATGCGATAGAAAATCTGTTCAAACAGGTCAGTATCTTTAAAGTGTCGCTCGTAATTTTTCCCGAACGTTGAGAAGTGAGGCACTTTATCAATGATGTTTCGAAAGCATCGTCATCACCTCAAGTTTTATCCTATTTTAAAACAAAAAAGACTGTAGGCAAAAGAGGTTATATCTAATTGTTAAAACAAAGTTGATTGGAGCGAGTGCCCTACGTTCTAATCAACGTTTGAATTTTTAAAACTCTCAAAAAAACTGTAGACAAACTCGATTTTCATCGAGTTTGTCTACAGTTTGAAGGTTCCTTTTCAAGGGAATCTTCTTTTAATTTCAGGAAAAACCCATTATTGTAATCAATTGTTATTTTAAAAAGTGAGATAACAATTGCACTTGAAAAAATATTAGTTTAATATAAACTTCTAGAGAGGTACGTACAAGTATTTTGGATAAAAGAGAAAACGTTTGCATAAAATTTTTGAGGGTACCCTACTAATAATGCACGATCATTAAATTCACCTTAGTGGAGGCAGAATATGAAATTTCTGATAGCAATTTTAGGACTGCTTATTGTTTTTGGACTAGCTATTTTAGTGAGTAGTGACCGCAAGAAAGTTAAAATTAAACCGATCATACTGATGGTGATCATTCAGCTTATTTTAACTTATTTATTATTAAATACGAAGTTCGGTTTAGTGATCATCAATTCGATTGCCAATGGTTTCGGAAAACTTTTGGAATGGGCAAATGAAGGGATCACCTTTGTATTTGGCGGGATTGTAAACAAAGGAGCATCACCCTTCTTTTTAAATGTCCTTCTACCTATCGTATTCATCTCAGCATTAATCGGGATTTTACAGCACTTCAAGATCCTTCCCTTCATCATGAAGTGGATTGGATTCCTGCTGAGTAAGGTGAATGGAATGGGTAAATTGGAATCTTACAATGCTGTCGCATCAGCAATAGTCGGCCAATCCGAGGTTTTCATCACCTTGAAAAAACAACTCGGTGCCATTCCTCCATCACGCATGTATACGCTTTGTGCGTCAGCCATGTCAACCGTATCGATGTCGATAGTCGGTGCTTATATGACCATGATTGAACCAAAGTATGTTGTGACGGCTATTGTGATTAACATGTTTGGTGGATTTATCATTGCATCCATTATTAACCCTTATACGGTAACGGATGAAGATGATATTCTCCCAGTTGAAGTAGGAGCAGAGAAGCAGTCTTTCTTCGAAATGCTTGGGGAATATATCATGGATGGATTTAAGGTTGCTATCACTGTTGCAGCGATGCTAATTGGTTTCGTGGCATTAATTGCAGGAATCAACAGCTTATTTGATATGATCCTCGGCATCAGCTTCCAAGAAATCCTGGGGTATATCTTTGCACCGTTTGCCTTTATCATGGGTGTACCGATTTCAGAAACCGTTACTGCAGGCGGAATCATGGCGACGAAGCTAGTGACGAATGAATTCGTTGCCATGCTGAGCTTAGGGGATGCATCATCGGCATTGAGCGATAGGACGATAGGGATCGTTTCGGTTTTCTTGGTTTCATTCGCTAATTTTTCATCTATTGGAATCATTGCTGGTGCGGTCAAAGGCCTGCATGAAAAACAGGGAAATGTTGTGGCTCGTTTCGGCTTGAAGCTGCTATACGGTGCGACTCTTGTCAGCATCCTATCAGCGATCATCGTAAGTGTAATACTTTAAGAAACCATAATGTTCAGTTTAATGATATGCAAGTGGATTTAACATAAGAGGTACTTGGGTTTACTCCTAAGTGCCTTTTTTTTATCTGTTCAGCAAAGATAAAGAAATCTATTGTTTTGAATTTGAAGGTATTTGGCTTGCTGGTATATAATACATGAAATCACTAGCCATGAAAGGGGAGTTGAGGATGACGATGAATGAGAAAGAAACAGCTATCTTTGCAGGAGGCTGTTTTTGGTGCATGGTTGCTCCCTTTGATGAAATGGATGGAATCATTAGCGTGACATCGGGTTATACGGGCGGTAGTTTTACCGCGCCTAGTTACAAACAAGTGATTACCGGTTCGACTGATCATGTCGAAGCGGTTCAAGTGGAATTCGATCCATCAATCATTTCCTATAAAGCGTTATTAGAGATATTTTGGCACCAAATCGATCCAACGGATGACGGTGGCCAGTTCTCGGATAGGGGAGGGCAATACAAGGCAGCCATTTTCTATCTTAATGAACGTCAGAAACAGGAAGCAGAGCAGTCCAAGGAAGCTTTAATGATGAGCGGACGGTTTAAGAAACCTATCGTTACGGGTATTTTACCCTCGGGGAAATTTTACGCAGCAGAGGAATACCATCAAGAATTCCATCGGAAAAATCAATTTCGCTATGCATTGTATCGTAAGGGCTCGGGACGGGATGCTTTCATTAAGGAAAATTGGCCTAAGGATAATGCGCGTCTTAGGAAGACCTTAACCGAGCGTCAGTTCCATGTAACCCAGGAAAATGGCACGGAGCCTCCTTTCGATAATGCTTATTGGGACCACTTTGAAGAAGGCATTTATGTGGATGTCGTTTCTGGGGAGCCCCTATTCAGTTCACGTGATAAGTATGATAGCGGTTGTGGGTGGCCGAGTTTCAAGAAGCCTATCATGTCGGCAAGTGTCAATGAAAAAATGGATCTCAGCCACCGAATGACCCGGACCGAGGTGCGCAGCAGGGACGCCGATTCGCACCTCGGACATGTTTTTCCTGATGGCCCCAATCCTAAAGGCACGAGATATTGCATAAACTCTGCGGCCCTTCGATTCATTCCTAGAAGTGAAATGGAGAGAGAGGGATATGCAGACTTATTATTACTTTTTAAAATGAACTAACTAGTTGTAGGGGAACACAGCTGGATAAAGTGGATGAAAATTTATATCGATGCAACCTTGATAACTCTTCTATGTTGGATCCATCTATTCAGCAGATTCCAATGTGGAAATTGAGAAGCTTCTAGGGGACAGAATGCATTGACCATCAAGAACTTATGCATCAATTTATCGGGAGTTTCCCTTTTAGACACGATGGTTGCCCATCAGATTTTTCAATTGATAAGTACCCTGCCTGTTGGGCATTGAATCGACCATTTCCGGTATTCGTCCTGATGTAGCCCAGACATCGATTCAGTTAGGACTTGATTTTAGTCAAGTTTCGACACATTGTACTCTTAAACAGGCCCTTTCCAAGCAAGGCATCAAACTTTACGAGAGAAAATGATAATAAGGGTGCAGAGAATGAAAAGAACCAGATCCCGCTAGGAATCTGGTTCTTTTCAGTGACTCTATAACTTGAAGGAACTTTTCAAACCAACAATTTGGTTGAAGACCAATTGGCCGGGCGAAGTGAGTTTTGAATCAACATTGTAATACCCATGCCTGAAGAATTGGAATTTATCCTGAGGCTTAACATCTTTCATGTTAGGCTCGACAAAGCCTTGTGAAATTTCTACGGAATCAGGGTTTACCCGCTCCAAGAATGATTTTTCTTCTTCATCTGCATTTTCCTTATCCAATATTAAAGGCTGATAGTTGCGGAATTCTGCTGAAACGGCCTGTGTAGCTTCGACCCAGTGCAATGTACCTTTAACTTTACGGCCAGTGAAGCCAGATCCGCTTTTCGTTTCAATGTCGTATGTGCAGCGAAGCTCAATGACGTTACCGTCTTCGTCTTTTATCACTTCTTCACATTTAATGAAATAAGCATGTTTTAAACGGACTTCATTGCCCGGGAAAAGACGGAAATACTTTTTCGGCGGGTTTTCCATGAAATCGTCCTGTTCGATATAGATTTCACGTGAAAATGGGATTTGCCGTGTGCCCATTTCCGGAACTTCCGGATTGACCTCAGCATCAAGCCATTCAATCTCACCTTCAGGGTAGTTGGTGATGACCACTTTAAGCGGGTTTAGAATAGCCATGGTTCGCGGAGCCTTCAGCTTTAAGTCTTCCCTCACGAAATGATCGAGCATTTGAGAGTCTACAACACCGCTTGTTTTTGCGACACCTATCTCTTGGCAAAATGCACGAATCGCTTCGGGTGTATACCCGCGTCTTCGTAATCCCGAAACGGTAGGCATCCGTGGGTCGTCCCAGCCGTCCACGAAGCTCTCATCCACGAGCTGCTTCAGTTTTCGCTTGCTCATTACTGTATTAGTCAGGTTAAGACGGCCAAATTCATATTGTTTTGGTTTGCTGTCCATTTCACAATTTTCAACGATCCAGTCATAAAGGGGGCGTTGATCTTCGAACTCAAGCGTACAAATGGAGTGGGTAACTCCCTCGATAGCATCTTCAATAGGGTGGGCAAAGGCATACATCGGATAGATGCACCATTTGTTGCCGGTATTATGGTGTTCGGTATGGGAGATACGGTATATAACGGGATCGCGCAGGTTAATGTTAGGTGAGCTCATATCGATTTTTGCACGCAATACTTTTGCACCGTTCCCGAATTCGCCGCTGCGCATCTTTTCAAATAGTTCAAGGTTTTCCTCTACGGTTCTATTGCGGTAGGGGCTATCTTTCCCTGGCTCGGTCAGCGTTCCGCGATATTCACGGATTTGGTCGGCATTAAGGTCGTCCACATATGCCATTCCTTTATTGATGAGCAGCACAGCTCTCTTATACATTTCATCAAAATAGTCGGAAGCGAAGAAAAGGTTATCCCAGTCGTAGCCGAGCCATTTTACATCTTCCTTAATGGAGTTGACATACTCGATATCTTCTTTCAATGGATTCGTATCATCGAAACGTAGGTTTGTTTTCCCATTGAAATCATCAGCCACCCCAAAATTCAAAATAATTGATTTGGCGTGCCCGATATGTAAATATCCATTAGGCTCAGGAGGGAAGCGGGTGATGACATGATCATGTTTTCCGGACTCTAGATCATCTTTTATAATATTTTTAATAAAATTCGAAGAGTTATTTTCCAACTGAATTCGACCTCTTTCATTTATATACTTCTTTTAATTTTACCTGTATATATACCATAAATACAGATATTTTTCCATGTTCGAGCCGGAATCAGGGTTTTGGGATATGTTCTGAAACAATTCATCAAGTATATATTTTGTACAGTCAGATTGAAAATATCCCTGAAATTTCAATCATATAAATGAAGAACTAGCTAACTGGCAAATAAAAAAAGTGAACGGGTTTTACATGCAAAATAAGCAATACAGGAATTCACGCCTGTACTGCTTATAATGATGTCCGGGCTCAAGGCCGGATTATCGGGAGTGAAGGAGGAATTCTTCCCGCCAAATCAAAAGACTGTCGTTTGCAGGAATTCTTTTGTACGCTCTTCTTTTGGATTGGTGAAGAATTCTTTTGGCGGGCCGCTTTCGACAACCCGTCCATTATGCATGAAGACAATCCAATCCCCAACTTCACGTGCAAAGCTCATTTCATGTGTAACGACTACCATTGTCATCCCTTCCAAGGCAAGTTCCTTCATCGTAGCAAGAACCTCCCCGACAAGTTCGGGATCCAGAGCGGAGGTGGGCTCATCAAAGAGTAGGATATCAGGTTTCATGGCAAGGGCGCGGGCTATGGCAACACGCTGTTTCTGCCCGCCTGAGAGCTTGCTTGGATAAACATCCGCTTTATCTGATAAACCGACTTTGGCAAGCAATGCTTTTGCTTCCTCAATAGCCTGGGCCTTAGGGATCTTTTTGACGTGAGTCGGTGCTTCGATGACATTTTCAAGTACGGTCATATGTGGGAAGAGATAGAAATGCTGAAAAACCATTCCGACTTTCTCGCGGATTTTATTAATATCATGTGTACCAGGTTTGATTTCCGTTCCTTCAATAAGGATTTGCCCGCTGTCCTTCTTCTCCAAATAATTCAAGCAGCGGAGAAGTGTGCTTTTTCCGGAACCGCTTGGTCCGATCAGACAGACAACATCGCTATCCAGCACCTTCATATCGATATCTTTGAGTACATGTAGGTTTCCATAAGATTTATTTAAATTCCTAATGCGAATCATTTCTTTTTGTTCCATTTCAATTCCCCCTATCGATCACTAATGGACAGTTTCTTTTCGAATAAATTGACGATAATGGTCAGGAATGCCACTAGAATCAAGTAGTAGACCGCTACAATCAATAAATAAGTCATTTCATCGAAATTATTGGAACCTAACGTAGTGGCTACGTTAAACAGCTCATTCATGGATATGAAGGCTGCCAGTGATGAATCCTTCAGACCGATGATGAATTGGTTGCCTAGCGGCGGCAATGCACGACGGAAGGCTTGAGGTAAGATGATTCTTCTTAATGTGAGCGAATTGCTCATGCCAAGGGAGCGTCCGGCCTCCATTTGGCCTTTGTCGATGGATTGGATCGTACCACGTAAAATTTCAGAGATATAAGCTCCATTATGGAAGGCCAGGGCAAGTGACGCCGCCCAGAAGTCTGGTAGTAAGAAGAGATTGCTGATACCGAAATAGAGTATGAAAATCTGTACGATAAGCGGTGTACCCCGTACCAGGAATACATATGTATCTGAAATCCATGCAAGAATTTTTATATTTGATATTTTTAAAAGTGCAAATAACAGCCCAATGATGATTCCCACCAATATGGAGACTACCGTCAGTTCCAATGTTAGGAGCATGGCTCGGATGAATACGTCCGAGGAGCTAAATAATGTATCAAAAAAATGTGAGAAACTTGGCAATGTAATGACTCCCTTTCTAACAATCTTTATTCAGGCTTAGTTGTGATATCCTCACCAAAGTACTTTTTACTGATTTTCGCAAGAGTTCCATCTTCCCGGAGGTTTTCAAGTGCTTCGTTGATGCGTGCAAGCAGCTGTGGATTGTCGTTAGGCAGTACGATGGCCTGCTCGCTTCGTTCTATCAATTGTCGTCCTTTGATGTCGAAACCTTCCTTGGTCGCTTCCTTGCCGGTTACAAAGTCGGTGATGACGGCATCATGACGTCCTCCGCTCAATGCTTTCAGGGCGGTGATATCACTATCATAGGTTTTTACATTGGTTGTATACTTTTCGGCTGTGGTTGCGTAAGTGGAGCCTTTAGAAGCCGCAACTTCCTTTCCCTTTAAATCTTCGACCGTTTTAATATCGCTATCTGAGCGGACGAAAATTTGAGGACCTGAGTAGTAATAAGGGGTGGAGAAGGCAACATGTTTACTTCGTTGTTCATTAATTGTATGACTGGCAACCGCGGCATCTGCCCGACCAGTTTTGACACCTTCTACTATACCTTTGAATTTTATCCGTTTAGGTACTGGCTCCAGGCCGAGTTCTTTGGCTATTGCATCGCCAACTTCAATATCGAATCCTGTTACGGTCATGTCATCATTGACATAACTGAATGGCTTGAATTCGCCTGAGGCAGCGAATACAAACTGTTCCTTATTGATCAGCTTACTCCCATCCTCTAGCTGGTCTTTTTCAGCACAGCCGGACAGAAGACCAAGAATAACCAGAATGGATAGCATGAATGTAACTGATGATTTCATGATAATTTCATTTCCCCCTTTGAAAAAACTAATAGAATGGTCTATACCCTTATGAGGTAGTGAAATAACCTCATTCACTAGGGAAAATAAAACTGAAATAAAAAAAGGTGCCCAGATCATGCTGACATTTCATTCATGAATCCCTTCACTATGCACTTCTTAAAGGTTCTCGGCCATTGCCTTCATTTCCTCCTAAATTACCGGTAATTTCCTGAAAAAATGACAATAATTATTTTATAGGGTAAGAGATTTCGACTAGATTCAACTCTAGAAATGAATATAAAACAATTCAGGTTGATTGTTTAATCTCTATCGAAAGAGAAAAATGGTTGAAAACCGTTTCTATTGAAATGAAAGGAAATGAGATAAAACTGTGGGGATAACGAAAAAAGCTTCGTATTGTCTGCCAACAAAATCCTGAATTTTTTGACTGACTTTAATTTTGCCTATGAAGTGAAGTATAATATAGCAAAATAGAAGAAGGGCAGTTGGGAAAATGGTAAGCAACTTTGTGCAAGATCAATTACAGGAATTTCGCGAAAAATATCAAGATAGAGGCCGCTTAATTATAAAATGTCCGGACCAGCCAGGAATTGTTTCAACAGTTACAGCCTTTCTTAAAGAATATGATGCAAATATTGTTGAATTGAGCCAGTATTCGATGAATCCTGAGGGCGGTACCTTTTTCACCAGAATTGAATTCGATTGTCCAGGATTAAAGGATAAGGCAAAGGATATGCAACTTGCATTTCAGGAAGTTTCGACAACATTTTCAATGCAATGGACATTTAACCATGTGAGTGATTTGAAGAGGACGGCAATCTTCGTTTCCAAGGAACCGCATTGTCTTCTGGAATTGCTATGGGAATGGCAAAGCGGGGATTTATTAGCTGATATTGCGCTAGTCATAAGTAATCATGAAGATACCAG
The DNA here is from genome assembly GCF_046534585.1 of Peribacillus sp. SIMBA_075. Classification (NCBI taxonomy): domain Bacteria; kingdom Bacillati; phylum Bacillota; class Bacilli; order Caryophanales; family Bacillaceae; genus Peribacillus; species Peribacillus sp. SIMBA_075. The sequence goes on along the minus strand of NZ_JAWRYN010000003.1, from coordinate 286,785 downwards.
GCAAATTGTCGAATCGATGGGCATCCCTTTTTATTATATTCCTGCAAATAAGGATATACGTAAGGAAGTTGAGACAAAACAGCTTGGGCTTTTGGAAGAGTTCAATGTGGACCTAATTGTATTAGCTAGGTATATGCAGATATTGACGCCGGATTTCGTAGCTGCCCATCCAAACAAAATCATCAATATACATCATTCATTTTTACCTGCCTTCATTGGTGCCCGGCCTTATGAAAGAGCTTATGATAGAGGTGTTAAGCTGATTGGGGCGACTTCCCATTATGTGACGAATGATTTGGATGAAGGTCCAATCATCGAGCAGGATATTGAACGTGTGGACCATCGCGATTCAGCAGGGGATATGAAGAAAATCGGTCGTTCAGCTGAACGCAGAGTGCTGGCCCGTGCAGTTAAATGGCATTTGGAGGACCGCGTCCTCGTTCATGAAAATAAAACGGTAGTCTTTTAAAGTGAAGATCCCCCTTGGTTTGCCAAGGGGGTTTTTAGCATGGATTGGATAATGAAATGTTTAATACGTGTACACCACCCTGACTGAGGCGGTGATATTCAATTCTCCAGGCTGGATTGGGGTGGATGCCATTTTTGAAAAGGTGCTCGTTTGGAAATGGATTGGCGTCGTGGTTTCTGATACTTCGTCAACTTGATTAGGGATTGGATTCAATGAGATTCCTATTGTTCGAGCCATGGAGAGTGCCTTTTCGTATGCCTTTTTTAAAGCGAGCGAAAGTGCCCGGTTATAATATGCTTCTGGATTGGATAAGGAAAAGCGGATGCTTGTGATCGAATTGGCACCGCTTCTGACTGCCGTGTCGATAATGCTGCCTATTTTTTCGATGTCTGTCGTTTGGGCTTGGATCATGTGCTGGACTTTATAGTTCTTGAACAATTCCTTTCCGTCGATATAATCATATTGTGGATCGATTCTATAATCACTCGTTTTCAATTGCTCTTCGGGTATGCCAGCGGATTTAAGTGATGCGATGACATTCGCGATTGCTTGGGAATTGGCCTGCTGGGCCTTTTGCGGGTCCTTATCCTCTGTTATGACTCCAAGGGTGATTATGGCTTGATCCGGGGCAGCAGATAGCGTCTCTGAGCCGGAAACTCTTAATGTATGTTCATCATTGCGGTAATAATCCCTATCGGGGGCATTATATTCTTGATTCATGTTGACACCAGCCTTTTTAATGAGATCTCAACCCTATTGTACGAAGTATGAACGGGAAACATGATTGAAATATCTCCATCTTTATCGATGCCGTCGAAAAACCCATAAAAAATTTCTATAATATCTTCAAGCTTAAGATATACAAAAAAAACACTCGGCCTGGACCGAGTGCGCTTTACTTATGAATGACTTGAACCCTGCCAACCTGGCCATCAGTCAATCTTACTTTAATTCCATGAGGGTGACTGCTGGAGTTGGTTAAAATATCCTTTACAGTTCCGCTTGTCAGTTTTCCGCTGCGTTGATCTGCTTTAAGTATAATGTCCACTGAGGCACCAGGGGTAATGTCTTTCCGATTTTTACCGTTCATGTTCAATTCAATCCTTTTCAGAGTTATTTGCAATCATTCAATCATGCATAACTTCAGTATAAGGAAAACGGCGAACCCAGTCGACTATTACTAACATTGTCCATTAGCGTATTTTTTTCAATGGTTCGACGGCAGGACCATTTAATACTTCCCCGGTTATAGAGTAACGGGAGGAATGGCATGGGCAGTCCCAGGTACGGTCGCCGCTGTTCCATGCAACCTCACAGCCCATATGGGTACATGTGGAATCGACAATATGCAGCTGACCATCATGATCTCGGTAGCACCCAGCCTTGTCTCCATTGACCTTCACGATTGCCCCTTCATCAATGCCTAAGTCTTCTGGCGTTTTAAGAATGGTGGCCAATTTGCCTTTTATCAAATGTTTCGCTACATCAGCATTAAGTTGAACTATATTCTTCATATTCTTCAAGCCTTTTAAACGGGAAGGGGCATACAATTCTGCATACCGGTTATCCCTTTGCAAAATATGGTCAGTCAAGATTTTAGCGGCAATCGATCCATTCGTCATACCCCATTTTGCATAACCCGTTGCAATTTGAACGTTTTGATGATTGGATGTCACTGGACCGACGAAGGGGATATTATCCGGTGACATAATATCTTGTGCCGACCAGCGATATGGAATATCCGTAACATCGAAATATTGGGAACTGAAGTCCTTTAAGGCCTCATAATGCTCGATAGTCGAGATTCCCTGGCCTGTTTTATGGCCTTCCCCGCCGACAAGTATAAGTTTTTCCCCATTTTCCAATTCCGTATAGCGAAGGGATCGGGTAGGGTTGTCTGCACTGTAATACATCCCACCTGGATATTCCTGATCAGTCTTAATTCCAAGTACATAGGACCTTTTTACATAAACACGGGCAAAGTATAAGCCCGTTTCATCATTGAAAGGGAAGTGGGAGGCAGCGATTACCTGATTGCTTTTGATGGTATATCCAGTATCGGTTTGAACGGTCGGTGGGTCGCCGTCTTCAATCTTCATGGCCGTTGTCCGTTCATAGATTGTCCCTCCAGCTTCAAGAATCTTGGAGATGAGGACAGTTAAATATTTTAACGGATGGAACTGTGCTTGATCTTTCATTATCACTGCAGCTTTACAAGGAATGGAGAAAGGGATACTCTCTGCATAATCCCCCCGAATGCCAAGCTTTTGATAGGCTTTCAGTTCATTTTGGACTTTGCTTTTATATTCATCGGTGTTCGCGTAAACATAGGCATCCTGTGCAGTCAAATTACATTCAATGGAATGTTCTTCTACCAAGTCTTTGATTAATTTCATTCCATCTGCATTCGCTTCATAATAGAGTTTGGCCTTCTCTTCTCCATGTTCGGTGATCAACTGGTCGTAAATCAGGCCATGCTGGGCTGTTATTTTTGCTGTAGTGTGTCCGGTTGTTCCAGTAAGGATTTCGCCTGCCTCAATCAGTGTGACTTTAATGCCTTGTTTAGCCAATAGATAAGCTGAAGTGATTCCAGTTATTCCGCCACCTACTATTAAAACATCAGTTGTTATATCTTTATCTAGTTTAGAAAACGAAGGGAAAGTTAACGCACTGCGCCAATAGGGTTCCGGAAATTGAGGAAGGTTTGTATTTTTATCAGTCATTTGAATACCTCCATACAGTTCATTAGTGAATCGTCCATTTATTACCATACCCAAATCCGCTATTTATACCCCTATTTTTTGTAAGAGAAAGATTCAGAAAAATACATTATTTGGTTTGTTTACAAATACGTATACATGTAAACAAAAATAGATTTGTTGTACACAAATATGTATTCATGTTTACAATTGTGTACACATGGCTATATATAAGGTGTATACATATTTTTTTCTATTGAAAACAATTCGACAAATATAGCTACAACTAATGAAGGAATGACTATCGGGATAACTTTTTCAGCTTCCAGAATCGTGGGGAGGAGGGCCGTCAAATATCTTAAAGGGGCGAAACTGTGCTTGGATCATAGAAGATTTACAAGCAGAAAGGAATTTCTACTGCATAATCCTCGCGAATGGCTAGTTTCGATAAGCTTTTAGTTCTTTTTGAATTTTACTTTTATATTCATCAGTATTCGCGTGAATATAGTATCCATTGCAGCCTAATTACATTCAATGGAATGTTCTTCTACCAAGTCTTTGATAAGCTCATTCCGTCTGCATTGGCTACATAATATAGTTTGGCTTTCTCTTCACCATGTTTTAGTGATCAAACAAATCGTAAATCAGGCCATGCTGTGGTGTGTCCCGTTCCGCCCCGTTGTTCCATTAAGGATTTCGCCAGCATCAATTAGTGTAACTTTAATACCTTGTTTAGCTGAGTAATCCCTGTAATTCCGCTGCCTGCAATTAAGACGTCAGCGGTTATATCTGTATCTAGTTTAGAAAAAGAAGGGAAAGTTAACGGACTGCGCCAATAAGGTTCCTAAATTTGGAGGTTTCTGTATTTTTCTCAATCATTGAATACCTCTGTACAGTTCATTAATGAATCGCCCATTTATTACCACAACCAAATTCACTATTTATACGCTTATTTTTGTAGGGGGAAAGATCAATTAAAAATACAATATAAGGTTTGTGTACAAAAACGTATACGTGTAAACAAAAAAAGATGCATCGTGTACAATTACGTATACCTGTGTGCAAATGCGTACACATAGCTATATATAAGGTGTATACATATTTGTTCCTATTGTAAACAATTTGAAAACAATTCGACAAATCTAGCTATTACTAATGAAGGATTGACTATCGTGGAAACCTTTTCTATCCTTAAAGGGAATGCTTCACTATTTTTTTTCTATAAAAAAGGGGATGTTTTTTAGATGAGTTCTAGAATCGCAGCAGTAGACGTAGGAAATGATGCTATCAAAGCTATTTTTGGAAAGCTAGAGTCTGAACTATATATACCGAATGTCATTGCAAAAGACATAGAGGACCGTCCGGTCATTGGGATTGAGGAACTTAATGAAAAAAACCCATTGGAAGGGATTCATATTAGGGTCCATTCACCGGCTCTGCAAGACAATAATGCGATTTATCGCGTTGGGAACTTGGCGACAAAAAGTGATAATCCTACAGAACTGGATTTAGGAAGCAGTAAATCGGAAGAAGATCAAACATTAGTCATGCTTTTTGCGGCTCTTGCATTAGACGCTGCCAAGTTGGGGGACAACGATACATTCAAAAAAGTGAATAATGTTGTGGAAGCCAACTATACGCTTGGAACAGGGTTGCCACTTCGGGAGGTTAAAGAAGGGAAAGACGTCGGGTACCGCTCGAAATTACTTGGTTCAGTCCACCAGGTGGAATTTTTAATTACCCCTAAATACCAAGGCATGAAGGTTAATATCAAATTCGATGAAGTGAAAGTCTATCCAGAAGGCTTCGCTGCATACATAAATTTGGTCATGGATAAAGATTTGAATATCATTAACCGTGAATTAATAGATAGAAGAATACTCATTCAGGATATCGGTGGATTATCGACAGATATCGCGGTCATTAAAAACCGTAAAGTTGACGATGACAAAGCTCAAGGATTCAATTTGGGAGTAGCTGAAGCCCTTGAATCGATTCGTGAAGAAATCAGGAAGAAACATGGTGTCGAGCTGGATAGCAGACGCGACGTCGTTGAAATCATCACGAAGAAAAATGATCGCAATCATATTATGGTTCGCGGAAGCCGGACTAGTGTCCATGATATCGTTGACCGTATTTTGGGAGAACTGGCCAAAAAGCAATATCGCCACCTGCGCAATGTATGGCAAAAAAATTCCCAAACGGAAATCTGCTATTTTGTAGGCGGGGGATCAATTGTCCTGAAAGATTACTTGAAAACATTGAATCAAAATTTCGATGGCTACAATATAGACTTTTTCGAAGATGAGCGGGAAAGCGTTTGGATGATGGCAAACGCCTATTATAAATTGATTTCGGATTTTAAACGCCGGAATGCAAAGGAACAGAATCAGTCCCAGCAAAAGAAGAAAGAACAAAGAACGGGTTCCATTAAATAGGTGAGAGAATGAAAAAAACAGCTTCTTCTGAAATTAAAAGAGGGCAAGCCATCACTTTTCGTATCCCTTCGGATGTATCAGACTATACGTTAAGACAGCTGCAGAAATTGAAGGAAACGGAAAGAAGGAATTTTTCCAGTAAAATTGCCGAGTATGTTCTCGATGGAGTCGGGCAATCCACCCATCAGGATCGGGAAATGATTGCCCTGCCCATGCCGAACAAGCTAAGCAAATCTCAGCGTGATTGGCTCAAGCATTCCCACTCAGAAGCTATGCTTGGAACGATTATGTACAACCTTTTATCCGATCCTTTACGCGCTACGGCCTTGCTTGCCTCTTTGAACAGTAATGGATCGAATGAGGAATATATGCAAGTTGAGCTTGAAGAAAAGGAAGTGGATGGGGTCAAGGAAGACTTGCCTAAGAGAGATCTAGATGATTTTGATTGGAGTTTGGAAGAACCCGAACAACAAGTGGAAGAACCCGAACAAGAAGAGGAAAATCTTGATGATCTCCTGGGTGATTTTCTTGATCAAATGAACCAGTAATATATAGGAGGATATCTGACGAAAAGTTGGATATCCTTCTTTTTATTGGAGAGCTGGTTAAAAAAAGAGGAACCACAGGGGGTTCCTCTTGAAATGATCAAGCTAGGAAAATCAGTTGATAGAGGAATAGAATAGCAAACACGTACACGAACGGATGCACTTCACGGAACTTGCCTCTAGCCATTTTTAAAATGGGATAGGCGATGAATCCAAGTGCTATCCCGTTTGCGATGCTTGACGTTAACGGCATGGCGACAATGACCAAAAAGGCTGGGAATGACTCATCAAAGTGTGTCCAGTCAATTTCATTAATGCTCTTGATCATCATACTACCCACGATGATCAAGCTTGGTGCCGTGATTGCCGCTACATTTGAAACAGCCCCTATCAGTGGACTGAAGAAGGCAGTTATTAAGAAAAGGATGGCCACAACTAACGCGGTTAAGCCTGTCTTGCCTCCTGCTCCTACCCCAGCCGAAGATTCAACTGAGGCTGCGGTCGGGCTTGTACCGAACATAGCACCAACGGTAGTGCCGATGGAGTCTGCAAAAAAAGCACTGCCGGATTTTTCAAGCTTATTATTCTTCAACAATCCGGCTTGACGAACAATGCCTAATAAAGCACCTGTCGTATCGAATAACATCACAAGTAAAATGGAGAAGACGACGCCATAAAGCCCGTAGTTAATGACATCCGCGATAGATGTGATTGGATTGGCGACTATTATCCCTTCAGGTAATGTAGGAGTGGAAACAAGCCCATCCACTTCCAATTGGCCTGTAAAGAAAGCGATTATGGCAGTCACGATCATCCCGATGAATATCGCACCCTGTACATTACGTACGATCAGCACGATCGTAATGACCAGACCAACCAATGTAAGTGCCACACTAGGGTCCCTGAAGCTTCCAAGGGTGACTAGATTGGATTCATGCTGTGTTACGACACCTGACAAGCGAAGTCCGATAAAGGTGATGAAAAGTCCGATTCCGGCACTGATTGCATGCTTTAAGTTATTGGGGATGGCCTCAATCAATTTTGAGCGGAAAGAGGTAAGTGATAAAAGGATAAAGATGATACCGGTAACAAAGACCGCCGAAAAGGCAACTGTGTATGAGATATCATGGGTTCCCAGTACCGAGTATGCAAAATAAGCATTCAATCCCATGGCCGGTGCTATGATAATTGGGTAATTGGCCAAAAGGGCCATGCATAGGGTACCGACTATTATTGCGATTATGGTTGCTGTGAATGCCTGGTCGAAAGGAACTCCGGCATCAGAAAGGATCATTGGGTTTACAACGATGATATAAGCCAGTGTTAAAAAGGTTGTAAGCCCCGCAAGTACTTCGGTCTTAATATTTGAATTCCGTTCTTTTAATTTAAACATGCGGTCACTCCTTTTTTATATAAAAAAAATCCTTGCAAAACTCTACAAGGATAAGCTGCTTACCCTTTTTCAAGTAAGCAGCTCGATAGTATGGATAATAAAACCTTATAAATTATATTAGAAAAATAACTAAAGTACAATAGCATGAAAAATTTTAAGTGACAGGTTTTCTCGAAAATAGATAATGATATACTAACAAATAGCTTAGACTAAGAAAAATGACCTTTAGTGAAGGAAGTGTACCCATTTCCTGAAGTTGGTTTACAAGTCAATAAAATGAATAAATTCAGAAAGTAGGCAAATACATGACAAAATTCATCGACCTTGGCGTCAGCCCGGCGATTAACATGATATTAAAGCAAATAGGAATATCCAACCCCACCCCCATACAGGAGAAATCGATACCGGATATCCTTGCTGGAAGAGATGTCATCGCGAAGGCGCAGACGGGAACGGGGAAGACCTTGGCGTTTTTGCTGCCAATCCTGGAAAAAGTCGATCCTGCTGCATCCCACATACAATCCCTGATCGTCACGCCAACCAGAGAATTGGCTTTGCAAATCACAGCCGAATTGAAAAAATTCGCCAATGAAATCGAAGGACTTCAGGTGCTTGCAGTTTATGGCGGGCAGGATGTCGAGCAGCAAATGAAAAAGCTGACAAGAAATATTTCTGTGGTGGTTGCCACACCAGGCAGGTTATTAGATCATTTAAGAAGGGGCACCATTGACCTTTCCCAAACTCAAACACTTGTGCTGGATGAAGCTGATCAAATGCTCCATATTGGATTTTTACCAGAAGTGGAAGAAATCATGGGTCAGCTTCCAGAGGAGCGCCAAACGTTGCTCTTTTCAGCGACGATGCCTGAACAAGTGCATCAATTGGCTAAGCGCTACATGAATAAACCATTAACCGCCGCTGTGAAGGCTGAGCAAGTAACGGTCGAGCAAATCAGACAACTTGTCATCGAAACGACCGATCGTGCCAAACAGTCTTCATTAATTAACATAATTAAAGAAGAACAGCCATACCTGGCGATCATATTTTGCCGTACAAAACGTCGCGTTTCAGTTTTGAATGATGCCCTCAAGGCAGCCGGATTCAATTCTGAAGAACTCCATGGGGACCTTTCACAGGCAAAGCGGGAACGCGTCATGAAAAACTTCAGGGATGCCAAGCTTCAATATTTAGTGGCAACGGACGTTGCTGCACGAGGACTTGATGTAGAAGGTGTGACACATGTATTCAATTATGATGTTCCCGAGGACGCTGAAAGTTACATCCATCGAATTGGCCGTACAGGACGAGCGGGTGAGAATGGCTTGGCTGTAACCTTCATTGCCACGAAGGATCTTCAGCTTTTAAGCGATATAGAAAAAGGGATCTCCATGAAAATCGAAAGAAAGACGATTGAAGGAGTGAAAATGTTCCAACCTGATGAGGTGGGACAAAAAAAGAAACGTTATGATGATAATGCTGAAGTGGGTACCCGCCGACCGCATTCAGGAGGGGGAAGGCGCCATCGGGAACGGATAGATACGAGAGGACCGAATCGAGGCAGTCACCGTTCTGTAAATCAAGCGGACAATCGTGAAATCGAAAGGGAGAAACCACGGGGAGGCCGGATGGAAAACAGCCGCGGACCTAAACGTGAGGATTCACGGGGAGGCCGGATGGAAAACAGCCGCGGACCTAAACGTGAGGATTCACGGGGAGGCCGGATGGAAAACAGGTTCGGACCCAAACGTGAAGATTCACGGGGAGGCCGGATGGAAAACAGCCGCGGACCCAAACGTGAAGATTCACGGGGAGGTCGATCGGAAGACAGCCGTGGACCAAAGCGTGACAATCCACGAGGAGATCACAGAGACAGCCGTAGAGCAAACAGTGCACAAGGGCCAAGTAATCTTAGGGGTGGATCAGGCAGCAGCCCCAATAGAGGGAGAAACCGGTAAAAGGGGGAGACTGGAGTGGAAAAGCCTTGGTTGGCAGAATATCCAGTTTCGTTGGAGCTTGCAGGAAAATTGATCATGCTGCAGTTTCCGGAAATTGAGTTGAAAGAGATCAAGCAGCTTGGGGAGGGGTTCGATAATACGGTCATACAAATCAATGGGCAATTTGTATTCCGTTTCCCTCGCCGCCCTATTGCAGTTACGTTGATTCAGTTGGAAAATCAGCTTTTGCCTTCAATTGCAGGGACTTTTCCGCTTGATATCCCTGAACCAATCTTTTTTGGGAAACCAAGTACATTATATCCTTATCCTTTTACCGGTTATAAAATGGTAAAGGGACACTTGCCTGTAGAAGGAACAAAAGCAAAGAAGGCTGAATCGGCAAAAAGATTTGCCCATTTTTTGAAAGTTGTTCACCGTTTCCCTGTGGAAAGGGCTAAGCATTTAGGTGTACAGCCTGATGGGATGATGAGGCTTGATGTATCCTATCGCAAGAAGTCGCTAATGGAAAATGTCTCAAATCTAATAATGCTAGGATACTTTGAACAAGCTGATGCGGTTAAAGATTTTGTTGGAGGGCTAGGCGAGTTGGGTGCTCCGCAACCGAGTTCACTCGTTCACGGAGACATTCATATCCGAAATGTTTTACTTGATGACGAAGGCGTTCTTACAGGTATCATTGATTGGGGAGATGTGCATATCGGAAACCCTGCCATTGATTTATCCTTTTTATATAGTTATTTCCCAAGAGAAGCACGCCGAGGCTTTTTTGAAATCTATGGTGAAATCGAAAAAGAAACGGAGAGCTTAGCCAGGTTCAGAGCAATATATATGCTTGTTACATTACTCGTTTATGGCATTGACCGCCATGATGAAGAGCTGATAGCCATTACGAGTACCGGTTTGAAATTTGCTATAGAAGAATAATTGTAATGCTCTTTTGATGTCTAGGAGGTTCATATGAAGGCAAGTTATTATCATGCAATCACATTAATGGGGAATATGTTGGAACAAGCTAATATTCCTTATCAATATACAGGTCGACCTGCTCTGTTCGTGCAAGGAGTGGATATTGATAATTATGAGAACATCGTCATTGATGTACAATGGGATCTTTTTGATGAGGCATTAGATCTTTTTTCCGAATACTCCCCGACAAATCCTGAAAAAAGTCCTGAGACTGCCTCTTTTCAAATGGATGTCGAGGGGATTTCTGTCACTGTCCACTGCAGGTTTAACACGACCATTAAAACAGACCCTTATCGTTTGCCTATAAAGATGGGGGATATGGAGGTATGGTGCAGGTCGTTGTACAGTTATTTATACGATGAAGAAATGAGAAGGTACAGTGCCGAGATTCATGCTTACTTATTTGCCGAGCAGAAAGGGTTCACAGCGGAAAATGAACAGGCGTGGAACCAGAATAATTACTTAGCGCTTGTCAATCGTTATGGAAATCCTGCGGAACTGGCATCGAAAATCAAGCAAAACCCAAAATGGAGACTGCACCCTTTTTATAAATATATGGGGGACATATCCGGCAAAAAAATCACTCATTTGATGGGGTCGAACGGTGTCAAAGCAGTTGCGATGGCCATATTGGGAGCCACAGTGAAAGTTGTTGATTTTTCCCAGGAAAACGCAACGTTTGCAAATGAGCTGGCAAATGGGTCCGATGTCTCCATCGAGTATATTGTTTCCGATGTGCTTTCATTACCGTCGGAACATGAATCAGGGAATCAGGATTTGATCTTAATGGAGCTTGGAGTGCTTCATTATTTAATCGATCTCCAGCCGTTATTTGAAAAAATTAAATCGATGTTGAAACCCGGAGGCCGATTCGTACTGCATGAATTTCACCCGATTTCAACAAAGCTCATTACTTCGAATGGCAAAAAGCATAAGATAACAGGAAACTATTTTGCCCCGGCAATCGAAAATAATGAGGTCGCTTTTTCCAAGCATATGCCGGATGAGGAAAAGGGGAGCCTTTCAAGAGTTGTACAGCGTAAATGGACAATCGGGGAACTTATAACGTCAATAGGTCAATCAGGGCTTGTTATTAAAGTACTCGAGGAAGAACCGAATCATAAAATCCACGATATTGGACTTCCGAAAACATATACATTGGTGGCGGAACGAGTTTAAGCTGCTGTTAAGGAAATAATGCTGACTGAATGAGCCTTTTCAGTCAGCTTTTTATTTACTTCATAATAAAAGGGGATGCCGCGTTCTGCGACATCCCCTAAAAAAATTAATTTTGAGCCGACCATTCTTCTACATCCCATACTTTGGTAACCCAATCTTCATAGAAGTCAGGTTCATGGCATACGAGGACAATCGTTCCTTTATACTCTTTCAATGCACGTTTCAGTTCTTCTTTTGCAACGACATCCAAATGGTTAGTCGGTTCATCGAATAACAGCCAATTGCTTTCGGTAAGCATAAGTTTACACAGACGTACTTTTGATTGTTCACCACCGCTTAAATGGCTCATTGGACGTGTAATGTGCTCGTTTTTCAGACCGACACGGGCAAGAATGGCACGTACCTGTGGTTGGTCTAGATGCGGAAATGCATTCCACACTTCATCGATCGGTGTCGTATTGCCTGCTTTGACTTCCTGTTCAAAATATGAAGAAAAAAGGAAATCGCCAAGTGATCTTTTGCCGCCTAGAGGATCAATTTTACCCAAAATCGTTTTTAAAAGAGTGGATTTTCCAACTCCATTACAGCCGACCACGGCAATTTTTTCTCCCCGTTCGATTGTCATGGACAACTTCGGAAGCAATGGGCGGTCATATCCAATTTCCAAATCCTCGCCTTCAAATACATAACGGCTGCTCGCACGTGATTCTTTAAAGTCAAAGGTAGGTTTCATTGCAGTTTCTGGACGATCGATACGTTCCATGCGATTCAATTGCTTTTGACGGCTCTTTGCCCGACCGGTCGTTGAGTAACGGGCTTTATTTTTTGCAATGAAATCTTCTTGCTTTTTAATGAATTCACGCTGTTTTTCATAGGCATTGATGTGCTGATTTTTATTCAATTCGGCAAGCTCAAGGAATTTTTCATAAGTTGCCGTGTAACGGGTCAGTTTTGAAAATTCAAGATGGAAAATGACGTCGACGACGCCGTTCATGAACTCGGTATCATGCGAAATCAATAAGAAAGCATTAGGATATTCCTTTAGGTAGCTGCTCAGCCAGCGGATATGCTCTACATCCAAGTAGTTCGTCGGCTCATCAAGGAGCAATACTTCAGGCTGTTCCAAAAGTAACTTGGCTAGTAAAACTTTTGTCCGTTGTCCACCGCTTAGGGCAGAAACGTCACGGTCCAATCCGATTGCATCCAACCCTAAGCCGCGTGCCGCTTCTTCAATTTTAATATCCAGATTGTAAAAACCACCGGCTTCAAGCTTGTCCTGGATTTCACCCATTTGTTCCAAGAGTTCTTCAAGTTCTTCTGGAGTGGCTGTCCCCATTTTCTCTGTTACTTCATTCAATGCTTTTTCCTGCTCGAATAAAGGTAAGTATGCATCCCTTAAGACGTCGCGAATCGATTTACCTTTAGAAAGTATCGTATGCTGATCTAGATATCCATATTCGACACCAGGTGTCCATTCCACCCGGCCATCATCATGGATAAGCTGTCCTGTAATGATATTCATCATCGTTGACTTTCCGACACCATTTGCCCCGACCAGACCAACATGTTCGCCGGCCATCAGGCGGAAGGAAACATCCTTGAATAAGGTGCGGTCGCCAAAGCTGTGTGCTAATTTATCTATAGAAAGTAAGCTCATTTATATTGAACCTCCCAATTAATTTGAAAAAATCCCTACGTTTCATCATACTAAAATCTGCACGGGATTGCTATCTAATCTATTAATTTACATATATGCCCTTTGGTGACAATCGAGCCCTTGGCAGGAAAAATCGTATTGATGAATATAGGATCGACACCTGTTGGACCTGTTTTTGGATGCCATGCCTATGCATTATCGCCCTGTTATAAATTATGTGAGATAATAGAGAAATCAGTTTAAAAGGGAAGGATGTTTACTATGAGTAAAACAGTCGTACTGGCCGAGAAGCCTTCGGTCGGAAGAGATATAGCAAAAGTGCTGAATTGCGGGAGAAAGGGTAATGGTTTTTTTGAAGGGGATCAGTATATCGTCACATGGGCTCTAGGTCATTTGGTGACACATGCAGATCCGGAAACGTATGATGAAAAATATAAAACTTGGCGCCTTGAGGACCTGCCCATGTTGCCGAATTCTTTGAAATTGGTCGTGATCAAGCAATCAGGCAAGCAATTTCAATCGGTTAAAACACAGCTGAACCGCAATGATGTCAAGGATATCATCATTGCAACAGATGCAGGCCGTGAAGGGGAACTTGTTGCACGCTGGATTCTCGAAAAAGCGAATGTGAAGAAGCCGATCAAGCGGCTTTGGATTTCCTCTGTAACGGATAAAGCGATTAAAGATGGATTTAAAAAGCTGAAGGATGGCAAGGAGTATGAAAATCTATTTGCCTCTGCTGTGGCCAGAGCGGAAGCGGACTGGATCGTTGGGATGAACGCGACACGCGCCCTTACAACCAAGCACAATGCCCAGTTATCCTGCGGTCGGGTCCAAACGCCGACACTTGCGATGATTGCAAAAAAGGAAGAAGAAATAAAACAATTCCAGCCTAAAAAATATTATGGCGTTTCGGCAAATGCAGAATCCGATTTGCGCCTAATCTGGCAAGATGCCCAATCAAAAGATATACGCACATTCGATAAAGCCAAGGCAGAAAAGGTTCTAGCAGCCGTGAAGGGGAAAAAGGCAGAAGTGGTGGAAGTGAACAAAGCCCATAAGAAAAGTTTTGCCCCTTCTTTATATGATTTAACGGAACTTCAACGGGACGCCAATAAGAAATTCGGCTATTCGGCGAAAGAGACATTATCGATCATGCAGCGCTTATATGAAAGCCATAAAGTCTTGACGTACCCAAGGACGGATTCACGCTTTTTATCAACGGATTTAGTTGATACGCTAAAAGAAAGATTACAGGCCGTCAGCATTAAACCATATGCCCAGTATGCATCGAGGATCCTGCGCAGTCCGATTAAGGCCAATAAATCGTTCGTGGATGATAGTAAGGTATCGGATCATCATGCAATCATCCCCACTGAGCAAACTCCGCTACCGGGAAAACTGAGCGACAAAGAATCGAAAATCTATGATCTGGTCGTTAAAAGGTTCCTTGCCGTATTGATGCCGCCTTTTGAATATGAGCAAACGACCATAACCGCGAAAATGGGGCAGGAGACGTTCATGGCAAAAGGGAAGGTCGTCCTGAAATCAGGCTGGAAGGAAGTCTATGATCATCAATTTGATGAGGAAGAATCTAAAGATGGCCTTGCCGAGCAACTGCTTCCGAACGTTCAAAAAGGTGACAGTTTAACCATTTCGACTGTGAAACAAACAGAGGGTGAAACGAAACCGCCGGAACCATTCAATGAAGGCTCACTTCTTTCGGCAATGGAAAATCCTGCTCGTTTCATGACAGGGGAAAGCAAAGAACTCATCAAGACTCTGGGTGAAACTGGCGGAATTGGGACTGTTGCAACGCGTGCTGACGTTATTGAAAAACTGTTCAATAGCTTCCTGATCGAAAAGAGAGGGAAGGGCCTTCATGTTACTTCGAAAGGAAAACAGCTCCTTCAATTGGCACCTGAAGACTTACGATCTCCAGCACTGACAGCTCAATGGGAGCAAAAGTTAACAGCAATTGCAAAAGGAAAGCTAGCAAAACAGGCTTTCATCGGCGATATGCGCGCCTACGCTAAAAATATCGTTCATGAAATCAAAAATAGTGACCAAAAATTCAAGCATGATAACGTGTCAGGAACGAAATGTCCTGATTGCGGCAAGCTGATGCTTGAAGTGAACAGTAAAAAGGGGAAAATGCTTGTCTGTCAAGATCGTGAATGTGGCCACAAAAAAGGTGTTTCACGTGTAACAAATGCCAGATGTCCACAATGTCACAAAAAGATGGAAATGCGCGGTCAAGGAGAAGCACAGACATTCACATGTAAATGCGGTTTTCACGAAAAGCTTTCTTCTTACAATAAACGAAGAGGGCAAAATAAAAATCAAAAAGTATCAAAAAATGAAGTCTCCAATTATATGAAAAAGCAAAATAAAGAAGAGCCGATCAATACTGCATTAGCGGATGCTTTGGCCAAACTGAAATTCGATAAATAAAAGAAATAGGTCCTTCACTATTAGTTTTTAAAGTGAGGGCTCTTTTTGTGGGATTATTTGCATGGGCAGAGTGGGCATAATCCTTGCAGTTTTCTGCTTCCGCAGGGCTATCTTTCCAGACAATATGAAGTGGCGAAATTCATAAAAAAGACAGTGGAAAGGGATGGAGCATTCGCTCCATCCCTTTCCATATATCGCGGCTACGACTAAATTTCATTCAGTACGGTCCCGTGCAATTCATATTCAAGTGTTTTGTCAGTTTTTTTTTTGTGTTTATCCGAATCCACTAGTGTAAGCGTACAGAATGGCTGCTGATCACCCGGACTGAAAATTGCTTCATCATTCTCTGGATTCCATAGGCTGTAAATACTCATGATCAGTATCCTCCTTTGGGTGAGAAGACTAGTAATTCCCTTTTTGATTATCATCTAACTCTTCAATTGACTCTAACGCTGATCACCGGGACTAAACACCGCTGCGTCATTCTCTTTGTTCCATTGGCTTCTGATTGTACTCATCGTGCACATCATCTCCTTTGGTGAGAATGTCTTACAGTATTTTTATACCCGGCTGGGACAGGTTCAAACATTTCTTTTAAAAAAAGTGTAATTATATACCAGTAATGTATATCCATTATTTTTCTGCAGATATTTATCGAAATAAAAAAATGAATATGAATTAAATGGTTAAATTCATAATATATTGTTCGCCGATATTTCCAAACTTTCTCAAACCCGTATCATGAAATCCAGCCCTAACATACAGCTTTTGTGCGGGGATGTTCTTATGATTGACAGCTAATACAATTTCATCGCAATTAGGAAATTCTGATTTAACAAACTCGGCAAGTAGGAACATCCCTTGTTTTGCATAGCCTTTTCCCTGCTGCTTATAATCAACTGATAATGCGGTCAGCAACATGGCATTGGGGTTAGTCGAATATTCTTTTACGCGATCTGTTGAATGCAGTAAAAAGAAACCCACAGGTTCATCATCACTTAAAATGACAATACGATGCTGCCCTTTTGTAACGTCTGTAAACTTGTTTGGCAAGGCAGTAAATAGACCTTGTTCTTCAGGCAGTTCAAACTGATTTAGTTTTTCGGAATATTCATCTGAAAAATGCTTTAACTCAACGGAATTTACCTTTTCCATAAAATGCTCCCCCCTAACCCTTCTTCTATATATTACCATTACGAAGCCGGCTATCTTCTTAATTTAAATAATTAGTGCCATTTAAAATTAAAGTTCACCGAATGTTCAAGAATGGTAATATTTTAGATTTTTAATTATTATTTACCATCCAATTTTAAAGATTTATCCGATACATATCATGATAACTACAATTTGCAGTCAAAAAAGGGAGGTAAAGCAGAAAGCTTTATCAGACGAATCAAATGTTAATTCTGAAGGACCTACAACAATAGAATTAAGCGATGGTTCATCTGTTGAACTTAGTTCAACAGATGAAGTTGATAACAGTAATTCAAGAAGCATTCGGACACCTTCAGCAACTTTTGCACGGAGAAAAATATCTAAGGCTTCTTGCAGTGTGTATTCAATTGTGAAACTTTCCGTAGTCTTACTGGTCAATTTCCGTTCCTTTAACGCTGTTCCACGCTGTTTAATAACGTGTTTTTTCATAAAAAAAGCACCTCCAGACATAGAAAGATAATAGTGAAATGGAATATCACTGTTTCCTACGTACAGAAGTGCTTTTATCCTACATACAATTTACGGCTTTTATGGTCATGCCAACAGAAAAAAACCCTGCTACAACACGGAGAAACCGCATTATAACAGGGCTTATAAACTTTAGCGTCCCAGATAGGAATCGAACCTACGACCTACAGCTTAGGAGGCTGTCGCTCTATCCTGCTGAGCTACTGGGACATATAAAAAAGTCGACGACTTATTTATTATATTTCTTATAGGCAAACTTTTCAAGTTAATAGCAATAATAATTATGAAAAAAAACATCTAGACGCTTAGGGGGCACTCAGCTCTCCTGTTTCCTTACTCTTCATTAAATGGAATACTTTATTATTTCCTGGTTTTCTGGTACTATTATGCTAGAAAAAATTAGGAGAATGATAGTGGGGAATTATAGAGTTTTATGGATGGTGACGCTGCTGGGGATTTTAATTTTACCGGGATGCTCACAAGGGATTTTAGAGGGTATAGGCACAAAGACGGCTGCGCCGATCACGGAAGGTAACATTGAAGTGGCTGCAGCAGCGAAGAATGACACTGGGCAGGATTCAGAGGACGAATTATATACTGAACGAATCGATACGAGAGACTGGATAACGGCCGAGTCCGCGGTACAGCTTCCAATATTGATGTATCATAGCATTTCTGAAGGCAATGGCCTTCGGGTACCAAAAGAGGAATTCCGATTACAAATGACCTGGCTTCGGGAAAATGGTTACTATACATTATCCCCTGAAGAAGCATTTCTCGTTTTAACCGAAAATCGGATGCCAAGTGAAAAGTGTGTCTGGCTTACTTTTGATGATGGCTATACAGATAACTACACGGAAGCTTTCCATATACTAAAAGAATATGATATGAAAGCGACTGTCTTCATGATCGGGAAGTCCATCGATAAAGGTCATCACCTGACTGAAAATCAAATGATGGAGATGAGCGGGAAGGGGATTTCGATCGAAAGTCATACTATCAACCATTTGGAGCTGAACCGAATGACGTCAGAGCAGCAAGAAGCGGAAATGGTCCAGTCAAAGGATCTGTTCGATCGTATCCTGCAACAGGACACGACAGTGCTTTCCTATCCAGTTGGTCGTTATAATGAAGAGAGTCTCAGGCTTTCAGAAGAAGCTGGATACAAGATGGCAGTCACTACTGAACCTGGAGGAGCTTCAAGGGACCAAGGGATGTATGCCTTGCATCGAGTTCGGATTTCACCTGGATTATCAGTAGATGGGTTCGCGTCGCTGATAGAAAATGCTTCAAATCATTGAAAATGGACGGTGCATTTCAAACTTGTTCAGAAAAATCATATAATAATCGATTCTAACATGGTGTATAATGAAGGCAGTGAAAATTATATACATATGAACGATTTGGTGTCTTAATGACTTAAAAGGGAAGCTGGTGAAATGCCAGCGCGGTCCCGCCACTGTATTTGGGAGCTGACGGCTGTGTACCACTGTATGGGATATGGGAAGGTGCCGTTGACGATGACCATGAGCCAGGAGACCTGCCAAGATTCGTACACCTGTAACCTACGCGGATGGGAAGGTGTGTGGCAGACCCTAAGAGTCCGTAATGATATTGTTGCCATACAAGCATCTTCCGTTTAACGGGAGGTGCTTTTTGTTTTGGGTGCCTTCCGAGATTATTAGGTGAAGAAATTAAATGAAAAGATTGTGGGGAATGAAAATGAAGAAGATTTTTGGTTTGATATTGTTGATGTTACTGACTGCAGGCATGATGGTTGGCTGCAGTGACGCTACTGATGAAGGAAAAGAAAAGCAGCAAACGAATCATGCTCAACACGACGCTTTCCCGATTACGATTAAAGATGCAACGGGCGAAAAAGTAACGATAGAACAAAAACCGAAGAAAATCGTTACGTTGATACCAAGTAATACAGAAGTGGTATTTGCACTTGGTTTAGGTAAAAAGGTCGTTGGTGTTTCCGACAATGATAATTACCCGGAAGAAACGAAAAAAATTAAAAAAGTTGGCGGAATGGAAATGAACACGGAGCTGATTGTCTCCATGAAGCCTGACCTTGTTCTTGCCCATGCATCAAGTGCCCATAATTCAAATGAGGGATTAAAGCAGCTTAAGGATGCTGGAATAGATGTCCTTGTAGTCAATGATGCACAAAGCTTTGACCAAGTCTATGAATCTATTGAAATGATTGGAAAGGCAACGGGGGAAAATGATAAGGCAAGCGAAATCGTTGCGGATATGAAAACGAAGCTCAAGGATATTCAGGAAAAAGTCAAATCCGTTAAGGAAGCGGATAGGAAGACCGTTTTAATTGAGGTTTCGCCATCACCGGATATATATACACCTGGAAAAAATACCTTCATGGATGAAATGCTTCATATTATTTCAGCGGATAACGCTGCTGCTGAATTGGACGGCTGGGCAAAAATTGATGAAGAGTCGATGATTGCTGCAAATCCGGATGTCATCATTACAACGTATGGTAATTATACAAAAGATCCAGTAAGTGAAGTGACAGGCCGAAAAGGATGGCAAGACGTAAATGCCGTTAAGAATGGCCAAGTCTTTGATGTCCCTTCTGACTTGGTGACCCGTTCCGGTCCACGCTTAATAGAAGGAGTAGAGGAACTTGCAAAAGCAGTCTATCCGAACCAATTTGACAACTAAATGGGCGTTTGCTTATTTGATTGCGTTGTTAATTTTGTTATTCGCAATGACGATAGGCATTTCCTTTGGTTCGGTGCCAGTTCCGATTTCCGTACTTATACAAATAATCGGCAAGGAGATTTTTCACTTGCCGATTTCTGCCGATCCGGATGTGATGCTTACGAATATCGTGATGAACATCCGCTTGCCGCGTGTGCTGCTCGCTGGTTTGGTTGGGGCATCACTTGCGATTGCCGGGGCAGCCTTTCAGGGACTGCTCCGGAACCCGCTCGCTGATCCTTACACATTAGGTATTTCTTCAGGAGCATCGGTCGGCGCCGTATTGACAATATTCTTGAATATATCACTGCCATTCATCGGTTTATATACTCTTCCGGCATTGAGCATCTTATGTTCAGTGCTCACGATGCTCTGCGTACTGACTTTTGCAAAAAAAATGGATCGGTCGATGAAAGTGGAAACGATCATCTTAACGGGAATCATTTTCAGCTCGTTTTTAAGTGCCTTCATTTCATTGATGATTGCGCTGACGGGTGAAGAATTAAGACAAATCATCGGCTGGCTGATGGGAAGCGTCTCAATGCGCGGATGGAATTATATCGTAATCATTTTGCCGTTTTTTATCATTGGTTCGTTGACCTTGATCATGAATGCAAGCGAATTGAATGCGATGACTTTCGGGGAAGACCGGGCAAAACACTTAGGTGTAAACGTGAAGCGGCGGAAAATGTGGATCTTGATAGCCGGTTCGACATTGACAGGGGCAGCCGTTGCCGTTTCAGGGGCGATTGGTTTTGTAGGATTGGTCATTCCTCATTTCGTCCGGAAGATTTGGGGACCTGACCATAAACATTTGCTTCCGTTGTCATTGTTGATAGGAAGCGGATTCTTAATATTGGCGGATTTTGTAGCACGAACGATCATTGCCCCAGCGGAACTGCCGATCGGGGTGATCACCTCACTTATCGGGGCACCGGCATTTGCGCTGATTTTATTAAAGAGACGGAGAGAAGGGTAAATACGGATGCTTGAAGTAAAAGGGTTAACAGGTGGATATGACAACAAAACTGTTTTGGACTCTATCTCTTTTGATGTACATAAAGGGGAATTATTCGGGATCCTTGGTCCTAATGGCAGCGGAAAAACGACGCTTTTAAGCATGCTTAGCGGGGTGCTTGATTATAAGGACGGAAGCGTACGGATAAGAGGCAGGGATTTGAAGGAATATTCATCAAAACAACTTGCACAGGTCATTGCCGTGCTCCCTCAACATTCCTCATTAGCTTTCTCCTATACAGTAAAAGAGACGGTCTCACTTGGGAGGTATGCCCATCAAACGGGCTGGTTCCATAGTTGGTCCGCAGAAGATGAAATGATCGTCCAACGGGTTATGGAACAAACGGGAGTAGCGGATTTTCAGGATCTTCATTTTGAACGATTGTCAGGTGGGGAGAGACAACGGGTCTTGCTGGCACAGGCACTTGCCCAGGAACCGGAAATCCTTTTTTTGGATGAGCCTACAAACCATTTGGATCTTTCCTATCAAAAGGACCTTCTTGATCTAATGAGAAAAATGGCAAAAGAACAGGAGTTAACCGTTATTTCAATTTTTCATGACTTGAATTTGGCTGGATTATATTGTGATCGGCTTATGTTGCTTGAAAAAGGGCAAATTCAGGTTGTTGATGTGCCGAATGAAGTGCTCCAACAGGAACGGATTCAAGGTGTATATCATACGACGATCGAAAAACATCCACATCCCGCACTTCCGAAACCTCAAATGTTCATCGTTCCGGAGAAGCATGGCAATGACACTATCCCATTGGAAATTGATGAATCTTATCTGACAATAGGACCTGAGATGATTCAATTGAATTCTCCGATCCCGCTTAGAACGATGTCTTCTGGAGTGACCGGTTCGGGTACGGGCTGGCATAAATATTTCGTGAATAGGCATGTCCATCATGATTATGACTGCGAAGATCATCATGTTGAAATGGCCGGCTATTTAAGAACTCATGGATTTGAACCGCAGGAAACGGTGGGGATGATGACAGCCGTCTTTCTCGATACGGTTGCCTTCAAGTTAATGAGAGCTGAAGATTTCTCGGTTTTTATCATCGTGACGGCTGGTGTAGGGAATGCCATCGACGCTTCTTTAGCTGACCGGCATTCTTGGAGTTCCACTCCAGGAACCATAAATACATGGATATTCATAAATGGGCATTTGGCAGAAGAGGCTTTCATACACAGCATAGTTACTGCAACCGAGGCAAAAGTAAAAGCGCTTCATGATTCGCATGTCTTGGATAAGGTGACGAATACATGTGCAACAGGAACATCGACCGACAGTATTTTGATTGCAGCGTCCCAAAGAGGGAAGGCGCTTCAATATGCAGGCACCATCACTCCGTTAGGGAAGCTGATCAGTCGCGGTGTATATGATTGTACAGTAGAAGCAATAAAGAAAAATCGGAAACGGATTGAGGATCTATGATTTACCATCATCTTATTGCAGTTACACTGGCGTTTTTCCTTGATTTATTAATTGGTGATCCGCCAAATTGGCCGCATCCAGTTAAATGGATAGGAACGATGATAAGCAAGTTGGATCAGGCATTCAATAGAGGGGCATATAAGAAACGGAATGGACTCTTCATGTTGATCATCGTCTTAGCGATGGTGATATTGATTACAGGCCTAACCGTCTACTTGGCTTATCGGATCCATCCGCTTGCAGGTATCCTTTGGGAGGCTGTTGTCATTGCCACTACGATAGCTCAGAAGGGCTTAAAGCAAGCTGGAATGGATGTGTGCCATCCGCTGAATGAACGGGATTATCCTGAAGCGAGGCTAAAACTTTCCTATATCGTGGGCCGTGATACTGCTGATCTTGATGAATCCGAAATCGTCAGGGGGACGGTAGAAACTGTAGCAGAAAATACCAGTGATGGTGTTACTGCCCCAATGTTTTGGGCAGCTGTCGGCGGTGCGCCGCTCGCGATGGTGTACAGGGCAATTAATACCTGCGATTCCATGGTTGGGTACAAAAATGATAAATATGGGCAATTTGGCTGGGCTTCAGCTAAGCTCGATGATATCGTGAACTGGATTCCCAGCCGCCTCACTGGGTTCCTGATGTTGCTGAGCTCAAAATCCGGCTATCATGGATTTGGTGCTAGATGGAAGATATTATTCAATGATGCTAAAAAACATCCAAGTCCGAATAGCGGGTGGTGTGAAGCAGGGGTTGCTGCCATTTTGGGAATACAGCTAGGCGGCCGGAATATGTACAAAGGAATTGTTTCCGACCGTGCGAGGATGGGCGTTCCGCTTGTTCGATTAGAAGCAAAACATATACCAAAAACGATTACCATCATGCATCGGTCATCTTTTCTATTTCTACTGATGCTATGGCTAGGGGGACTTATTCTTGACATTACCTTCTCATGGCTCTAATCCTCATTATCTTTACGAAGCGCTGGAAATCGAAATGCCTGAATCTGTTCTCGATTTCAGTGCTAACATCAACCCATTGGGTCCGCCTTTACGTATAAAGGAACAGTGGCCTGAATTTTTCGAAGGAATCTTACATTACCCAGATCCGCATGCGATTGAACTGACAAAATCAATTGCAAAAAAAGAAGCGCTTCCTGAGCAATCCGTTTTGGTGGGTAATGGTGGTGCAGAAATAATCATGTTGGTAGCGAACAGGTTAACCAATCAAAGGGTGTTAATCATTCAGCCGGCATTTGCGGAATATGCAGAAGCTTGTTTGGCAGCAGGATGTGAGGTAGATTTTCATCAGCTTGATGCACCTGAGTGGAAACTGGACTTGGATCGGTTGATTCCTAGATTATCCGAATATGATGCAATTTTCTTATGTACGCCTAATAATCCGACGGGTGTTTCATTTAAGAAGGATGAAGTTAGGGAATTGATCTTTGAATGTCAAAAAGCGGATTGCCTGGTTGTCATGGATGAGGCTTTTTATGATTTCACGGAAGATGCCTTTACTTATGCTTCTTTAATCAATGAATTTCCACATTTACTCATTCTAAGATCAATGACTAAAATCTTTGCAATTCCGGGTTTGAGACTAGGCTATTTGCTTGCGGCACCTGACATCATAACCCGTGTAAGAACTTATAAACCGCATTGGAGCGTCAACCATGTTGCATTGGAAGTAGGGAAAATCTGTCTTGCTGAAGAAGCATATATGAGAAAAACAAGAGACTATATTCAATTGCAAAAGCAGAAACTATTCCGGTTTTATGAGGAACAAGGGTTGAGTGTCTCTGATAGCGCAGTTAATTTCTATTTAGTGAAAGATGAATCCTTATCCCTTTTTCCCTTTTTGCTAAAAAAAGGAATAGTACCGCGCCATACCTATAATTTCCCGGGGTTGGATGGAAAGTGGCTTCGGTTTGCAGTGAAGAGTGAACGTGATAACGAAGCGCTGATGGAGGGGGTAAGACAGTGGAGAAAGCAAGGCTCTGTTTTATAACCGGGGGTGTCCGGTCCGGAAAAAGCAGTTTCGCGGAAAGAAAAGCCCTTGAATATGCACTTCAAACGGATGGGAACTTGCATTACCTCGCTTGCGGCCGTGTCAGTGATGTTGAAATGGGTGAACGCATCCTTAGGCACCAGAAAGATAGAGAAAGCAGCCCAATCGCCTGGAAGACTTCGGAATACGCAACGGATATTACACGAATAGGAGCGGACATTAATCAGGATTCCATAATCCTGCTCGATTGTCTGACAACCCTGCTTGATAACGAACTATTTGGCCCAGGTGTTCCGCTTGAAAAGGAGTTTTTACAAAGCGTTTTTTCAAAAATAATAACCGGGATCAATGAGATAAGAAAACGATCCAGCTGTTTAATAGTCGTGAGCAATGAATTGGTGCAGGAACCGATTTTCCAGAATGATTTCCTCCATATATACGGAAAAACATTAGGCCTGCTTCATCAAACGATCGTCGGGCAGGCGAATGAAGCCTATCTAGTTGAATCGGGAATCCCATTGCGGAAGAAAGGGTGCATGCAGGAATGAACGCAGTGATTGGATTTTTAATTAACCTGCAGTTCTTTACAGTTTTTCCAATTAAGAAGCAGCTTCCTATGGAGAAGAAATATATACACCGTGCCATTCAAACCTTTCCGCTAGTTGGTCTTTTACTAGGCTTGATATTGGGCGGTGTTTTATATGCACTAGTGGAATGGACCCCATTATCATCGCTTGCAATTGCCTTTTTCCTTTGGTTTTTGACGATGGCATTAACGGGAGGTTTGCATCTCGATGGCTGGATCGATGCAAGTGATGCTTTTTTTTCCTATCAGGATAAAGAGCGGCGATTGGAAATCATGAAGGATTCAAGGACAGGTGCATTCGGTGTCATCTCCGTCATTGTCCTTTTGGCCGCCCGGTTCATATTTATCTATGAAATTGTCGAAAGGGTCAATGAATGGACATACTTCTTGATCATTGCCCTTCCACTCTTAAGCAAATGTGTGATGGGTTATTTACTTATCCGGATGCCACTGGCTAAAAAAGAGGGGCTCGGCGCTTTTTTTCAAAGTGCAGTAAAGAAAAGCAGTTTGCCCATTTATTTGCTGTACCTCCTTGTAAGTCTGGCGATCGCCTGGATCATCGATTTTAAGCTTGTCACCTTATTTTTCATCATGTGTCTGGCTGCACTGTTTTTCCTGTTTTATATAAAACGTAAAGTCATCAGTTGGTTCGGTGGGATAACGGGGGATGTACTGGGGGCATCCGTGGAAGGGGTTGAGCTTTGGTTATGGCTGATATTGTGGCTATTACACTACTTCGCCATGGGCTGACAGTAGCAAATGAGCGAAAGGCCTATTTAGGCTGGACGGATTCTCCATTAAGTACCGAAGGAGAAAAGGAAATTCAAGACTTAAGGGGTTCTTACCCACAGTATGAAAAAATTTACACGAGTGATTTGCCTCGTTGTGTGGAAACTGCAAGACTGCTGTTTCCAGATATAGTTCCGGTCAAAAGCGCTTCGTTCCGTGAAATGAATTTCGGCAGTTGGGAAGGGCAGACGTATGATGATTTGAAGGCAGATGAAGATTATCTTAATTGGCTGGAACGTCCCATGGAGGCATTGGTGCCTGGGGGTGAAAGCTATCCGGGATTTTCCGAACGTGTTAATAATGGCTGGAAACAATTGATTGCCTGTAAGGAGAACCGATTTGCCATAATGACACATGGTGGGGTAATTCGTGACTTATTGGTCCGCTATGCCCCGAAGGAAAAGAATTTTTTTGATGGGGGGATTTCCCATGGCAGGGGATATGAGCTGATATGGGAAGACCGGAACAGCTTAAGGAGGGGAGAACGATGCACTTTGTTACAGGCGGCGCCTATAATGGGAAAACTAAATGGGTAAAGCAATTGTATGGTCTGGAAAGTGATGTCCTTTGGCTATCCGGTTATCGAAAAGAACAGCCGGAATTGATTGATTTTCAAGGCAAAACTGTTGTATTGCAGGGATTGGATGCATGGATACAACAAGATGCAGAAAAGATGGATTCTGATTCGATTCGAAAAAGGTGGAAGGAAATCATGGCTGACTGGCGAATATGGGAGAAGGAAAGGGATGAACACCATTTCATTGTGATCGGCTCTGATATTTCCAAAGGCATTGTCCCGATGGAAGCAAGTGATCGCAGATGGCGCGATGCCTGCGGATGGGTCTTTCAAGATGTAGCATCCATATCAAGGCGCGTTGACATCATTTGGTACGGAATTAACCAAAGAATAAAATAGAGGAGGTAATGGGATGAAAATCTATACACGTACAGGGGATAAGGGACAAACAAGCGTAATCGGAGGCCGGCTTGACAAGGATGACATCCGTGTTGAATCGTATGGAACAGTGGATGAAGTGAATAGCTATATCGGTCTTGCGGTGACTGAATTGGATCCCGCTATATTTACGGATGTATTGGCCGATCTAGAGAAAATCCAGCATGAGTTATTTGACTGTGGCGGTGATTTGGCAACCGTTTCCGAGAAGGCACCACAAAAGCTGACGGATGAGGCCATTACCTATTTGGAAGAACGAATAGATGCCTTCATACTCGAAGCGCCGGAATTGGAAAAATTCATCCTGCCTGGCGGCTCAAAAGCGTCTGCAACCATTCATATTGCCCGAACGGTTACACGCAGGGCGGAACGGTTGGTCGTTTCTTTGATTAAGTCGGGTGCGGCAGTTTCACCATTATCTCTACAATATTTAAATCGTTTGTCGGATTACTTCTTTGCTGTTGCACGTGTGATCAATTTCCGCCTTGGTGTGAAAGATGTGGAATATATCCGCAGTGCAAATGTATTCCGTGGAGGGAAAAGAAAGGAAAAAGAGTAAACATGGACGTAAGAAAAATTAGTGCAATCGCTATATTCATTGCCTTATCGGCGGTGGGGGCGATGATTAAAATCCCTTCCCCAATCGGCAGCATCGCTTTGGATAGTTTTCCGGCCCTTTTGGCGGCTGTCATACTTGGACCGGTATCGGGGGCTATTGTAGCGGGGCTTGGTCATATCATCTCAGCGTTCATGGGCAGCATGCCACTTGGGCCATTCCATTTTTTGATAATGGCCGAAATGGCAGTCCTCGTATGGATGTTCGGCATTTTATATATACACGGAAAAAAAATAGGCGCATTTTTCCTCTTCTTCATCGGTAACGCCTTCATCTTGGGCCTGCCTTTCGCCTTTCTGGTCAGCACGGGTTTTTACACGTTGCTTGTTCCGGGATTAACGGCGGCGACGGCGGTAAATGTAGTATTGGCAGCCATTTTAATGCCACGCTTGGAGCCTGTTTTGAAAAAAATGATTTTTGAAGATAGACTCGTAGAATGAGTGATTCATTGATTTTACCATTTTCCGAATCAGATTCATTGATTGTTTCAAGTGATAATAGTGGCGGAATCGGTCTGAAGGAAAAAGACCTGGTCCATGTCCCTTATGGGGTCGTTGGATATTATTCCTTTCGGGTTGCCGTCATGGAATGTTTGGGCGTTGGCGGAAGTCCAGTATCCGTCGTTCTAAATAATTTCTGCGGTGATGAAGCCTGGGAGGACTTGACCAGGGGTGTCAGGGAGGGGCTGAAAGAATTGGGAATGGAGGGCCTTCCCATTACTGGCAGCACAGAAAGTAACATGCCGCTTCTTCAATCAGCAATTGGTCTCATGGTGATTGGTAAACGAAGGAATGAAGGTGTTAAAAAGGAACATCCTTTACAGAAAATCGCTCTCATCGGCAGGCCGCTCGTTGGAGAAGAAGTTATGGATCAACAAGATTGGATCGCCCCATTATCTTTATATAAAAGCCTATGTGAAATGGAAGAAGTTCAGGCACTTCCAGTCGGTTCAAAAGGGATAGCGTATGAGTGGAAGCATCTGGACCCAAGTGGTGAAGGTGTTTCTATCCATATAAGTAATAAAGTCGATATCGAAAAATCGTCTGGACCATCTACCTGCTTCCTCATTGCTTATCCTGAACATCTGGAGGAAGAAATCAAGCTCCGATCCGGTCCTCTTTTTATTGGTGAATGATCATTTCATGAATGAATCAGGTATCGGGTTCCAGTTCACAATGAACTGGGTCGATGCTTTTTTCATTTAGGTCATACATTTAATGCTTCATGAGAAAAGCGTTTGAATTCTCTATCATGTTATTTTTTCATTATAAAATATTATTCTGATTTTGCCTTATATACATAGAGAGATTATAAGGGGTTCCAAAGGTTCGGGCTGGTTTAGGAATGACAAACAATCATAACGGTCTTTTTAATCAACATCAAAAAGAGTTGCGTTTATTTGGATTGATCCATAACAATAGTTTATTGATTTATGGCCCAGTTTTATGATTTTCTTGATCATTATCATCCAAAAGTTAAATGTCACCAATGGTTACTGCTTGCTTCCGTCATTTTAAGGATTGTCGCAGGTATGGATGTTCCGGATGTTGCAGATGCTGTTCAGACAGGGGCAGTAATACTCCCTGTTTTCGACATTGCCTTAATCACGTGTTAAAGCAGGTTGGTGCTTTCGATGCCGTGTTTGCTGAAGAATGATTGGCATGCCTTCATTTGAAAAATAATCATCGCCCACATGGTCTCTGTGGGGTTGCATTCTTTACATTAGGTTACACCAGACGTTTTAATAAAGAAGAAATAAACCAATTTATATCCGCCTGTCTTGCTCCAACCGCGTCCATTATTTTGAATATCGAAGCTGGCGGAATGTATTGATCGTGAGTGGAGTCGTGAAGCCATTGCAAGTTAAGGGGCTTCCTTTGATATTTCACCGATTCTGTTTGGTAGTTATGATTCAAGAGGCCACAGGTTCAGCAACTGTCGTGATGACAGCTGCGGCAGGTAGTGTACTGCCGATCATATCTTCTTTTCCAGGTGTTAATTTTAAATCGCTGGTCCTTGCTATCGGTTTGAGTTCATTAATTCCATCCCACTTGAATGATGAGGATTTGAGATGATCGAAGAGCTCCTTAATTTAACAGTCGCACAAACGGCAAAATCTTGGACGGTTATGGGAACGAATATATCAGTCGTTTCACTTATCCTAATCTTACTATTGAATTCAATTGTTTAAGAGAAAGGAGCATGATGTAAGTATGAAACATTCAGGTTATATGATGGGAATCGATATTGGTACGACGAGTACGAAGGTTGTTCTTTTTTCAAAAAGGGGGGAAGTTGTCCAATCTTGTTCGAAGGGATACCCTCTTCACAGTCCAACTCCTTCCGTTGCGGAACAAGATCCCGAAGAAATTTATAAAGCGGTCATCATTACTATAGGCGAGGTCATGATTGCAAGCGGTATAGAAAAGGATGAACTGGGTTTCATATCGTTCAGTTCGGCAATGCATAGCTTGATTGCCATGGGGAAAGACGGTAATCCGCTAACGAATAGCATTACTTGGGCGGATAATCGAAGTGTTTCTTATGCGGAGAAATTGAAGGCTTTGGAACAGGGGATGCAATTGTATCATAGGACGGGAACACCCATTCACCCAATGTCCCCAATCACGAAAGTAATGTGGTTAAGAAATGAGCATCCTGGGGTTTTTAACGAAACGGACAAATTCATAGGAATTAAAGAATACATCATCTATAAATTTTTCAATGAGTACGTGATGGATTATTCGCTTGCTTCTGCAACGGGCATGTTCAACCTGAATGACTTGAAGTGGGATGAAGAGGCACTTATCATTGCCGGTATTGGGGCTGACAAGCTGCCAACGCTTGTCCCTACAACGCATACCCTCTCAGGTTTAAGTGAGGAATTAGCTGCAAAAATGAACATTCGGGCAGGTACCCCGTTTGTGATTGGCGCGAGTGATGGTGTGCTTGCCAACTTAGGGCAAAACGCCATCAAGCCAGGAGTTCTGGCAGTGACAATCGGAACGAGCGGTGCGGTAAGAACCGTCAGTGACCGACCGATTACCGATCCGAAAGGCAGGACATTCTGCTATGCCCTTACTGAGAATCATTGGATAATCGGCGGACCGGTCAACAATGGGGGAATCACCTTCCGATGGGCACGCGATCAATTAGGCCGTGTGGAAATTGAAAAAGCGAAGGCTTTGGGCCAAGATTCCTATGAGATACTGACGGATATGGCTTCCAATATCGCACCTGGATCCGATGGGCTAATATTCCACCCGTATATGGCTGGGGAACGGGCGCCATTATGGAGTGCTGATGCGAGGGGCTCCTTCTTTGGACTTGCGCTTCATCACACTCGTGATCATATGGTCCGGGCAGTGTTGGAGGGTGTGATGTATAACTTGTACAGTGTCCTTCTAGCTGTAAAGGAACTGACTGGTGCTCCCAAGAAAATTCATGCAAGCGGTGGATTTGTCCGCTCAAAGCTCTGGCGTCAAATCATGGCTGATATATTCAATCAGAATGTGACAATTCCTGAAAGCTTTGAGAGTTCGAGCTTAGGTGCCGCCGTACTTGGATTATATGCTTTAGGGGAAATCGAAAGCCTCGATGAGGTTGAGGGTATGATCGGTGAAACGAATGAACTTGTCCCAATCGAAGAGAACGTTAAAGTGTATGAAGAATTAATGTCGATTTATTTATCCGTGAGCAGGCAATTGGAAGGCGACTACAAGCGGATTGCTGATTTCCAAAGACGTCATTTAGAATGAATTTAAGGGAAAGCACAGGTGTATAAGCACTGTGCTTTTCTTTTTGCCTTGTATTTAAAAATGGTAAGATGGAAGAAAACGATAAGGAGAATATTAATATGGGAGCAAGTAAAACGAATGCAATGCGAATTCTTGATAACAAACGTATAGAGTATGGCATGATGAGTTATGATGCCAATGATGGAAAAATTGACGGAATCACTGTTGCGGACAAAATTGGAAAAACTCCAGAAACCGTTTTTAAAACACTTGTTACCCATAGTGGACCGCAGCAGCTTTATGTATTCGTCATTCCTGTAGCCACCGAACTGGATTTAAAAAAAGCAGCGAAGGCGGCAGGTGCCAAAAAAATTGAAATGCTCGCGGTTAAAGACCTGCAAAAATATACAGGTTACATTCGGGGAGGCTGTTCACCGATTGGAATGAAAAAGCAATACCCCACCTTCATCGATGAAAGTGCAACCAACCTGCCTGAAATCATCGTAAGCGGAGGGCGGATCGGTACACAGATCGTTTTAAAACCGTCAGAGTTCCTGGAAATCACACAAGCGGAATCTGTAGCCCTTATAAAATAGACTGTTTATCTTTAGGCATTCACCTAATAGGTTTTTTCTGCATACGCTGTCTTGAATATCACATCTGTATTGTGAGGGAGAGTGTAAAAGTGACAGGAAAAGTGATGCATTATTTCGCTGGAGGCAATACGGCTAAAGGTTTTTATAGTTTATATGATTCCAATTTAGCAGGTTTGGAAAGATTATTCATATTAAAAGGCGGACCTGGTTCCGGTAAATCGACCATTATGAAAAAAATCGGCCAAGAATGGCTGGATAAAGACTATGACATCGAGTTTTTACATTGTTCTTCCGATAATGATTCCATTGATGGAGTAATCATACCGGCTTTGAAGATTGGACTCGTGGATGGGACGGCGCCGCATGTGATTGAGCCGAAGGCACCAGGGGCCATTGAGGAATATGTCAATCTAGGGTCTGCTTGGAATTCCCAGCAGCTGGCTTCCGAAAGAGCGGCAATCATAAGATTGACGAATGCGAGAAGCAAGAGTTTTGAGAAGGCTTATGCCCTTTTCGCTGAAGCATTGAAGATACATGATGAATGGGAAGACATTTATAAGGCAAATATTGATTTCGTTAAATTGAATGGGTTGACCAATAAATTGATAGAAGGCTTTTATAGAGATATCGTCCTTAACAAGAAGGCTGATGTTCGTCATCGGTTTTTAGGTGCCGCTACACCAAAGGGTGCAGTTGATTTCGTTCCCAATATTACTGAAGGAGTACAAAAACGGTACTTTTTAAAGGGGCGTCCGGGTTCCGGTAAATCAACGATGCTGAAAAAGATTGCAAAGGCTGCGGAGCAAAGAGGCTTTGATGTGGAAGTATATCATTGTGGTTTTGATCCGCATAGCTTGGACATGGTAATCGTCCGGGAAGTAGGGATTGCCATTTTTGACAGCACATCCCCTCATGAATATTTTCCGAGTTGTGAAGGTGATGAAATCATTGATATATATAAAACGGCTATCTTGCCAGGAACAGATGAAATCTATGCTGATCAGATAAAGGATGTTTCCTCCAGGTACAGGACGAAAATGAATGAAGCTACAGCAAGTCTTGCTAAAGCAAAAGAGCTGCATGACGAACTTGAAAAGATTTATGTGAAAGCGATGGACTTTACAGCAATCGATGACATTCAAAGCGACATCCACCAACAGATTATTGAACGGGCACAGGAAGTGGATAGCCACACGATTCTACATTAAGAGAACAAACTGCACCTTTCTTCATAGGTGCAGTTTATTTATTTACATAATTGGAATTTTTAAATGACTGAAGCTACACCAAGAATCAAGACGAGTTTGTAAAACGTGTTTATCCATGCTCTTTCGGTTAAAATAGGGATTATATTGAAAA
This sequence comes from Peribacillus sp. SIMBA_075, assembly GCF_046534585.1. Classification (NCBI taxonomy): domain Bacteria; kingdom Bacillati; phylum Bacillota; class Bacilli; order Caryophanales; family Bacillaceae; genus Peribacillus; species Peribacillus sp. SIMBA_075. The sequence continues at coordinate 253,514 of NZ_JAWRYN010000003.1, read as the reverse complement.
AAAGGAGCCGGTAGAATTGATTAAGACGATCGCAATTGATATGGACGGAACATTGTTAAACAAAATGCAAAAGGTCAGTAAGGAAAATAGAGACGCAATCCGTAAGGCGCAAAGTGAGGGAGTGGAAGTGATCATTGCGACTGGCAGATCTTATGTGGAAGCAAGGTTCGCTTTAGATGAAGCAGGCATCGTTTGTCCTGTCATCTGTGTAAATGGTGCTGCACTCTTCAGGGAGGATGGAAAGATTGCTGCTTCCAATCCAATGTCTGCCGCCACTGCTAGCATGGTAGGTGAATTCCTCGAAGAACAAGGAATTTATTTCGAAATATATACGAGTCAGGGAATCTATTCTAAAGATTATGAAAACGCAATAGCTGCTTTGGTGGATGTATTTGTTACAGCCAACCCGGAGATTGACCCTGAGAGAATGAGGAAATTTGCAGAGGAGCGTTTACAGCTTGGGCAGGTGACTTCCATTTCCGATTATTCCGAGTTATTCCGCCATTCGAATGTGGAATATTATAAAATTCTCAGCTTCTCAAAAGATTTAAGTTTATTAAATCAAATTGCTTCTAAATTGAAAGGAAAGGGAGTTACAGTCACTTCATCAGGACGGGGAAATGTGGAAATCATGAGTGGGGCAGCTCAAAAAGGTACGGCGCTTGAAACTTATGTAAATGAAAAATCCGGCTTGATGCAGGAAACCATGGCCATTGGGGATAATTATAATGATGTATCCATGTTTGAACGGGTAGGTTTGTCTGTTGCAATGGGAAATGCCCCGCTCGATATTCAAAAACTGTGTGATGAAGTAACAGGTAAGAATGATGAATCCGGTGTAGCGGAGGCCATTTTAAAGGTACTTAAACAGTCAGCCTATTAAACTGATGAATCGAAAGGGGAATGACTTTTGAAAAGATGGCTCTTATTTTTCCTTATGGCTACATTGACTTTAACTGGCTGTAACATGAATAAAGAGGACAGCAAAACCCAGCCGAAGCCTGATAAAGAAGTGACGGGCACTTTAGGAGAAGATCCGGATGTGCTAGTAACGAACCTGCATTCCCCATGGTCGATTCAGAAGGATAGGGACACAATGTATGTATCAGAGCGGACAGGAACCATCGTAGAATGGGACAAGGGGAAGATGACAAGGCAAAAGGTCCATCTTAATAAGACATTGTCCGCAAAAGCGGAAGCGGGATTACTTGGATTTTTGTTAACTCCCGATTTCTCCAAGAGCGGGCAAGCTTTCGCCTATTATACGTATGAAGAAGGCGGGGATTCCATCAATCGAATCATCATTTTACAAAAAGTTGGTGATGAATGGGAGGAGATGGAGACCTTGATTGACGGCATACCAAGCGGGGAATACCACCATGGTGGCAGGATCAAGATTGGACCGGATAAGAAGCTATATGCAACAACAGGTGATGCAAGAAAGCCGGAAATCGCACAGGATATTAATTCCTTAGGCGGGAAGGTTTTGCGCATGAATCTGGATGGCACCATTCCGAAAGATAATCCTTTCGGGAATTCATACGTTTATTCATACGGTCACCGCAATCCACAAGGTCTGGCGTGGGATGAATCCGGACAGTTGTATGAAAGTGAGCACGGGGACTCGGCTCACGATGAATTAAATAAGATTGATCCAGGTAAGAACTACGGCTGGCCAGAAATAGAGGGCGATGAGCAAAAACCTGATATGGTAAACCCGTTGATTCATTCCGGTGAGAAAACATGGGCCCCTTCTGGAATGGCCTATTTTGACGGAAAGCTTTATTTTGCTGCCTTAAGGGGCGAATCGGTTAAAAGTTATGATGTACAGAGCGGCAAGCTGACTAATATCATTACGGGTTTTGGGCGGATACGTGATGTATCCGTAGATGGAGAATTCCTTTATTTCATAAGCAACAATACGGATGGCCGAGGAAATCCTGATGAAAAGGATGATAAGCTTTATCGTGTGCCACTTTCCCGGTTAAAAAATATGTCCTGAAGTTTTCAATGAGAAGCTTGGAGATGTGGTATTTGTGTAATTCAAAATAGTTTTCGAATGAAATCATTCCGAAACGCAAAGATCAAATATCGGAAGCCTCGCTTTTTAATGGCGGGGTTCCCTTTTTGTTTATGGCCTCGAAGCATCGACCACGAAGAGCATGGCATGGCCCCGATTTGACCCATACAGTTTGCGGAATTCACGAGTAAACGTGCGAAATTCACGAGTAAACAGCGCGAAATCACGAGTGCAGCAGAATTCACGAGTAAAACAGTAGAAATCACGAGTAAAAGCGTGAAATTCACGAGTAAAAGCGTGAAACTCACGAGTAAAAGCGTGAAACTCACGAGTAAAAGCGTGAAACTCACGAGTAAACATGCGAAATTCACGAGTAAACATGCGAAACTCACGAGTAAACAGCGCGAAATCATGAGTGTAGCAGAATTCACGAGTAAAAGCGCGAAACTCACGAGTAAAAGCGCGAAATTCACGAGTAAACGTGCGGAATTCACGAGTAAAAGCGCGAAACTCACGAGTGCAGCAGAAATCACGAGTAAAACATGCGGAATTCACGAGTAAACAGCGCGAAATCATGAGTGCAGCAGAATTCACGAGTAAAAGCGCGAAACTCACGAGTAAACATGCGAAATTCACGAGTAAACAGCGCGAAATCATGAGTGCAGTAGAAATCACGAGTAAAACAGCAAAACTCACGAGTAAAAGCGCGAAATTCACGAGTAAACGTGCGGAATTCACGAGTAAAAGCGCGAAACTCACGAGTAAACATGCGAAATTCACGAGTAAACAGCGCGAAATCATGAGTGCAGTAGAAATCACGAGTAAAACAGTAAAACTCACGAGTAAAACAGCAAAACTCACGAGTAAACATGCGGAATTCACGAGTAAACAGCGCGAAATCATGAGTGCAGCAGAATTCACGAGTAAAAGCGCGAAACTCACGAGTAAAACAGCAAAACTCACGAGTAAAAGCGCGAAATTCACGAGTAAAACAGTAAAACTCACGAGTAAACATGCGGAATTCACGAGTAAATGCTCCAAACTCACGAGTAAAACAGCAAAATTCACGAGTAAATGCTCCAAAATCACGACAAGTGTTTTCTTCATCGAAGGCTGGACATTTCTAAAGAATAAGTTTATAGTTACCTAGGTAACTAATTAACAGGAGGAATACCTTTGTCCTTTCATAATGGTTTTTTTCATCATCACTTACAATTTTCAAGGTCATTTACCAAAAAGTTAAATGAACAATTGGCTAAGGTTGATCTTTTTCATTCCCAGTGGCTGATTGTATATTATCTGAATCAGTATGGCTGTTCTACGCTTGTTGAAATAAGCACTTATCTAGATGTGGAGAAGCCGACGGTAACCCGGACGGTAAACCGTTTGGAAGAACTTGATTTGATTGAACAAATCCCAGGGAAAGATAAGCGGGAACGGAGAATACAGTTAACGGAGTCTGGTGTAAGGACTTTTCAAGAGGCCAAAAAAGTGGTTGAAGAGTTTGAACTTCAATTAATGAGTGGTTTGGCTGAAGAGGATCGTAAGGCAACGTTACGAACTTTGACTTTCCTGAAGGAAAAATTAAAACAATAGTAAGGAAGAAGGATTGAAATGAATGACAAACCGAAATTATGGACGAAAGACTTTCTGATTGTCTCGTCTGCGAACTTTTTTCTTTTTTTAACTTTTTATGTCTTGATGGTGACATTGACCATTTATACGATGGATAGCTTTCATGCGTCGCAAGCACAAGCAGGACTTGCCTCAAGTATCTTTGTCCTCGGGGCAGTGCTTGTCAGGCCGATTGCAGGGAAAAAAATTGATAAGATCGGCCGCAGAAAAATGTTGCTTGGATCCTTGATTCTATTCCTGGCCGCATCCATTGGCTATTTCCTGGTGAATAGTTTACCCCTCTTATTGATCGATCGTCTTATTCATGGTTTTGCTTTTGGCCTTGCCACAACGGCAACTGGAACGATTGCTGCAGATATCATTCCGAATGAAAGACGCGGGGAAGGTACAGGCTATTTTGCCATGAGTACAAACTTGGCAATGGCATTCGGTCCGTTTATTGGATTGCTGATCACACAGCATTTTAGCTATTCGATCATTTTCTATGCTGCCTCTTTATTTGCCGCATTTTCTTTAGTCGCATCGTTGTTCATGAATGTGCCTGAAGGGGAAAAAGGCAGAGCTCTACCACAAAAGGGATTTAAAATCAGTGATTACTTTGAAAAAAGGGCCTTGCCCATTTCCATTTTTATCGGATTTGCCGGATTTACCTATTCGAGCATCTTGTCCTATTTAACATCTTTTGCAAAGGAAATCGATTTAATGGATGCGGCGAGCTTTTTCTTTGTCGTATTTGCAGTATTCCTTTTGGCATCCCGCCCGTTTACAGGACGAATGTTCGATGTGAAGGGGGAGAATGCAGTCATTTACCCATCGCTCTTCCTGTTTGCCATGGGTATGGTCATCCTCAGCCAATCCCATCATGGTATCACGCTTCTGATTGCCGGTGCCTTTATCGGAGTGGGATATGGTACGTTCCAATCAAGCAGTCAAGCGATTTCTATCAAGGAATCCCCATCAAATCGGATGGGATTAGCCACATCCACGTTTTTTACAATGTATGATTTTGGTATTGGTGTTGGCCCATTCCTATTGGGCTTCCTTATCCCATTTACCGGGTTCAAAGGGTTATTCATGGGAATGTCAATCTTTGCATTCGCCCTTATCGGGATTTATTATTTGGCACATGGAAAAAAAGCCTCGGCAAGAAAGAAAATGCATCATGAGGAACGTTTGTCTGCTTAATTTTTTATATGTCTGTATAAAATAGGAAATTTAGGGGATGCTTTATAATGATTAATTTTCCAAATTATCCCCCTTTTCTCCGCCTGTTATCAGCAGGCGCTTTTTTTATGCCCATAAACAAAGAAACCGCCATATTGGCGGTTTCTTTAAAATTTATAGGTCCATAATCGTTCTTTGCGGATCCAGTCGAGAAAATCAGCATCCTGATTTTCGAATTTCTCTTTCCAATCGATCACCATCGCTTGCGTTTGCGAACGATGGGCAGTGAATGCAGCTACCTTTTTTTCTTCTACGGCAGATATATCATGGATGATATCGGGCTGTCCTAACTCATCGATGCAATTATTGGAGAACGCGACACAATGAAGTTTAGGTCTCTCTTTTTCTTCGATTCTTTCCACAGCCCGAACCACAGCCCGTGCTGTTGCTTCGTGGTCTGGATGGACACTGTATCCTGGGTAAAACGTAATAATCAATGAAGGATTCAATTCATTGATAGCATCGGTAAATAATGAAGTCAGCTTTTCATCATCTTCGAATTCGATTGTCTTATCACGCAAACCGAGCATGCGTAAGTCCTGGATTCCAATCGCATTTGCTGCATCGATTAATTCCTTTTTACGAATTTTAGGGAGCGATTCTCTTGTTGCAAATGGAGGATTTCCTAAATTACGTCCCATTTCTCCTAAAGTTAGGCATAAATAGGTGACGGGAGTGCCCTCTTCTCTATGAAGGGCAAGCGTTCCAGAGACCGAGAAGGCTTCATCATCGGGATGTGGGAAAATAACTAATACATGACGTTCTTTTTCCAAGGTATATTTCTCCTTCCGTTCTACTTACAGTGAGTATGGTTATCGGTGAATGGGAGTATTCATCGGAATAATTTTAAAATATCAAGCAAGTTGTACTCATTCAAAGGGAGTAGGGCTGAGCTGCATGGAGACAGCGAGCTTCCCGGAAAAATCAAGTCCTGCCAACAGCAACCTACCTTGTTCATCCATTTCGAAGTGGTTAACGCCTTCTGCATATACCCAGCCAATATTGAGCTTTAAGCCGATGCGGTAGGGTCCATCCCCAACTATCTTCCCGTGTTCATACTGTATTAATGCATTACGAATATAAGCACCTGCCGAAAAGAAAGCTTCATCTACATGAGTGGCATAGGCACCATTTGTCGTTTCAAGGTGAAGATATACATCTTGTCCGGCGAAAGTATCAATAGCATTTTGCACCTCTGTACGGTCTATAGGTTTCATTCTATAATTTCCTCCTTAACTGGGCGGCTAGATAAGCTTTTCCTTCTTTCTAGTTTACTAAATAAAAACAAAAAAAGCGAAAAAGGCCGCTCGATGAATTTGAGCGGCCACTAAACTTGATGTTATTTTTGGGTGTTTTCAGCAATTCCATATTTATGGTATGCACCATGGTTGACAGGTCCTACATAGTCATTCATCTTCCAAGAATGGCGAACCGCTTCGGTAATGAAGTCCTTCGAAATGTGGATAGCCTCACGAGGGCTTTTCCCTTCAGCCAATTGAGCTGCAATAGCTGCTGAAGATGAACAGCCGGCACCATGTGTGTTGGTTGTTTCAATTTTCTCGGATTCAAGGATCTCAAATTCTTTTCCATCATATAGAAGGTCGATGGCTTTGTCATTCCCCAGCTTATTACCGCCTTTGATCAAGACATATTTAGCACCAAGTGCATGAATTTTTTCAGCTGCACCCTTCATATCATCGATCGTCTTGATAGGTGCTGTCCCAGCTAACTGGGCAGCCTCGAACAGGTTTGGCGTAACTACTGTTGCACGTGGAACAAGAAGTTCACGCAAAGCTACAGCTGTTTCAGGGTGTAGCACTTCATCTTCACCTTTACATACCATAACTGGATCGATTACGACCTTGTCCAGTTTCAACTCATCTATTTTACGGGCAACAAGTTCAATGATTTCCACTGATCCAAGCATTCCCGTTTTCATGGCATCAATGCCGATTGATAAAATCGTTTCGATTTGGGCTTCCAAAACCTCAACCGGTGTAGGGAATACATTATGGGACCACCCATTCTTAGGATCCATCGTCACGATTGTCGTTAAAGCGGACATACCGTAAACGCCGAATTCTTGAAATGTCTTTAAATCTGCTTGAAGACCCGCTCCGCCGCTCGAATCCGATCCGGCAACTGTCATAGCTCTTTTCATAGTCATTATGTGACCTCCTCAGGAGAATTAGATATCGATATTATCAGCATACCAGGTATCCTATTTTTAGAATATACCAAAATTTCTTTTATGTAAAACTTAGTTGTCACCCTATATGAGTCCTTTAATAAGGAAATGGAAAGGCCTAGTCTGCTCCTTGGAAATATGCTTTGTCCAAACTTTTGATATATAAGCAAAGATGTGAAAGTGTCATTATTTTCAAAATTGATTTAAAATATTTAAATATAGGGACGCTTCATTAGGGGATGCATGTATTATAGCTTTACCGTTGGGTGCGGGATTAAACCCAAAATAGGGAGGTGATTCGTTTGGAATGGACTATGTTACTTTTAGCTGGTGGGAAATCAAGTCGCATGGGAGTGAATAAAGCTCTGTTGACCATAGGCGGCGTTACGAACATTTCAAGAGTGGCAGCCGAATTGAAAAAGGTGTCAGAAAACATTCTGGTCATTACCAATACTTTTGAAGATTATCGTTTTCTGCAATTTCCGTTAATACCGGATATACATAAGGATCAAGGACCTCTTGGCGGATTGCATGCAGGGATGACCGCTGCGAAAACGGAGCTTCAATTCCTTACGGCCTGTGATATGCCCTTTGTGAATGCGGCTGCCATAAATGATATCATTTCCTATTATGAACCTGAATTCGATGCTGTCATTCCGGAAATAAATGGCAGGATCCAGCCGCTTTTTGCTGTTTATCATAAAAGGTGTCTTCCTGTACTGACGGAGTGCTTATTAAAACGCGAGTTGAAAATGGGTCTATTTTTGGAAAAAATTTCGGTGAAAATCATGAAGGAAACCGACTTTAAGTTATATCACGAGAATCCTGAACATCTTCAACACCTTTTTTTCAATATGAATACGAGGGAAGATTATAAAGAGGCAGGGTATATTGATCAAACTGAATTATATATAAAGGATGGTAGACATGAATTATAAAATTTCAAAAGAGCCGATTGTCATCCAGGAAGTGATTGATAAAGTAGTAGAGCGGAATGCAGGTGCCGTCACGACCTTTATTGGTACAGTGAGGGAAATGACGAAAGGAAAAAAGACTCTTTTCTTAATCTACGAAGCATATGAACCGATGGCCATTAAGAAATTAGAGCAAATCGGTTCTGAAATTAAGGAGCGGTGGCCAGATTCAGAAACGGCAATCACCCATCGTGTTGGAAAACTTGAAATCACGGATATCGCAGTCGTTATTGCCGTTAGTACGCCACATCGAAATGATGCATATGAGGCAAACAGGTATGCGATTGAAAGAATAAAAGAAATTGTCCCTATATGGAAAAAGGAACATTGGGAAGATGGGGAGACATGGGTCGGAAATCAGTTGGAAACAGTTCCATATCCAAAAGGGAAACCGGAAGAGGTGGATATCAATGATTAATGTACTTTTATTTGCCCAATTGAAAGATGAGTTAGGCAAAGAGACTCTTTCTATAGAAGGAAATGGAATGAGTGTGGCCCAGCTTAAAGGCAAAATGAGGGTGGAATTTCAATTGGAAGGTCTTGAAACCGTGATGACAGCGGTCAATGAAGAATTTGCTGACGATGACACGATTCTATCTGATGGAGATACAGTGGCTTTCATTCCACCTGTCAGTGGAGGCTGAGCAAATCGGATGGGAGGGTTCATAGTGCAAGAGCGATATTCAAGACAGACTTTATTTTCCCCCATTGGTGAAGGGGGCCAATCGAGAATTTTGAAGAAGCATGTCTTACTTCTAGGGGCGGGGGCATTGGGGTCTGCTAACGCAGAGGCCCTTACTCGTGCGGGAGTAGGGAAGCTTACCATTGTCGACAGGGATTATGTCGAAACCAGTAATTTACAGCGTCAACAAATGTATACGGAACGGGATGTCGAGGAGAAACTGCCAAAAGCAGAAGCGGCAAAGCGCCATCTATTTGATATCAATCATGAAGTCGAAGTCAATGCCATCATTATGGACGCGACCGCCCAGAACCTTGAACAGCTGCTTGGTGATGTTGATTTGATATTGGATGCAACCGATAATTTTGAGACACGGATGATTATTAATGATCTGTCACAAAAGTTACAGATACCATGGATTTATGGGGCATGTGTGGGGAGTGTGGGCATGACTTTGACCATCCTTCCAGGACAGACGCCATGTTTGCACTGTTTACTTAAAGCTATCCCCATTCAAGGAATGACCTGTGACACAGGAGGAATCATATCACCAGCTGTAACGATGGTAGTGGCACACCAAACTGCTGAAGCTTTGAAAATCCTCGTTGAAGATTGGGAATCGGTTCGACCTGCACTTGTTACTTTTGATCTGTGGAGGAATCAATACCAAACCGTAAAATTAACAAAAGCGAGAAAGAAAGATTGTCTCTCTTGCGGAGATCAGAGGACATATCCCTTTTTAACTATGGAAAACGCAACGAAAACTGCGGTTCTTTGCGGTAGGGATACTGTACAGGTCAGACCGCCAAAACCTTTGAAACTGCAACTCGAGAAATTAGCCAAAGATCTGAACGGCAGTGGTTATTTGGTGCAATTCAATCCATTTCTTCTCTCTTGTGAAAAAGAGGGGAAACGTATTGTCATTTTCGAGGATGGCCGGGCGTTGATTCACGGAACTAAGGATATGGTCCATGCAAAGGCCACATACCAAAGTATCCTGGGATAATGAATATAAAAAGCGAGGCTGCCGGTAGGGTGCCTCGCTTTTTATGAATCATATAGGGTAGTGGTTATCGGGTATTAGTGTGTAACACCGTCTTTATTATCTTGTTTGGAAGCAACGATGACGACTTTGCCTTCGTCAAGCACTTCCTCGTAACGTTCTGCTTCCATATCGCTAAGACCAAGGTTGCTCATTCGATTACGAAGTTCGTCTCCACGTGATTTAAAGAGATTTCCAACGGTATCAAGGAAGCCTTGTTCCTTCATGCCTACATCTTCTGTGTTTGTATTCTCGGTAAGGTGCTTCGAACGGGTTTTATCATGGGCAAACAAATATACATCGTCCTTCGTATATCCTGATGTAGTTAATTCATCGATTTTTTCCTTTGCTTGTAAACCGTTTTCTACTACATGTACTTGATACATATAAACTCCTCCTTGAATTTCAATGTAAGATTCTCTTGGATATGGGTAAATGGAATCTTGCTTTATCATAGTTGCTGATTGGTTATAGTAGTATATAACCTTAATTGGGCATGTATAAACATTTTATATCGAAATATATTTAATAAGTGGTGAAGCGGAAAACCTTTTGTATACGGTAGGTCAAGTATTTGAAGACAGGTAGTTTCTTTTGATATTCACTGTAATCTACCGTGTATGTTCCATTTTGATTTGTCCAAAGTCTTTGAAAATAGTTATCGACATCATAAGAAACGTCCGCATCATTTGGAGCGTGGATTTCAACATTTGCTTCAAGATTGTAGTCATCCAGATTGCGGGAGGTATAATTAGCCGATCCTCCAAGAATAATCGTTTCATTAGCCTTTTGGATCATCATCAACTTTGTATGGAACTGTTCTTTCTCTGTTTTGTACCAGCGGATCGAAATGTTTTCATCCCCCAGTTTTTCGAATTCAGCGGCAACTGGAAGATTAGGAAGACCGATTTTCTCACTTCCGAAAGCGTTTTGATTCGGATCCAATATCATTTGAATCTTCACACCCCGTTTAGCTGCATCGGTTAATGCCTCGACAACATCGCGATCGGCAATGTAGAACATGGCAAGATGGATCTTGTCGCCTTTTTGTGCATCCTTTATTGCCTTAAGGACATGTTTATTGATTTTTCCTTCCGTTAGCAATTGTACCGATATTGGTCCTTTATCTGCAGATATCCCTTTTAATTCAGGAAATGACTTTGGGCCACCCGAAAATTTCGAAGTGGCTTCTTCTGCTTTAACAAAGTCGCCGATGATATTCCCATCCATCTGAAATGCAATATTGGAATGGAATCCACTCGCGTCATGAGGATTGGCTGATGAAATGATGGCCGTTTTTTCGGTAGCGACCACTTTTCTGTGATTGGCTTTAATGTTCATCAGTCTTAGATAAGAACGTAAGGTGACCTTTGGTGCGCTTTTAGCCATTGGATTCACAATCCATCCTTTCCCGCTTTCACCGAACCATTGGAAAAAGGTCCGATATACACCTGAATAGAGAGGATTCGGATCCCGAAGCCGGTCTAAGTTGGTAACGATGACCTCAATGCCATTTTTCTTCATCGTTTCCAATGCCTCTAACTGGTAGGCATTATAGGAAGTATTCACTTCATCAGTAATGAATATAACCTGGAGGTCAGGTTTCTTTTTCTTCTGTTCAACCAGTTTATCCTTCAGATTCTCGGTTAACTTTGGAAAGTTTATCTTTTCATCATAAAAAGCATTAAACAAAAACATATCGATTACGACAAAAGAATCTGCGTCTTCTATGGCTTGATATATGGTTTGGAAAATTCGCTGCTCATGTTGCAGATTCCCTTGCTCATCGTGATAGGAAAGGTCATAAATGAAATCAATATCCTCGACATGATGAACCTTCCCTTCATAAGAAATGCCATCAGGGAGAGGCTTGTAGCTGTTATAGTTGATTACGGCTGTAATGACGATCACAATGCTGACAAGCAGATAAAATCGTTTTCTTTTGTACCATTTTTTCATAGGGAATCCTCCAACATGAATAAATTGATTGCTAACTATCTAATTTCCCACTTTAGGGGTATATAGAAACATAAATCGTAATCTATGGAAAAAGGTAAGGCGATTAAGTTTGATATAATATAGTTTCAAAAAGTGGAGAGGGGCTGTGGCAAATGGAAAATCAATTATTAACAAATGATTGGTGGCCTCTATTGGAAGAGGAATTCAAAAAAACATATTACAAGGAGCTAAGTGGATTTATAAAGCAGGAGTACAGTCAGCAAGTCATTCACCCGGATAAGGATGATATTTTCAATGCGTTTCACTATACTTCTTATAAAGACGTAAAGGTTGTCATCCTTGGACAGGACCCTTATCATGGCCCGGATCAAGCACATGGCCTTAGTTTTTCAGTTAAGCCGGAGGTTCGCATCCCACCTTCTTTAAGAAATATCTTTAAAGAGTTACACACTGATCTAGGACATGAAGTTCCTGATAATGGTTACCTTGTTGAATGGGCGGACAAGGGAGTGCTACTATTGAATACCATCTTGACTGTCCGCGAGGGAGAGGCTCACTCACACCGCGGAAAAGGGTGGGAAACCTTTACGAATCAAGTTATTCGCCTATTGAATGACCGTCCGAAACCCGTTGTATTCATCTTGTGGGGGAAACCTGCCCAAACTAAAATCCCCTTGATTGATGAAACCCGTCATAAAATCATTAAGTCCGTCCATCCGAGTCCATTGTCGGCCTCACGTGGTTTCTTTGGCAGCAAACCTTTTTCCAAAACAAATCAATTGCTGATGGAAATGGGGGAATCCCCAATTGATTGGAAAATCTCGAAGCGATGATTGGGGCGAGAAAACGGAACGGGTTAATTGTATGGCGTGCAGTCATTTCTATATAACTTGGGATCCCAATTTTCCGAAGGGCTGCCGTGCTTTTCAATTCAAAACACCAAATCTGCCCTCCCTTGATGTCTTTCGTTCTTCAGGACAGCCATGCTTGAAATTTCAATCCAAGCCAATTAAAAAGTAGGGAATATGCAAGGTGTTTTCTTCTCTGATTTTTGCTATGCTAGTTATGAAAGTTTTGACCTGTATATTGACGAGGTGGTAAAGTTGGATATTTCATCAAGACAAATGTTAAATAAAATCGAAGAGCTTGTTTTGAAAGCGAAACAGGTAAATTCAGAGGATAAGGTACAGGGGTATGTAATCGCCATTAAATCCCTTTGCGAGGTAATGGTAGATGAAAAAGCTGGGAACATCAGCATTCCAAACCCTAACCCAATCACATTGACCCAACCCGTTATGTCGGCTACATCGAATGTAGAACCGGTTAAAATGGATGAGGCAAATGGGGAGTCCTTGTTCGATTTTTAAATTAGGGAAGGGAAGGCGAAATAATAGTGAAACTGTTCATCATTTTAGGTGCATTGAATGCGTTTATTGCTGTAGCACTAGGTGCATTCGGTGCACATGGACTGGAAGGGAAGATTCCTGATAAATATTTGGAAATATGGAAAACGGCAGTTCAATATCAAATGTTCCATGCTGTGGGTTTATTAGTGCTCGGTTTATTGGCTGGGAAGATTTCAAGTCCGCTAATCAACTGGTCCGGCTGGCTTATGCTAATAGGAATCATCCTGTTTTCCGGAAGCCTATTCGTTTTAAGCGTTACGCAAATCAAAGTCCTGGGGGCCATCACTCCACTTGGCGGTGTCTCATTCTTGGTTGCTTGGGTCCTAATGGCCATTGCTGCATATAAATACTTGTAATGAAGGCAGCTGACCTTCTTAGGTCAGCCTTTTAAGATTCCATTTTGGAAAAAAGGTCATCCCAATAAAGAAGAGCCTCAGAATCAAATAGATTCTGAGGCTCTTCTTTATAGAATTTTCTTCACCTTGGCGAATAGGTGGCAAGCCCAGCGCCTCCAAATGGATACTCATATTCGATTTCTTCATCGAAGGTTATATAATCTAAGTATACCATCGGGATTAAGTATCGTTTTCCTGTTTGAGGGTCGCTAATGATCAAATGATCGCGCCCTGCAGCCTCGATGATTCCTTTGAAGATCTTTGCATTCCATTCCTTGTTGTTTTCAAACGTGGTATAAACAGTGACTAATTTCCCTTTATTCAAACGCAATATGTTCTCGATGTACGATGCTTCGACTGGAAGCATGCCAGGCACCTGTGGTCCGGAAGTGGCTGGATTCATCGGCATGGGCACTTGTTGTGGAGTACCTGCCTTAGTGGGCAGTTGTGGCTGGTATGATGGCTGTTGGTATGCTTGTTGCTGGTAAGGAGCCTGCTGCTGCCGCTGGTCAAACTCATTGTTTTCATAGGGGTAATAGGGGCTTCCACCGTACGGGTAATTACCATAAGGGTTATTTTGTGACATTGCATTCCCTCCTAAAAGGTTTATTGGATTTTGTGGAATTTGGACAATCCGAGAATGTGGACTGGGAGAAACAGTGCGATTTATAGCGACCGGTAGTATTGTATTTGTTTACGGCTCTTCTGGACAATCCCCGGGTGGCTTAAAAAACCACAATGAATTTTAAGTGATACTTAACGGTTGCGTTCATGATTCAGGTCATATCCTCTTGTCGGCTAATGAATAGAAGTAACGTTCCTTCACCTCGCTGGAGTCAGGAATTGCCTTGGTCAATTTTCCTGATGCTGAATGGACTGTAAAAAAAATAAATTCATCACTATTGAAAATGTATGGGATGTGCATTGGATTTATTCCATAGCCGGGGAAAAATAAAAGGGAGGGAACGCAAAAAGAAAAAAGGCTTCCGGAAACCGGAAGCCCATCGCCTTATACGTATAAGAAAGAAGTAACGTTTTCTTCCGGCAGGATATTGCCTACAAAGAAAGAACCAAATGCAGCGTAACGTGCACTCACTTCATCAAAACGCATTTCATAGATCAATTTTTTAAATTGAAGGACATCATCTGCGAATAGTGTAACGCCCCATTCATAATCGTCAAAACCGACAGAACCGGAAATGATCTGTTTTACTTTGCCGGCATAACTGCGGCCAATCAAGCCGTGTGAACGCATTAAGCCTTTGCGTTCTTCCATGGAAAGCATATACCAGTTGTCATCTCCATCACGACGCTTGTCCATCGGATAGAAGCATACATGTTTCGCTTTTGGAAGTATCGGATAAAGTCTAGAACGAACATGAGGGTTCTGATAAGGGTCCTCACCATCTCCACCTGCTAAGTAATTGCTTAATTCCACGACGGAAACGTATGAATAAGCGGGAATTGTATATTCGGCTAGCTTCGTTTTGTTGAATTCGTTTTCAATTGCATTCAATTCTTCCATGGTCGGGCGGGCAAACATAAGCATGAAGTCCGCTTTCTGACCAACGATGGAATATAGGGCATGGCTGCCTTCATTGTCACTTTGTGTCATATTCCATTTATCCAGTAAACCTTGGAATTCTGAAATAGCTAATTGGCGTTCGTCACTTGATAACGTTTTCCAAGAAGTCCAGTCGATCAAACGGAAATCATGTAAACAATACCAGCCGTCCAGTGTTTGTGCTGCTTCACTCATTTCGATTCACTCCTAAGTCTTTTAATAACTTTAAATATACCATAGTTTCAGTATAAGGAAATTTATATCAACCCGCAAACACCATCACTGTTTTTCGGTGTTCAAACAATTTTCAAATTTGCGGATTGGGAGGGACCAAAGTGGCTGGAATTTACCTGGCTGCTAGAGTATTCTTAAAAGAAGACGACTAGAAGTTTACCGAATGGTTAAATATAGGGAAAACAGGGGAAACGTATCTGAAAAGGAGGATGAGCCAGTGAGTGATTTATTTGAAATATTGGAATCGAAAGTTATGGGGCATAATTTAAAGATCGTTTTTCCAGAAGGATTGGATGAACGGATTTTGGGAGCGGCAGGCAGGCTTGCCAAAGCGAAACTAGTGACACCAGTATTGATCGGGGATATCGGGTTGATTCAAGAGAAGGCGAAAGATTTAAAAATCTCCCTTGATGCAATCGAAATATATGATCCGAAGAATTATATCATGATGGATGAAATGGTTGAAGCGTTCGTGAAGGTCCGTGACGGTAAAGCTACTGATGTACAAGCACGGGAAATCTTAAAGGATGAGAACTATTTTGGAACCATGCTCGTCCAAATGAAACTGGCACATGGAATGGTGAGTGGTGCAACGCATTCGACTGCCGATACGGTACGTCCTGCCCTAAAGATCATCAAAACAAAGCCAGGCGTCAATAAAACATCGGGCGTATTCATCATGGTCCGGAACGAAGAAAAATATGTGTTCGCGGATTGTGCGATTAATATAAACCCTAATTCTCAGGACCTGGCTGAAATTGCTATAGAAAGTGCGAAGACTGCACTAATGTTCGATATCGAACCGCGTGTGGCGATGCTGAGCTTTTCTACGAAAGGGTCGGCAATATCCCCCGAGACCCTAAAAGTCGCAGATGCTGTCGAATTAGCAAAAGAAATGGATGCCCAAATCATTCTGGATGGGGAATTTCAGTTTGACGCGGCATTCGTTCCTTCGGTGGCAAGAAAGAAAGCACCGGATTCTCTTATTCAGGGGGATGCGAATGTTTTTATTTTCCCAAGTCTCGAAGCAGGGAATATTAGCTATAAGATGGTACAGCGCTTGGGTGGCTTCGAAGCGGTCGGTCCGATCCTTCAGGGGCTGAACCGTCCTGTAAATGACCTTTCGAGGGGATGCAGTGAAGAGGATGTATATAAACTGGCTGTCATTACAGCGGTACAAGGGTTTGTGGCGCAGTATCAATAGGCAGCATGAGGATTAAATGTAGAGGGAGATTCATATGAGTGAAACAGATTCATTATTAATGCAGCAAGAGTGGCGGGTTATTGATCAATCTTCCGTTGGACCTCAGTTTCCTGCTCTGGAGTCCTTTGCAATGGATGATACATTTTGCACTTCCGTAGGTTCAGGTAAATCAGCGGCAGTGGCCAGAGCGTGGGTACACCATCAAACCATCGTAATGGGTATACAGGATACGAAGCTGCCTTTTCTTAAAAAGGGTTTGGAACATTTAGAAGAGCAGGATTATCAGGCCATCGTACGGAATTCTGGAGGGCTCGCAGTCGTGTTGGATGAAGGGGTCCTTAACTTTTCGCTCATCTTTCCTGAAAACGATCAGAAAATTGAAATCAATCGTGGATATGATGCAATGTGGGAGCTTGTCCAATTGATGTTTTCCGATTTCCAAGTCAATATGGAGGCAAGGGAAATCGTCGGCTCATATTGTCCTGGAAGTTATGATTTAAGTATAAATGGGCAAAAGTTTGCCGGTATATCCCAACGCAGGATTCGCAATGGCGTAGCTGTTCAAATCTATTTGTGTGTCAATGGAAGCGGGGCTGAACGTGCAAGTCTCGTGAAGGGTTTTTATGATGCAGCTAAAGGAAATGCAGAAACGAAATTCGCCTATCCTGATATCGACCCTTCGGTAATGGCGTCCCTTTCAGAATTGTTGGGGGTGCAATTGAGCGTTCAGGACGTGATGCTCAGATTCCTTCATGTATTGAAGGCACATAGCGGAAGGATATTCTCTGACACTCTTTCTGTTGAAGAATGGCCGTTGTATGAGGCATATTTGAAAAGAGTGGTAGAACGAAACGATAAGGTATTCGATTCATTAAATGTTTGATTTGCAAAAAGCCGTTCCAGTAAGTCAGGAACGGCTTTTTGCATTTAATACGACTTTAGCATTCACTGAAACTGTGAAGGGGAATGTATGATAGGTAGCAGAGATATAATCAACGAGCGTTTTTAGACGATTTTATTCCTTTTTCTTGGAACCATGAAAAAAAGAGCCTTGTTTAGGCTCCTTCTTTCGGATGAACTTTGGTGATTCGGCCATTAGCATGTGGTTGATCTATGTAACTGAACCCCACATTATCTTATTACTCAGCCATTTTTTCCAAATTGCCATTCCGGTCCATCTTGAACTTAGTTGCCGGACGTTCCTCTTCCTCTAACAAGACCAGCTTCCTTGCCCGATTCATGATATTCATCAAAGTTTCATAATCTTCCTGCATCAAGCCGCTGTTTTGTTCAAGGTGGCTGATTTTATTCTCCAAATCTTCGTTTCGCTTTTTCAGCCCTTTGATTTCAAGCTTCAATCTTTCATTTTCGGTTTTTAATACTTCGGCTTGAAGCATACGGCCGTTCATAGATTCCAAATAGGCGATGACGGTATCAAGGTTCATGGCCTTTTCCAAAGTCACAGGAGTGTGCTGTGGTTTAGGGGGGAGTGCTTCAGCCACAACGAATTCTTCTGCTGCTTCATAATTGGTAGTATCGACTTCGGATTCCAACTCTAGTTCCACTTCTTGTTCATGAGGTACCATTATGTCAGAAATCGTAGGGGACGGCGGAGTATAAAGAAGCCGTTTTTTCCCTCCTTGATCTTTTCCAAGAATCCTTTGCCGCTGCTTACGCTGTTTCTTGGCAAGGGATAGCGCTTTGTCATAATTATGGCGGACAACAGCATTCCAGCGGAATCCGCATGCGGCAGAGGTGCGATTCAACTTATCCCCTACCTCTTCAAAAGCATTCAGCTGAGTGCTGCCTTCCCGCACATGGCGCAATACCGTTTCTGCCAAAAGCAAATCATCTTCTTCTGTCCAGGCATCTTGACGAACCTTCATTTCTACATACTCCCTTTCTGGTAACTTTTAAAATAAACAACTATATAAAATATCGTGTAGCAGGATTAATGGAGTGCTCTACTAGCATTTTGGACAAAATCTGGATTTTTTATACAAAAAGGTTAAAAGGATACTAGTTTTTTGATGAATTACATCATTTGCTAGCGGCGGCCCCTTCTTTTTCACATCATTCAGCCCTCTTGATATTCATAAGTAGAAACGGTAAAATACCCTTTAGTTATATAAATGGAATGAAACATAGTTTGTCATGGAAAGGATGGTGACCGGAGGATGTCCAATGAATTCAGAGTGTGCGATGACTGCTTGGCGGTAAACGTTAAAACATTAATCCCCCGTCTTGAAAAGCTTGATCCCGACGCGAAAATCGAAGTGGGCTGTCAATCCTATTGCGGTCCTGGCAGAAAGAAGTCTTTTGCCTTTGTCAATAACCGTCCAGTTGCTGCACCGACAGAAGACGAGTTACTAGATAAAATCAATAAAAAACTAAAGTAGGATCCATGATATATAGGTAGAGTGGATTATTTGCTTTTGATAAATGGAACAAGTAATCATCACCCAGATTCAACACACTGCGGTGATTTTTTATTTCCTTATTTTCGAAACAAAACCAGACTGAAACTTCCGTTTTCTTACAAAATGACCCCTCTTACTAGCAAGGTGGAAGTTAGGTTTTTTTGTCAAAACACGCTATAATGTGTGCATCGAGATTATGAAAAAGAGGGTAGTTCATGGAATATTCCGCCGAAAAATTACAAGAAGAAAAAGTATTCAAGGACCCTGTGCACCGATATATACATGTTCGTGACCGGGTTATATGGGATTTAATAGGGACGAAGGAATTCCAGCGGCTTCGAAGGATCAAACAGCTGGGAACGACTTATTTAACCTTTCATGGTGCGGAACATAGCCGGCTTAGCCATTCGCTTGGAGTATATGAGATTGTCCGGAGAATCGTGGATGATGTTTTTGAGGGAAGACCGGAATGGAAACCTGAGGAACGGTTACTATCCTTGTGCGCAGCCCTTCTGCATGATTTAGGTCATGGTCCTTTCTCTCATTCTTTTGAAAAGGTGTTTGACCTGGATCATGAGCAATTCACGCAGCAGATAATCCTCGGCGATACGGAAGTGAATAAGATCCTCCTTAGAGTTGGGCGTGATTTTCCTAAAAAAGTGGCAGAAGTCATTGCGAAAACCTATAAAGGCAAATTAGTAGTCAGCCTGATTTCAAGTCAGATCGATGCTGATAGAATGGATTATTTACAGCGTGATGCCTACTTCACTGGCGTGAGTTATGGACATTTCGATATGGAAAGGCTTTTGCGTGTAATGAGGCCAAGGGAAGAACATGCCGTCATCAAACAAAGCGGGATGCATGCGGTTGAGGATTATATCATGAGTCGCTACCAAATGTATTGGCAGGTTTATTTCCATCCAGTTACGAGAAGTGCGGAGGTCATACTTACCAAGATCCTACATAGAGCGAAACATTTATATGAATCCGGTTATGAGTTTGCCCAAGAACCGAACCATTTTTATTCATTGTTCAAGGGAGAAGTGACTTTAACGGACTATTTGAAAATGGATGAATCGGTGATGCTCTATTATTTCGAAGCATGGGAAGAGGAAAACGATGCGATTTTAAAAGATTTATGCACTCGCTTCGTTAACCGTAAACTATTTAAATATGTGGAGTTCCATCCGTCGAACAGTCAAATGAACAGATTGATGGAATTAAGGACGCTATTCAAGAAGGCAGGCATCGATCCGGATTATTATCTTGTCGTCGATTCTTCATCAGATCTGCCGTATGATTTTTACCGGCCAGGTGAGGAAGAGGAGAGGCTGCCGATTCACTTGCTGAAAAATAACGGCGAAATTCGTGAATTATCACGTGAATCCGAAATTGTCGATGCAATTTCAGGGAAAAGAAGAACGGATCATAAGTTGTACTATCCAGCAGATTTATTGCGTGATGAATCTACGAAGAAAAATATAAAAAAACAAATTCGTAAGCTTTTGGAGCTATCGGATTAAAGTGGTACATTTTTGGTGAGGAGTGACGAGCCTTGTTTAAGGATCATGCAAACATTATCAATGCAATTTCTACTGCCGGTGAAATCTCGGGTCGAAAAAAATTACAAAAAATCGTTTATATTGCGAAGAAGCTGTCCTTCCCATTTCATGAAAAGTTTCAGTTTCACTTTTATGGACCGTATTCGGAGGAGTTGACCTTACGGATTGAAGAGCTCTGCGAAATGGGTTATTTGAATGAAGTAAGGGAAAAAAAAGCAGGCTATTATCAATATTGTTATTCGATAACGGATGCCGGCCAGGATTTCCTATCCATACAGGAAGTGGAGATGCCGGCACTTGAGGGATGCTTACTCGATATGAACGAACAGAATGCCCGGTTTTTGGAGCTGGTTTCAACGGTGTTATACTTTGACACGCTAGAAAAAGAGGAAGTCACCGAGAAAATTTTCACGCTGAAAAGCAAACAAAAATATACGCTTGAAGAAATTGATGGGGCATATGAATATATTGAGCAGTTAAAAACAAAAGCTAAGCCGAATTGATGGCTTAGCTTTTACCATTATGTAAATCTTATTGATCGCTTTTACGGACACCGGCTACTGCTAAATGATTTTTTGACATTTCTTCAATGAAAATCGTCACGGCTTCAGCTGGTGCTCCAGTTGTTTCCGTAACGGCTGCCGTCACCTTTTCGACTAAAGCCTTTTTTTGTTCGTCTGTACGGCCTTCAAGCATTTTGACTGTTACATATGGCATCTCTCATTCCCCCCTTCCTCTCTTATCTTGTAGTGTTTCACAATGGAAAAGTAATTGCAAGATGTGGAAGTCAGAGTTTTTTCACTTCTTGCTCTTTTGATGTATACTAACGGTAATAAATATTGGGGGAGAAGCTATTGGACCAAATAGAAAGATTTTTAGCTTATAGGTTGGAAGACCTTCCATATGTCATTGTGTCACTGTTGATCGCATTTACGGTTCATGAATTTTCACATGCTTATGTAGCCTATAAGTTCGGTGATCCGACAGCTAAAAATGAAGGAAGAGTCACATTGAATCCGATTTCTCATTTGGATCCGATCGGAACATTGTTGATATTAATAGCTGGATTTGGTTGGGCTAGGCCTGTACCGGTTAATCGTTTTCATTTCAAGAATCCAAAATTGGCAGGAGTGCTCGTCTCTTTTGCCGGCCCGTTCAGTAATTTGCTTGTTGCAATTTTAGGGTATTTAATTTTTTACGGGTTACTGGCGGCAGGCGTTGGACCTGATTTACCGTTTTTCATTCAGCCATTCTTCGAGATGCTCATCAACTTAAATATCCTTTTGTTTGTATTTAATCTGATACCGCTGCCGCCGCTCGATGGTTATAGGATCGTACAGGATCTTGTTTCAGCTGATTTGCGGGCAAAAATGACCCAGTATGAACAATATGGCTCCCTGATTTTTTTGATTCTGATCATCACACCGCTAAGCCGGTATACGATTAGCCCGATTTTGAACAATGTTGTGCCATTTGTAGGCGGCGCCTTGAATCAGTTCTTTACACTTTTGCTTTTTTAAATTATATGGAATGACAAACGATAAAGGGGGATACAAACATGGAAGAACAACCAAAGAAAAAGGTAGGCTTCAATATTATAAAAAACGACCCTACAGAAGGTCATGGCGGATATGGAGCAGGGGTTTTGACGCTCGATAATATCTCTCCGGTCATCATCGATGTGGATGCAGGTGAAGCCGAGGTCGATATCGGCGCGATGCATGCAAGGAGTGCAGTGGAAAAAGGGATTAAGTTTTTAAAGACTAAAGAGGAGGTCCCGAATGCCAAACCGTACTGGCTTGTTTGGGTGACCATTGAAGCCACCCAAAATGGTCCGCACTATGCAGGTGTGACAGCGTGTGAAATGATGGTCGACCGGTCAATTAGGCGCGGTTACAAATCCCTTCCGGAGCATGTTAACCGGATGGATAAATCGCTTAAACGGCATATCATCGTCGAGGACATGGACGATAAATCAAAACGTATACTTGCAGACTTCCTGAAAAACCATGATGCAGGAATGTGGGAGCGCTCTTCAGCAAAGCTCAAGGAGTCATTGACGGTTTGAATTTGATTTAATGGATGAAATGTTAAGTTTAGTGAAAAATGCACTTGTAGGAAACGGATAAAATCAGTAAACTTAAAGACAGCAGTTTAGACACTGTGGAACTAGGACAGAAAAACCCCGAAGCCGCTACCGGCTTCGGGGTTTTTCGTTATCCCCATGGTTTTAAGACTTTTTTATACCACGGGGACTTTTTTTGCTCTTCTTCTTTTGGGGCATGTTTCGGACCCTTACCCTTAAAGTGCTCGGCACAGTATTCGACAGGTTCAGTTCCTTTAACATAATAAGTCAGTCTTGAGACAGGACAATCCTTTGTTGCCAATTTTCCGCTTGCGGGATTCACGTTTACCCCGATTACGTTTTTCGTTTCCTTAAACGATTTTGCCGGTTTCCCCTGTAGGCCCTTTTCCATATAGGAAGCCCAGATTTTCTTAGCATAGCTTTTTTCAGCGGGGATCTCGATCTTTTTCCCTTGATCATACCCAGTCCATACTCCAGCTACAAGCTCTGGTGTGTAACCGATCATCCAACTATCCGTCGGGGTGGAACCTGATTTACCGGCATATGGGCGGGTCAGCTGGGAGTTGATGGTGCTGCCAGTCACTTTCGTATAGCCATTTAAGGTTTCATCGAAAACCCCTGTAAGCATTTGAGTCATGACAAATGCCTTATCCTCATCCAAAATCTGTTCTGGTTTCTTATTTTCATCAAAAATCACTTCACCTTTTTGATTTTCAACCTTTTTGATAAACACGGGTTCAACTTTCTTGCCACCGTTAGCCAGAATGCTGTATGCGTTCACCATTTCAATCGCCCTTACACCTGACGTACCGAGTGCCAAGGACGGAACTGCATCCATTTTCGCTGTGATGCCGAAACGATGCGCCGTATCGACCAATGTCTGTTCCCCAAGGAACAAGTGCGTTTTTACGGCGAAGATATTATCGGAAAGAGCTATGGCCTGGGCCATCGTGATTTCGCCTTCCGCATATTGATGGTTGTAATTATGCGGTGTGTAAGATGAGTGACCATCATCGAAAGAAAATGTAGTGGTCTCGCTTTTTAAGGTGGTAGACGGTGTGAAACCGTTCTCCAACGCTGAATAGTATAGCAATGGCTTAATGGTGGAACCGGGCTGGCGAACGGCCTGTGTAGCTCGGTTGAATGGCGACTCCGCGTAATCTTTACCGCCGACCAGTGCACGGACCTCCCCGGTGTCCGGATCCATTGCCACTATCGAGGCTTGGATCCCTGAAGACTTGGGTATGATATTGGAGAGAACTTTTTCGGCAGCATCCTGCTGGGTTTCATCCAGTGTAGTATAGACCTTAAGCCCGCCCAGCTCGATCATCCGGTCATCTAAATGAAGCTGTGATTTTAAAGCCTGCTTGACTGCATCCTGGAAATAGGGAGCGGTTTTATTTGTAACCGTTCCGTGCTCACCCTTTAATGCAAGGGATGTTCGCAACGCTTCTGCGATATTTTGCTCTGAAATGTAGTTTTTGTTTTTCATTGCTTGAAGGACAACTCTCTGCCTTGATTTCGCTTTTTCAAAATTATCCAATGGAGAATAATTTGACGGCCCTTTTGGTATTCCTGCCAGCATGCTCGCTTCAGGAAGGGTCAAATCCTTGGCATCCTTGCCAAAGTAATATTGACTTGCAGCTTGGGCCCCATATGCACCATGGCCATAGTAAATCGTATTTAAATAACCTTCTAGAATATCCTTTTTTGAGTAATTCATTTCTAAACGTACCGTATAAAAGGCTTCATTAAATTTACGCGACCACGTTTTGTCATGGCCAAGAAACAGGTTCCTGGCATACTGCTGGGTAATGGTGCTTGCGCCCTGGACTTTGGACATTGCCTTAATATCCGCAAGGATGGCACCGCCGATCCGTTTTATATCAAATCCATTATGAGTGTAAAATTGACGGTCCTCAACAGCGACAGTCGCTTTGATGAGCTGTGGTGAAATCGAACCCAGCCCGGCCCAATAACGTTTCTGGCCATTATCGGTTTCGCCGATCACATTTCCATTATCACTATAGTAAAGAGTGGACTGCGGCACGACCAAAGGAGGCGGACCTAATATTTTTGCATAAATCAGTAAAGAGAGAAGCAATACAAAGAGTATCGTGAGCCCGATTGTGGCAAGGATAATGAAGGCCCGAACATATTTAGTTGTCCTTTTGAATCGTTCGCTTGGAATCAATTCCATTGCTTTCACCTCTCTTATCAGAAAAGAATCTATTATCTATTACTATTATGGAAAAAAAAGAAATTTTTAAACATAAGAACTGCATTTATGAAATTTATCTTGCAATTCTGCTAGATTCGTCTATAATTTTTCTAGCTAATGACTATAACGATTTTGGGGAACCTATTAGGTGACTGACAATATGAAATGGAAAAGGAGCGTTAATAAATGAGCATTTGGTTTACTGAAAAACAAACAGAGAATTTTGGTATTACGATGAAAGTGAATCGTACTTTACATACGGAGCAAACTGAGTTTCAAAAGCTGGATATGATTGAAACGGAAGAGTGGGGCAATATGCTATTGTTGGATGACATGGTAATGACTTCACAGCGCGATGAATTCGTTTACCATGAGATGGTAGCCCATGTTCCTTTATTTACTCATCCTAATCCAGAAAACGTTTTGGTTGTAGGAGGAGGGGACGGAGGAGTTATCCGTGAAATCCTTAAACACCCAAGCGTAAAAAAAGCTACATTGGTTGATATCGATGGGAAAGTTATCGAATACTCAAAGATATTCTTGCCTGAAATAGCAGGCATGCTTGAAGATCCGCGTGTAGACGTACAAGTGGGGGATGGCTTCATGCACATCGCCAAAAGTGAAAATGAATATGACGTGATCATGGTCGACTCGACTGAACCTGTTGGACCTGCTGTCAATTTATTCACTAAAGGTTTTTATGCCGGGATTTCCAAAGCTTTGAAAGAAGATGGGATTTTTGTGGCACAATCAGATAATCCTTGGTTTAAGGCAGACTTAATTCGTGATGTACAACGTGATGTGAAAGAAATATTCCCAATCACTAGCCTTTATTTAGCGAATATCCCGACGTATCCAAGCGGCCTTTGGGCGTTCACCATCGGATCAAAAAAATATAATCCATTAGAAGTGACAGAAGACCGTTTCCATGAAATCGAAACGAAATATTATACAAAAGAACTTCATAAAGCAGCTTTCGTCCTGCCTAAATTCGTTCAAGACTTAGTGAAATAAGGGGGGCATGACAATGAAATTCGATGAAGCCTATTCAGGCAATGTATTCATTAAAAGCCATCCCGTTTTTGAGGAATCTGAAGCTGTGCTATACGGTATGCCGATGGACTGGACGGTAAGTTTCCGTCCGGGCTCTCGCTTTGGCCCTACCCGGATTCGTGAAGTTTCGATTGGTTTGGAAGAGTACAGCCCGTATTTAGATCGTGAATTAGAGGAAGTTAAATTCTTTGATGCAGGGGATATTCCATTACCATTCGGTAATCCGCAGCGCAGCATCGATATGATTGAAAAATTTGTCGACAGCGTGTTGGATGCAGGTAAGTTCCCAATGGGGATGGGAGGGGAACACCTTGTCACATGGCCTGTCATTAAAGCCATGTACAAAAAGTATCCCGATATGGCCATCATCCATATGGATGCCCATACAGACTTACGTGAGGACTATGAGGGCGAGCCGCTTTCCCATGCATCCATCATCCGTAAATCTGCGGAACTTATCGGTCCGAAAAATGTATACTCTTTCGGCATTCGTTCCGGTTTGAAGGAAGAATTCCAATGGGCAAAAGAAAACGGCATGCACATCTCTAAATTTGAAGTTCTTGAACCTCTGAAAGAAGTACTGCCGCAGTTGGCAGGTCGTCCTGTATATGTGACGATCGACATCGATGTTCTAGATCCTGCACATGCGCCAGGAACAGGCACCGTAGATTGTGGGGGCATCACTTCAAAAGAGCTTTTAGCTTCGATTCATGAGATAGCCCGTTCTGAAATTAATGTAGTCGGCTGCGATTTAGTTGAAGTGGCACCGATTTATGATCCATCCGAGCAAACGGCGAACACGGCGAGCAAGCTGATTCGCGAAATGCTTTTAGGTTGGGTACAAAAAGGTTAATGGATGGAAGACTTGACTGTTCCTGTTTTTTAGCGGGGATGGTCTTTTTTTCATCCAATCCGGAAAAGAATTTTACACCTGATGGACTCTTTTTTAATAATTCCGCCCCAATGAGTCATTCTTGCGTTAAAATCAAATGAATTGCTACAATATGATTTCGCAAGTTTATCCTCACTTTATTGGATTTACACTTTATTTTCCCGCTCAAGTTGAAACTTCCTTGAAGAATATTTATACTTATAAAGTTAAGAACGACATGATGAAGGAAGTGTAGCTTTGACTCTTCATGATATAGATAAGCATACTATTAAAGTGACTTTACAGACAAAAATCAAGCACGGCTCAGAAACGGAAACGTATGAGCTAGTCACTTTTGGTACAAAAATGTATAAAGGTTCAGACTTATATTTGCAATATAAAGAGGAAAATGAAGCTGGTCAAACACAAACGACCATCAAGCACAAAACGGATGAAACGATCCTGCTTAGAAATGGTGCCATTAAAATGAGGCAGCTTTTCCGCTTGCAGGAAGCGACAAATGGACATTATGAAAGTATATACGGCAGGTTAGGGTTACGGACGACCGCGAAAAAAATTCATCATCAATGGGATGAGCAGTCCAAACAAGGGAAACTTGTCCTTAAATATACGTTACATATGCAGGGAAGCGAACCCGGTCAATATGAGATGACGATTTCCTATAAGGAGGAAGCATAGCACATGAATATAGTAAAAGAGGTACAGGAAAAACTGAAAGAAGAAATTAAAGCGGCAGTCATTAAAGCTGGTTTAGCAACGGAAGAGCAGATTCCAAACGTTGTATTGGAACTTCCAAGAGATAAAACACACGGAGATTATTCCACGAATATGGCCATGCAATTAACGAAGATTGCAAAGAAAGCACCAAAAATGATAGCGGAAGCAATCATCGAAAACTTTGACAATTCAAAAGCATCCATCGAAAAAATTGAAATTGCTGGTCCAGGATTCATAAACTTCTACATGAATAATTCTTATTTGACAGAATTGATTCCAGTCATTTTGAAAGTGGATGGAGCATATGGGGAAAGTGACTTTGGAAAAGGCGAAAAAATCCAAGTGGAGTTCGTTTCAGCGAATCCGACCGGTGATCTTCATCTCGGCCATGCCCGCGGTGCAGCAGTGGGTGATACGTTATGTAATATCCTGTCTAAAGCAGGTTATGATGTTTCACGTGAATATTACATCAATGATGCAGGAAACCAAATCAATAATTTGGCCTTTTCCATCGAAGCACGCTATTTCCAAGCACTTGGTCTCGAAAAGGATATGCCTGAGGGTGGTTATCATGGCGAAGATATCATTGGCATCGGTAAAACGCTTGCCAGTGAATATGGTGATAAATTTGTAAATGCCGATGAAAAAGAGCGTTTTGAATTTTTCCGAGAGTACGGCTTGAAATATGAAATGGAAAAACTGAAAACAGACTTGGGGAATTTCCGTGTCGGATTTGATGTATGGTATTCCGAAACTTCCCTATATCAAGACGGTAAGATTGATGAAGCACTCAAAGTGTTAAGGGAAAGAGGCCATGTCTACGAGGAAGATGAGGCTACATGGTTCCGCTCTACAGAATTAGGCGATGATAAAGACCGCGTGCTTATTAAACAGGATGGGTCCTACACATATCTGACACCGGATATTGCCTATCACCGTAATAAACTGGAGCGCGGCTTTGAAACGTTGATCAATATCTGGGGTGCGGACCACCATGGCTATATACCGCGTATGAAGGCAGCGATTGAAGCATTAGGATACAAACGCGAGCAGCTTGAAGTAGAAATCATCCAGCTTGTTCACCTGTATAAAGACGGCGAGAAAATGAAGATGAGTAAGCGTACCGGTAAAGCCGTCACGATGCGTGATCTTATTGATGAAGTGGGTCTGGATGCAACACGTTATTTCTTTGCAATGAGAAGTGCGGATACTCATATGGACTTCGATTTGGATCTTGCGGTATCACAATCCAATGATAATCCGGTTTATTATGCGCAATATGCTCACGCCCGTATTTCCAGCATTTTACGCCAAGGTGTGGAACAAGGGATCAGCTATGAAGGGGTCACTGATTTCTCGGCCCTTTCTACTGAAAAAGAAGTGGAGCTTCTGAAGAAATTAGGTGAGTTCCCGCAGGCAATAGCGGAAGCTGCCGAAAAACGTATGCCTCACCGCATGACGAATTATATATTCGACTTGGCTTCTACATTCCACAGTTTTTACAATGCCGATAAGGTTTTGGATGTTGAAAAGATGGAAAGAAGTAAGGCACGTCTAGGACTGGTCAAATCCGTCCAAATTACTTTAAAGAATGCATTAGCTATAATCGGGGTTTCGGCGCCGGAAAAAATGTAAAGGAAAAAGCGTCTGTTTCTAACGAAACAGACGCTTTTTTTAATTTGATTAACACTCGATGGCACCGCCGCTTACCCTTTTTACACCACGTACCTTAGCTATATCATCAATCAGCTGCAACATCGCCCGGTCCTTCATCTTGGCTTCAATCATGAAATCCACGTCTTGTCCATGTCCCTTAAGCACTTTAAAAAGGGGCATGATGAATTCCAAATCGATATAATCAGCATGCGAGCGAAATTCACCTGCCGATTTCGGGGATGAAATATGAATCTTTGGTACCGCCCCTGCCTGACTCCAAGTGGTGAACACCTCGGTGAGCAGCTCGTTAAGAGGCTCAGTTGAAAGGTTTGCGAGATGGTGGTGGTAATCAAAGACAAGTGGAATGCCTTCCTTCTTACATACACTCAGGGTTTCTGATGCTGTATAGGTTTTATCATCATTCTCCAAGGTCATTCTTTCCTTGACGTGGATAGGAAGCGATTTAAGATTGTCATGAACCCTTACTATGGCGGAATCTTTGTCACCATAGGCTCCGCCGACATGGATATTGATAAAAGAAGAGTCTGCAATGGCCATTGCATCAAGCATTTTATAATGGAACTCCATATCTTTTACGGCATTTTGTGTAATCTCGGGTTTAGGGCTGGTAAACAGCGTAAACTGATTGGGATGGAAGCTAATCCTCATCTTATGTTCAGAAACCCAATCTCCAAGCTGTTTCCACTCTCTTCTAAAAGGAGTGACGAAATCCCATTCTATTTCGGGATGCGTGGCTAAAGGAACAATTGAACTGGACATCCGGTATATTTCTATTTGGTGGGCCGTGTTATATTGAAGGACCCTAAAGGTATTTTCAATGTTCTGCCTAGTCACACTCAGCAGTTTTTCCATCCCTTTTTCCGTGCCAAGTGTGCTATATCGCTTGAAAGTAAGTGTCTTAGCTGGAGAAGCTTCCCATAAACAGGTTGCGTTGGATACAAATCCAAATCTTATTTTCATTATATTTTCTCCTTGAACAGCGGGATTTCAAAGAAAAGGAGAAAGGACGGAGGCCAGCGATTCTTTTGCTGATCGGACAACATTCATGGAGGAAAGCGCGTCACTGCTTAATGGCTTGGATTCAGCTTGGTCCACCGCCAATTCCTTTTCTGCATCTGCTATAAATGCCCGGTCAAATACCAGACAATTGATTTCACTATTTAAAAAAAGGCTGCGTTTATCAAAATTAGCCGTACCGATATCACAGATTGTATCATCAATAAGTATCACTTTAGAATGGTAGAACCCTCTTTGGAATTGCATGATTTCAGCCCCATCTTTTAATAGTACCCGGAAGTAGGGAAAGGATGCTTCTTTGACAAGGGCATGGTCTGATTTTTCAGGTACGATGACCGTTACGGAAACATTGCGTGCAAGGGCCTCCCTTAATTCTTGAAATAGAGTTTCACTGGGAATGAAGTATGGAGTCCCGATGATGATTTTATTATTGGCTTGCTGAATCATGTGTGCTAAGGATTGTTCAAGATCACTTCCATTCGTGACAAAAACCTGATGTACCTGCGACCCGGGAGTCAATGTCGGGAAATAGGCAGGTGTTCCCCTGTGATCCTCGTTTGTATCATAGAACCAATCCGAGAGGAAGACTTCCTGCAGGTCCCTTACCCCCTCCCCGGTCATTTTCAAATGATAATCCCTCCAAGGGTTGAGCTTTTCCCCTTGGTTAATATACTCCTTACCGATATTAAAGCCCCCAAGATAGCCGATTTTGCCGTCTATCACAGTAATTTTTCGGTGATTTCTTTTTTGTATTGTATAGAAAAGGAAAGGAAGTTTCGGTTTAAAGCTAAAAGAAAAATGAACCCCGCTTTTAGTTAGCTCCTGAATGGTTTTGCGGGAAATCTTTTTACTTCCAACCCAATCTACTAAAAGTCGCACTTCCACGCCCTCTTCCGCTTTTGATTGCAGTAACTTCAAAAAATCCTTGCTGAATTTATCATTTTTCACAATATAAAAAAGGATATGGATGGAATGCTGAGCTCGCTTGACTTCTTTCATAAAATCATCAAACAGGATTTTTCCTGATGTAAATATAGTCATGTCACTGTTCCGAGGCGGATATTTAATGTTGGTTGCCTGCTTCATATAACGCTTATGCCCTAACTTAAGATCAACCCAGCACCAAGTGAAGATCAATAAAAATATAGAGGCAATCGTAGTGATAATCTTCAAAAAAAATCCCCCCTAAATGATTTCATTTAGTTTGGCTCAAATTCCCTGTTAGTAACCATTAAAAAGCGGGGGAAGGAACCTCAATTTTTTTTAGAATACAGAAGGGGAAATTAACGGAATTGTCGAACTATACAATAAGGTGTAGAAAAATCAAATATGTTTTTAGAAGAAAAAAGTTGACTGAATGCTCATTCATTATATAATGGAGTTAATTAAATTTCAGAAAAATGCCAAATTTTCTATTTTATTTAAATGGCTGCCTTTTGGCATTTTACAATTTACAAAAAGGGGGAAAGACTGCATGGAAATGAATGGCTTGCTGTGGATCAACTTAACTGCATTCCTGATTGTAACCGCTTACGCCGCGGGTCTATTTATCTATTTGGTAAGGACTCGTATAGCTTATATAAAACTTGGCAAAAAAGTGGAATTCGATAACCGTGTGAAAGATCGTCTTGTGAAAATAGGGGTTTATGTATTTGGACAGAAGAAGCTCTTTAAAGATAAGAAAAGCGGAATCATACATGCCATGTTATTTTATGGTTTCATCTTAGTGCAATTTGGGGCACTGGACTTCTTCATTAAAGGCTTAAGACCGGGATGGCATTTACCGTTTGGCCCTGTTTATCCGGCCTTTACTTTCTTCCAGGAAATTGTGACGCTTACCGTTCTTGTAGCAATCCTATGGGCGGCTTACCGTCGTTATGTCGAGAAGCTCGTTCGCTTGAAAAGGGATTTCAAAGCAGGATTGGTTGTCATCTTCATTACTGGAATCATGATTACCGTGTTACTGGGGAATGGAATGGGAATGATCTGGCATGGACACGATGCAACTTGGTCAGAGCCAGTCGCATCAAGCATTGCTTTCCTTTTTGGCTGGATGGGAACAGCAGCGGCAACAGTTGTTTTTTATGTAGCTTGGTGGCTGCATTTACTGATCATATTATCGTTCCTTGTTTATATCCCGCAATCTAAGCATGCCCACTTGATTGCCGGTCCGATAAATGTATTCCTCAATCGCCTGGACAATCCGGGAAAATTGAAGCCGGTTGATTTGGAAGAAGAAGTTTTCGACAAAGAAGGCAATCAATATTACGGCGCCAAATATATCGAAGACTTGACGCAATATCAAATGGTGGACCTCTATGCCTGTGTGGAGTGCGGGCGTTGTACGAATATGTGCCCTGCTACTGGTACCGGTAAAATGCTGTCACCGATGGATATCATCATCAAGATGCGTGACCATTTAACAAATACAGGCGCTGCTGTTACAACGAAGCAGCCATGGGTGCCATCTTTTGTTTTTGGGAATACGGAGGGAAATAAGATAGCTCTAGCGAGTGCCGCAAAGGGGGCGCAGGAATCAGCTGCAGCGACCGAAGCATACAGTCCGAGCCTGATTGGCGAAGTCATTACGGAAGAAGAACTCTGGGCATGTACGACTTGCCGGAACTGTGAAGATCAATGCCCGGTAATGAATGAACATGTCGACAAAATCATCGATATGCGCCGTTATCTGGTATTGACAGAGGGCAGGCTGGATCCTGATGCACAACGT
The DNA here is from genome assembly GCF_046534585.1 of Peribacillus sp. SIMBA_075. NCBI lineage: Bacteria > Bacillati > Bacillota > Bacilli > Caryophanales > Bacillaceae > Peribacillus > Peribacillus sp. SIMBA_075. Next base: position 220,611 of record NZ_JAWRYN010000003.1, on the reverse strand, counting down.
GCCATGACAAATATCGAACGTCAAGGAAACCCGTGGGGGCTTAACCGTAAAGAGAGAGAAGATTGGAGAAGCCTTCGGGAAGATGTCAGCGTTCCTACCGTGAAGGAATTACAAAAGGCAGACGAGGAATTCGAATATTTGTTCTGGGTAGGTTCAATGGGATCATACGATAACCGAAGCCAGAAGATTGCCCTTTCCTTTGCAAAATTATTGAATGAGGCGGGCGTCAAATTTGCAATCCTCGGAAATAAGGAGAAAAACTCAGGGGATACTCCTCGTCGATTGGGAAATGAGTTTGTTTTTCAAGAGCTTGCCATGAAGAATATAGAAGAATTCCAGAAGAATGAAATCAAGAAAATCGTAACGATCGACCCGCATGCATACAATATTTTTAAGAATGAGTATCCGGATTTTGGCTTGGAAGCTGAAGTGTATCACCATACTGAATTGTTAGCCAAACTTGTAAGTGAAGGCAGATTGGTGCCTCAGTATCCAGTGAATGAAACGATTACATTCCACGATTCCTGTTATTTGGGGAGGTACAATGAAGTATATAGCCCGCCGCGTGAAATTTTACAATCCATTGAAGGTGTGAAACTTATTGAGATGGAGCGTAACCGTGAAAAAGGGATGTGCTGTGGAGCTGGAGGCGGTTTGATGTGGATGGAAGAGGAAACAGGAAACCGAATCAATGTGGCACGTACTGAACAAGCACTCGCCGTCAGTCCAACAGTGATCAGTTCCGGATGTCCTTATTGCCTGACCATGCTATCTGATGGGACGAAAGCAAAAGAAGTTGAGGAAAATGTTAAAACGTATGATGTAGCTGAACTGCTCGAAAAAGCGGTCATTGGTGAAAATAAATCGATTGCATCTTAATTTAAAACGGAATGCCTGCTTCTTCTATATGGAATGAGTCAAATGGAAGCAGGCAATTTTTAAACATTTACAAACTAAATATTTTAATTTTTGTAAAAATTATGTAAGATGATATTAAGCGCTTACAAAACGATTTTTTTTAACTTCATATTGAGCGAGCGTTCAATCAATGTTATTGAAGGGGGAAATAATGATGGCAAAAACAGTGATTATTAGTGGTGTGAGAACACCTTTTGGTAAATTTGGCGGCGGTCTTAGCAGTTTGACAGCATCTCAGCTTGGTGGAATAGCAATCAAAGAGGCACTTGATCGGGCAGGGGTTGAAGGCGGGCAAGTAGGCGAAGTCATCATGGGGAATGTACTTCAAGCGGGCCAAGGTCAAATACCGTCACGACAGGCAGCACGTCATGCTGGAATGCCTTGGGAAGTGAAGACGGAAACCATTAATAAAGTATGCGCATCAGGACTTCGCAGTGTTACATTGGCTGATCAGATTATTCGCTTAGGTGAAGAAGAAATCATTGTTGCCGGTGGAATGGAATCGATGAGCAATGCGCCTTATATTCTTCCGAAAGCAAGGTGGGGCCTAAGGATGGGAGATGCCCAACTTAAGGATACCATGATTTCGGATGGACTTAGTTGCAGCTTTACAGGCGTTCATATGGGCACTTACGGAAACAGTACTGCCGAAGATCTTGAAATCACCCGTGAGGAACAGGATAGCTGGGCTTACGAGAGTCATCAAAAAGCGATAAAAGCAATCGATGGCGGTATTCTTGCAGAAGAAATCATTGCCGTACAGGTGCCGGTGCGAAAAGGCGAACCAATTACCATCGAACATGATGAAGGCCCAAGAAAAGATACATCTGCCGGGAAGTTAGCAAAATTAGGTCCTGCTTTTAATAATGAGGGAACCATTACGGCAGGTAATGCACCTGGCGTCAATGATGGGGCAGGAGCACTCGTATTGATGAGTGAGGAACGTGCGGAAAAAGAAGGGAAAACGCCTTTTGCCTATATTGTGGCTCATGCAGAAGTGGCAGTGGAAGCAAAGGACTTCCCTAAAACGCCAGGTTTGGTCATAAATGAAATCCTGAAGAAGACAGGTAAATCGATAGAGGATATTGATTTATTTGAAGTGAACGAAGCATTTGCAGCGGTTGCACTCGCCAGTGGAAAAATTGCCAACATCGAGCCAGGAAAAGTGAATGTTAACGGCGGTGCTGTAGCATTAGGTCACCCAATCGGGGCAAGTGGTGCTCGCATCATCATTACGCTGATGCATGAATTGAAACGCCGCGGAGGAGGATTGGGCATCGCAGCGATCTGTAGTGGAGGCGGGCAGGGAGATGCCATTTTAATCGAAGTGCCAAAACAAGGATGATAGTTTCATAGATAAATGAGGAGGGGTTTTCATGAGCATTCAAAAAGTGATGGTCATTGGTGCGGGACAGATGGGATCTGGCATTGCCCAGGTTTGTGCAATGAGCGGTTATGAAGTACTTTTACACGATTTAAAAGAAGAATATGTAGAAAAGGGACTAGGGACAATTACCAAGAATCTTTCCCGTCAAGTGGAAAAAGGGAAAATGGGGCCCGGGGATAAAGATGCGATCCTTTCCCGTTTGACATCATCGACGGATTTAAAAAATGCAGCTGCCGTTGATTTAGTGATTGAAGCGGCAGTGGAAAATATGGAAATAAAAACAAAAATATTCGCCGAGCTGGATGAAATCACGCCGCAGCAGGTCATTCTTGCATCCAATACTTCTTCGCTTCCGATTACTGAGATAGCCGCTGCCACGAATAGGCCGGAAAAGGTGATTGGCATGCATTTTATGAACCCCGTTCCAGTCATGAAGCTGGTTGAGATCATCCGTGGCCTTGCTACATCGGATGAAGTTTATAAAGAGGTTGAAAAGATGGCTGAAACCTTGAACAAGGTACCCGTGGAAGTCAATGATTTTCCAGGTTTTGTAGCAAATCGGATTTTGATGCCGATGATCAATGAGGCCATCTATACACTTTATGAGGGCGTCGCTACTAAAGAGGCGATTGACGATGTAATGAAGTTGGGAATGAACCATCCCATGGGCCCGCTTACGCTAGCTGACTTCATTGGGCTCGATACATGCTTATACATAATGGAAACCCTTCACCAGGGGCTGGGAGACGATAAATACCGACCGTGTCCGCTGTTAAGGAAATATGTGAAAGCAGGGTGGCTAGGCAAGAAAGCAGGACGTGGATTTTATGAATATAACCAATCATAGAAAGCATTTGCAGCTAGGGAGGAGTGAAGGAATGGATTTCAAGTTTACCGAAGAACAGGAAATGATGCGGAAGATGGTAAGCAATTTTGCAGAAAATGAGATTTCACCTCATATCGAGACAATGGAAAGGGGAGTGTTTCCAAAAACGATCCTGCAAAAAATGGGCGGACTTGGTTTGATGGGAATCCCCATTCCAGAAAAATACGGTGGCGCAGGTATGGATTTCATGTCGTATATCATCGCCATCAATGAGATTTCCAAAGTAAGTCCAACTCTTGGTGTCATACTGTCCGTTCATACTTCTGTTGGCACAAATCCAATCGTTTATTTTGGAACGGAAGAGCAGAAGCAAAAATATGTGCCTAAGTTAGCCGCTGGTGAATATCTGGGCGCCTTTTGCTTAACTGAGCAAAGCTCGGGTTCAGATGCCGCGAGCTTGAAATCCAAGGCAGTAGCAGTAAAGGAAGACGGAAAATATCGAATAAATGGGTCCAAAGTTTTTATCACCAACGGCGGGGAAGCGGATGTGTTTATTGTTTTTGCCTCAACCGACCCTCAGAAGGGAAGCAAGGGAATCTCTGCTTTTATCGTGGAAAAAGGGACGCCAGGCTTAATCATCGGTAAAGATGAACGTAAAATGGGCCTTCATGGTTCGAGCACCGTACAGGTGACGTTCGAGGATATGAAAGTGCCTGCTGCCAATCTCTTAGGCAAAGAAGGTGAAGGCTTTAAAATTGCCATGGCCAACTTGGACGCTGGAAGGATTGGCATTGCTTCTCAAGCTCTGGGAATTGCAGAAGGCGCCATGGAACATGCTGTCCAATATGCAAAAGACAGGGTTCAATTTGGCAAACCCATTGCAGAACAGCAAGGGATTGGTTTCAAACTGGCCGAAATGGCAACGAGCATAGAAGCTTCAAGGTTACTCGTCTATCGGGCGGCGTATTTACGCTCAAGTGGATTGAAGTGCAGTAAAGAAGCGGCCATGGCTAAGCTATTTGCTTCGAGGACGGCTGTCGATGTGGCGATAGAAGCAGTCCAAGTGTTCGGAGGCTACGGGTATACAACAGAATATCCGGTCGAGCGCTATTTCAGGGATGCAAAGGTAACCGAAATTTATGAGGGAACGAGTGAAATACAGAGAATGGTCATCAGTAAGAGTCTATAAATACGAAAAAGACGGGGGACATGGTCATGCAATTTAAACTAACGGAAGAACATGAAATGATTAGGAAGATGGTACGCAATTTTGCCCAGAATGAAGTGGCTCCGACAGCTGCCGAGAGGGATGAAGAAGAACGATTTGACCGAGAGATTTTCGATAAAATGGCTGAACTTGGACTGACAGGGATTCCGTGGCCAGAGGAATACGGCGGAATTGGAAGCGATTACTTAGCGTATTGCATAGCGATTGAGGAACTTTCCCGCGTTTGCGCTTCTACTGGAGTGACTCTATCAGCCCATACTTCGCTTGCAGGGTGGCCAATATATAAATTTGGTTCTGAAGAGCAAAAACAAAAATACCTTCGCCCGATGGCACTGGGGGAAAAAATCGGTGCATACGGCCTTACTGAACCTAGCTCAGGCTCAGACGCAGGCGGTATGAGAACGTCTGCAAAGCTTGTAGGTGATGAATATATTATCAGCGGTTCGAAAATCTTCATTACGAACGGCGGGATTGCTGATACATATGTCGTCTTTGCATTGACAGATCCTGAATCGAAACAAAAAGGAACGAGTGCCTTTATCATTGAAAAGGACTTCCCGGGTTTTAGTGTTGGTAAAAAAGAGAAGAAGCTGGGAATCCGTTCATCACCGACCACGGAAATCATCTTTGATGAGTGCCGAGTTCCTAAAGAAAACCTTCTTGGAAAAGAAGGGGAAGGCTTTAAAATTGCGATGATGACGCTTGATGGGGGCCGTAATGGAATTGCAGCACAAGCTGTAGGCATAGCCCAAGGTGCACTGGATGCCGCAGTTGACTATGCAAAAGAGCGCGTACAATTCGGCAAGCCAATTTCTGCACAGCAAGGAATCGGTTTTAAATTGGCGGATATGGCAACGGGTGTTGAAGCTTCAAGGCTATTAACCTATCAGGCTGCCTGGTTGGAATCAGTGGGCCTTCCTTATGGAAAAGAGTCGGCCATGTCCAAACTCTTTGCTGGAGATACAGCAATGAAAGTGACGACGGAAGCCGTGCAGGTTTTCGGTGGTTATGGTTATACAAAAGATTACCCAGTGGAGCGGTATATGCGTGATGCGAAAATAACCCAGATCTACGAAGGTACACAGGAAATTCAAAAGCTGGTCATCTCAAGGATGATTACTAAATAGTATTGAAATCGAGGTTTTCCGATGAGGCATCGCCCTTACCGGAATACCCTTTTCAATTTCTTCGGAAGTATGTCTTTGGTAATTAATTGATGGGATTCAAAAAAGGGGTTTGAAAATGGAAAAAAGAGAAGTTCTTGCATCGGTAAAGGATGAGCGGCTGGTTGAAAAAAGGCGTACACAAATGATTAAAGGGGCGGTGACCCTTTTTAAGGAAAAGGGATTTCATCGAACGACTACAAGGGAAATTGCCAAAGCCGCTGGCTTCAGTATTGGCACGTTATACGAGTATATCCGGACCAAGGAAGATATATTATATCTCGTCTGTGACTTTATCTACGATGAAGTCCAGGAAAAGCTTCAAAAAGAAATAGAACAGAGTGATGGGACACTTGAAAGTTTGAAGCTGACGATCGCTTACTTTTATAAAGTGATGGATGAAATGCAGGACGAAGTGCTGGTCATGTATCAGGAAGTGAAAGCTCTTACGAAAGATGCTTTACCTTATGTTCTGAACAAAGAAATTCGGATGGTGGGCATGTTCGAAAAGGTCATAACGAAGTGTGTTGAGAATGGGGAGCTATTGTTGACGGAAAAACAAATAAGCCTTGTTTCACATAACATTTTTGTTCAGGGACAGATGTGGAGTTTCAGAAGATGGGCTTTGCATAAAAATTACACGCTTCAAGAGTATGTTGAACTGCAGACGCAATTATTGATTCAAAATGTATCGCTTCAGAAAAGTCTCTGATATAAAAACGTTTCAATAAGGAGGAGCTAAATGAGTACAGTTGAGGTGTATAAACCGAAGAACCATATCAGATTCGTTACAGCTTCAAGTTTATTTGATGGACATGATGCATCTATCAATATAATGAGGAGAATCCTTCAGTCCAGCGGGGCGGAAGTAATTCACTTAGGACATAATCGTTCGGTGGAGGAGATCGTGAATGCTGCCATCCAGGAAGATGTTCAGGGAATAGCCATGTCATCTTACCAAGGCGGTCATGTGGAATATTTTAAATATATGTATGACCTGCTGAAAGAAAAGGGAGCCGAGCACATTCGGATTTTTGCCGGAGGTGGCGGTGTCATCATCCCGAAGGAAATTAAAGAACTCCATGATTATGGGATTGCCCGCATCTTTTCTCCTGATGAAGGGCGGGAATATGGGCTTCAAGGCATGATAAATGTATTGATGGAGGAGTGTGATTTCTCGACTGTCAAACCATCTTTACAGGAACGCTTTGATGAATTGATTGCAGGGGGAACAAATGCCATTGCCCAATTTATTACCTTTGCTGAAAATAGACTCGACGCTTCAAAGGAATCTGCGGCAGCGGTGGAGAGTCTTTTTGAGCAAATCAAGACTTCCGAAAAGAAGGTTCCTGTTCTTGGGATTACAGGGACGGGCGGCGCTGGGAAAAGTTCGTTGACTGATGAATTGATACGGAGGTTCATTAACGAAATTCCAGACGAGAAAGTCGCCATTCTATCTGTCGACCCGACCAAACAAAAAACAGGCGGTGCCCTGTTAGGTGACAGGATTAGAATGAATGCGATTTTTTCAGAGCGAGTTTATATGAGGAGCTTAGCCACGCGTCATTCAAAAAGTGAGTTGTCTTTGGCGATAAAAGATGCCATTTCAGTCGTGAAGGCAGCTGGATTCGACCTAATCATCGTTGAAACGAGCGGAATTGGTCAGGGAGATGCAGAAATTGCCGAAATATGCGATGTATCCATGTATGTAATGACGAGTGAATTCGGTGCGCCTTCACAACTCGAAAAAATCGATATGATTGATTACGCAGACTTGATAGTCATTAATAAATATGAGCGTAAAGGCTCCGAGGATGCAAAAAACCAAGTTCAAAAACAATATCAAAGAAGCCGTACGCTTTTTGATCAAGATCCATCGGAAATGCCGGTATACGGTACAATAGCTTCCCAATTCAATGACCCAGGAACAAATGCATTATTCGCAGCACTGATTGAAAAGCTTAATGAAAAATCAGGGACGGGTTGGATTACTGCCTTTTCGAAAGAAGCGGATGTCTATAAGCAAAATGTCATCATTCCAACCGATCGCCGTTATTATTTACGTGAAATCAGTGATACGGTCAGATCGTATCATAAACGCGCGGCTGAACAAGTACGTATTGCCCGCAGGCTTTTCCAGCTTGAAGGAGCTATTGAAGCAGTTAAGGAAAATGATAGTAACGAAGGCATTGTGGCTTCTTTAAAGAATTTGAAAAAGGAAACCGCTTCAAATTTATCACCTGAATCTAAAAAAATCCTTTCTGGATGGATGGATTTAAAAGAAAAGTATGCAGGGGAGCAGTTTGTAACGAGAGTCAGGGATAAGGAAATCGTCACAAAGCTGAAAACTAAAAGTTTATCAGGTTTAATGATTCCGAGAGTATCACTGCCTAAATATGTTGATTATGGAGAAATCTTAGGATGGGTATTCCGTGAGAACGTTCCCGGCTTCTTTCCTTACACAGCGGGAGTCTTTCCATTCAAGCGTGAAGGGGAAGACCCGAAGCGGCAGTTTGCCGGTGAAGGATCGCCCGACCGGACAAACAGGCGTTTTCATTATTTGTCAAAGGATGATAATGCTAAACGGCTAAGTACGGCTTTCGATTCTGTAACTTTGTATGGCGAGGATCCTGATCATCGGCCTGATATCTATGGAAAGGTAGGGGAAAGCGGAGTCAGTATCTGTACGTTGGATGACATGAAAAAGCTTTATGCAGGCTTTGACCTTTGCCACCCCTCAACCTCTGTATCCATGACCATCAATGGACCGGCACCGATCATTTTGGCCATGTATATGAATACGGCAGTCGATCAGCAGATTCAACGGAAAGAAGAAGAGCTAGGCCGCCCCCTTACGGATGCCGAAGCAGAAGAAGTGCAGGCTTATACTCTTCAAACGGTACGCGGAACCGTTCAAGCGGATATTCTGAAGGAGGACCAAGGCCAGAATACTTGCATCTTCTCTACGGAATTTGCCTTAAGGTTAATGGGAGATATCCAAGCATACTTCATTGATCGGAAAGTCAGGAACTACTACTCTGTATCCATTTCTGGCTATCACATTGCTGAAGCGGGTGCCAATCCCATTTCACAGCTGGCTTTTACATTAGCGAATGGCTTTACTTACATCGAATATTATTTAAGTCGCGGAATGAATATTGATGACTTTGCCCCGAATTTGTCATTCTTCTTCTCAAATGGGCTCGACCCGGAATATACGGTTATCGGGAGGGTGGCAAGAAGGATTTGGGCGACAGTCATGCGGGATAAATATGGTGCGAATGATCGTAGCCAGAAGCTGAAATACCACATACAGACTTCAGGGCGCTCCCTTCATGCGCAAGAAATTGATTTTAATGATATTAGAACGACACTACAGGCTTTAATGGCACTACAGGACAACTGTAACTCGCTGCATACTAATGCGTACGATGAAGCCATCACGACGCCTACTGAAGAATCCGTACGCCGGGCAATGGCCATACAAATGATCATTACAAAGGAGCATGGGCTCTCAAAAAATGAAAACCCGATGCAAGGTGCCTTTATCGTAGAGGAATTGACGGATCTGGTTGAAGAAGCTGTACTGCAAGAGTTCGATCGGATCAATGATCGAGGCGGGGTGTTGGGTGCTATGGAGACACAGTATCAGCGCGGGAAAATCCAGGATGAATCCATGCATTACGAAATGAAAAAGCATACGGGTGAATTGCCGATCATTGGGGTCAATACGTATTTGAACCCCAATCCTCCTTCCGAGGAGGCTGTGAACAGCATGGAAATTGCCCGTGCAACAAAGGAAGAAAAGGAAGGGCAAATCATAAATCTCCGGGCATTCCAGGAAAGAAATAAGGAGTTCACGGATGAGGCGCTAACTAAACTGAAATTGGCAGCCATGAATGGGGAAAATATCTTTGCTGAACTGATGAACTGTGTGAGAGTGGCCAGTCTTGGCCAGATAACCAGGGCGCTATATGATGTAGGCGGTCAGTATCGAAGAAATATGTAGAGCAAGAAGGGGGGCACCGATTTTTGGGCCCCCTTTTTTAAATAATTTCCGTCTTTTTTAACAAAATGAAGATTTTACCTTATAATTATTTGGAAAAGGGGCATAAATGAAGAATCAGCCCTATTGGAGTTGAGAAAATGAACCTGAAAATGATTGGGAAAATCATAGGTTACATTCTTGCCATCGTTATTTTAATTGAATTGTATGAGCATCAATTGGGTGCCGTCTCTTTTTTTATCCTGACTGTTGTATTTTTTACGGCAGCCTTTCGTCAGAAATCGAAAAAAGAAAGTGCATGATTTTTTCTGCTTAAGGGTTCCGGTGAAAGATAGACATTTAGGTAAATCTGTGAAAGTATCAGATAGAACTAGCATAAACCCATTTAGATTGTTTATAATGGAGTATATGTCTAGCAGGAATTGTCGTTATTTTATCGAAATACTGTTTTAGATTATTTTTTTATGTGAAAAAACACGGAATTCAGTGTTTGAATAGAGAAGGGAAGTGCGGAATTTGAGTTTAAAAGAACACTCAAAAGAGCAATTATTGGAAATGTCCTTAATAGAGATGGCATATGATTTGTTGGTGGAAAGAAATGAACCGATTCCATTTAAAGACTTAATAAGCGAATTAGCTTCGCTGCACCATTTATCTAAAGCGGAAGTGGCAAAGAAAATTGCACAATTCTATACGGATTTAAATGTGGATGGCCGCTTCACTTCACTTGGGGACAACCGCTGGGGATTGAAAACATGGTATCCAGTTGACCAAATCGAAGAAGAAGTCGTGCATGTTGTAAAACCTAAAAAGAAAAAGAAAACGAAAAAGGCTGCTGTCGTTATCGACGATTTCGATGAACTTGAAGACGAAGATCTTGACTTTGAAGAAGATGTCGATGATCTTGATGAGGATGAAGATGACGACGATGATGATATTCTAGGTTCTCCAGTTATTGACGAAGTGCTTTTGGATGATGACGTGGATGATGATGACGATCTGGAAGAAGAAATAATTGAAGATGAAGCATTTGTCCTGGAAGATGATGAGGACGAAGATGAAGACGAAGAAGAGTTGAAAGAAGAGAATGACAAATAAATAATCGCCCTTGACTTTTTGAGGCGAAATTTGTAGAATCATTTTTGGGCTCCTTAAAAAAGGACACAATGATTAAATTATATCGCTCCCTTACTTTTATTGTAAGCGGAGCGTTTTTGTTTTTAATGATGGAATGAATAAATGACATCATTTTTTTATTTTTAAAAATGATTTCTCTTAGAATTGTAAAAACTATAGAGAACATATTTATGTTAACTGTCATTTAAGGAAATTTATTCTTGTTCATGTATCCTGCATGACTCTCACTAAAAACCTTTAAGTGATTAATGGTTTGTACAGATTTTATGGTTATAGCTTTAACCGCCTGTGTGGCGGAAGATTTGATGCAGGTTCAGATTAAAAGATGTGAAGAACGGCATTCGAAGAAAACAATCTATAGGAGGATATAAGATGACAAAATATATTTTTGTGACAGGTGGAGTAGTTTCTTCCTTAGGAAAAGGGATAACTGCAGCTTCTTTAGGTAGACTTTTAAAAAATAGGGGATTGAATGTTACGATCCAGAAGTTTGACCCTTATATCAACTTGGATCCTGGTACGATGAGTCCATATCAACATGGTGAAGTGTTTGTAACAGATGATGGTGCTGAAACGGATTTGGATCTTGGGCATTATGAGCGTTTTATTGATATCAACCTTGGTAAACACAGCAATGTGACTACAGGTAAAATTTATTCAACCGTCCTGAGAAAAGAACGCCGTGGTGATTATTTAGGTGGAACAGTTCAAGTCATTCCCCATATCACGAATGAAATTAAAGAACGGGTTTTCCGTTCAGGTAATGAAACGAATGCCGATATAGTCATTACTGAAATTGGTGGTACTGTAGGGGATATCGAGTCTCTTCCGTTCCTTGAAGCGATTCGCCAAATTAAAAGTGATATCGGGATCAATAATGTTATGTATATCCACTGTACACTGGTCCCTTACATCAAAGCTGCTGGTGAAATGAAAACAAAACCGACACAGCATAGTGTAAAAGAATTACGCAGTCTTGGCATTCAGCCGAATATCATCGTTGCACGTACAGAAAGCCCAATTTCACAAGATATGAAGGATAAAATCGCTTTATTCTGCGATATCGATAAAAATTCTGTCATCGAATGTCTTGATGCGGATACACTTTACTCCATCCCTCTTGCGCTTCAAGCACAAAATATGGACCAAATCGTTTGTGATCACTTGAAATTGGACTGTGGCGAAGCGGATATGGAGGATTGGAAGGAACTTGTCAAAAAGGTAACTTCTTTATCAAAGAAAACGAAAATCGCTCTAGTCGGAAAATATGTTGAATTGCAAGATGCTTATCTTTCTGTTGTGGAAGCACTTAAGCATGCAGGTTACGCATTTGATGCAGATGTTGAAATCGACTGGGTGAATTCTGAAGATGTAACAAAAGAAAATGTTGCTGAACTTCTTAAAGATGCAGATGGAATCCTTGTCCCTGGCGGCTTTGGAGATCGCGGAATCGAAGGGAAAATTGCAGCGACCGAGTTTGCCCGTACGACAAAAACACCGTTCTTCGGAATCTGTTTAGGCATGCAGTTGGCATCCATTGAATATGCACGCAACGTCCTAGGATTGCCAGAAGCGCATTCAGCTGAAATTAAGGAAGATACTCCAGATCCAATCATCGATCTTCTTCCTGAGCAAAAGGATGTAGAAGATTTGGGCGGAACACTGCGTCTTGGTTTGTATCCATGTAAGCTTATCGAAGGAACTAAAGCATACGAAGCATATAATGATGAGGTTGTTTATGAACGTCACCGCCACCGTTATGAGTTCAATAACCACTACCGTCAGGCTATGGAAGAGGCAGGATTTGTCTTCTCCGGTACAAGCCCAGATGGCCGTCTGGTTGAAATCATTGAATTGAAAGATCATCCTTGGTTTGTGGCTTCCCAATTCCATCCGGAATTCACGTCACGCCCTAACCGTCCACAGCCGCTATTCCGTGACTTTGTCGGTATGTCTTTAAAGAGCAGCAAAAAACTTTAATAAATAAAAAAACAGCCCATGTGGCTGTTTTTTTTGTTTAAGATAATTTATCATTCTTCATCTTCATATTCTTTTATGATTTCTTCAAGAGTGAATTTAATCCCATAATAAGCGAAAAGAGCGGCAATGAGGGTAGGGTACCCATATCGATTTCCAGTTTCATCGGGGATCAACCCTCGTTGCATACGTAAGTCTATATGTACGTCTGCCAACTCTGGAAGGGACTCCTCTTTAGAAGGAACGGATGTAGAAACTGCAACAAATGGTATATCATTTTCCTTTAGTTGTTTTGCCAGCATCAATGCTTCAAAATCATCTGAATGGCGAGTGAATATAAGAAATCGATCTTCCCTGGACATAGTTTCTCCCAATTCAAATCTTTTTGCCTTAGGAAAAGGTTCTGCCCCATCCAAAGCCTCCGACGTGACGCCCTGCATTTCACCAAATCCGTGAATGAACACTGAGCCATCCCCAATCGCCGCCTGAGCCAGCAGGCGGCCGGCATCCTCCATTTCAAAGGCTTCATTTTCAATCATTTTTTTAAATAAACCGCTTATCTGTGTCGAGAAAATTTTTAACATGACTAGGGACTCCTTTAAAGAATTATATCTTTATTATAAAGGACTTTCCTTTGCATTGACAGGCTTCTGGGCTTCTGATCCAAAGGGCTGAATTAACTAAATCGGTCGAAAAAACAAAAAAAATGAAAATCCTTTTAGCCATAGAGCAGGAATTTTGTTACAATTATCGAATATGAACATAGAAATCATGAATGGGAAATAAATGCGTTGGACTACAAGTAATTTGACGCAGCCTATGTAATGGCCGACTAGGCTAATACATTTAATTAAATAAATCGGGTAAGGGAGAGGTGATTAAATGTCAGGGAAAATATTAATAGTTGATGATCAATTTGGGATTCGTATTTTATTGAACGAGGTTTTACATAAAGAAGGGTATGAAACATTTCAAGCCGCAAATGGCATTCAGGCCCTGGAAGTGCTAAATAATCATTCACCAGATCTTGTATTACTGGATATGAAGATTCCCGGAATGGATGGCATTGAGATATTGAAGAGGATGAAAGTGGTCGATCCGGACATCCGGGTCATTATCATGACCGCATATGGTGAACTCGATATGATTCAAGAAGCAAAGGATTTAGGTGCAATGACCCACTTTGCAAAGCCGTTTGATATTGATGATATTAGAAAAGCCGTTCGTGAATATTTACCGATACAGTCAAGTTAATGGTCTTGAAAATTTAATATTTTTGACTAAAGAATTGCCGCGGCTATCTTTTTTAAGATGGGCCGTTGTTTTTTTTGGAATAAAATTTGAAGCACGATATAGTGTATTTGTTGCTGTTTTTTTGATGTATTGATATGCTAAAAGAAGCGAGATATTCTGATTTATAAGCGTATGCTACTTTGGTTTTAGGGAATATCTAGAAAGAATTAACTTTAAAATAATTACATTCACTAGTAGGAGGAAATCAAATGCCTTTAGTTTCTATGAAAAATATGCTGAATAAAGCTCTTGAAGAAAAATATGCAGTAGGTCAATTCAATATCAATAACTTGGAATGGACTCAAGCCATTTTAGCTGCTGCAGAACAAGAAAAATCTCCAGTCATCCTTGGTGTTTCCGAAGGGGCTGCCCGTCATATGGGTGGTTTTAAAACGACTGTCATGATGGTTCAAGGATTGTTGGAAGACATGAAAATCACTGTTCCTGTGGCCATTCACCTTGACCATGGTTCAAGTTTTGATAAATGTAAAGAGGCTATCGAAGCTGGATTCACTTCAGTAATGATCGATGCTTCGCACCACCCGATTGAAGAGAATATCGAAACAACCAAGAAGGTTGTCGAATTCGCTCACGCACGTAATGTTTCTGTTGAAGCGGAAGTGGGCACAGTTGGCGGACAAGAAGATGATGTGATCGCTGATGGAGTCGTATATGCAGATCCTCAAGAATGTGAACAGTTAGTTAAAGAAACGAATGTCGATTGTTTTGCTCCAGCGTTGGGATCCGTTCACGGTCCATACAAAGGTGAACCTAACCTAGGCTATAAAGAAATGGAAGAAGTACGGGATTTAACAAACAAACCTCTTGTTCTTCATGGTGGTACAGGCATTCCTACGAAAGATATCCAAAAAGCGATTTCTCTTGGAACATCAAAAATCAATGTGAATACGGAAAATCAAATTGTGTTCACAAAAGCCGTTCGTGAAATTCTGAATAACGATGCTGAAGTATACGATCCACGTAAATACATGGTACCTGGCCGTGAAGCGATTAAAGAAACTGTCATCGGCAAAATGCGTGAATTCGGTTCAAACGGTAAAGCATAAATAACAAAAGCAATATGGGTTTCATCCCTTAAATGTAAGATGAAATAGATGATAATTCCATTTGGGGGGGCACCCCCCTAATGGTTTCTTTTAGATGCAGACTGGAATCCGAGCTCTATTTTTTGAACAATTAGAATTCAGATAAAAAAATTGATTACATACGGAGGATATTTTATGAAATTCTTTATTGATACAGCAAACATGGAAGAAATAAAGCAAGCACACGAACTTGGCGTTTTAGCAGGTGTTACGACTAACCCGTCCCTTGTTGCAAGAGAAAAGGGAGTTTCTTTCCATGAACGGTTAAAAGAAATCACAAGCCTTGTTAAGGAATCCGTTTCTGCAGAAGTCATTGCGCTTGATTTTGAAGGAATGATGGCTGAAGCCAAGGAATTAGTTGCAATTGCACCTAATATCACGATTAAGGTACCAATGACTCCAGACGGTTTGAAGGCTGTTGCAGCTCTTACAAAACAAGGTGTCAAAACAAATGTCACCCTTATTTTCAGTGCCAACCAAGCATTATTGGCAGCTAGGGCTGGGGCAACATATGTATCGCCATTTTTAGGACGTTTGGATGACATTGGCCAAAATGGTTTGGATTTAATTTCGGATATTGCTGACATATTTGCGATCCATGATATCAATGCTGAGATCATTGCAGCTTCTATCCGCCACCCGATGCATATTACTGAAGCGGCTCTTAAAGGGGCACATATTGCAACGATCCCTTATAAAGTTTTAATGCAACTATTCCACCACCCATTAACGGACAAAGGGATTGAAGCTTTCTTGAAGGATTGGAATTCTCGCACTGAAGCATAATGCCTTGCCGCTAAGTCGCTATAGATTGCACCGTTTTAAATAAAATTAACATAAATTAGAAATTTTTAGCTTTTTTTACATGAATTTTATAATTTTGTGTAAACTAAGGAACAGATAGTGAATGTTGTCGGATTATGCAATTTTCTTGTGGTAAAATATTACTTTTTGGAAGTAGCATCTAAGTGCTTAGCGTGGAAGGGAGTTTATTATGGAAAAACTTAAAATTGCCGGTGGCTATCCTTTAAAGGGAAGCATTCGTGTCAGCGGAGCAAAAAATAGTGCGGTTGCCCTTATCCCTGCAACAATTTTGGCGGACTCTCCTGTAACGATTGAAGGCCTGCCTGATATCTCGGATGTACAGATGCTGAAAGAGTTAATGGAGGAAATTGGCGGTGAGGTTTCCTTTGATGATGGGGAAATGACAGTGAATCCCAGCAGAATGATTTCAATGCCTCTTCCCAATGGAAGAGTTAAGAAGTTACGTGCCTCCTATTATTTAATGGGGGCGATGCTTGGTAAATTCAAAAAGGCAGTGATTGGCTTGCCTGGAGGCTGCCATTTAGGTCCTCGCCCAATAGATCAGCATATAAAGGGGTTTGAAGCGCTAGGCGCACAAGTGACGAATGAACAAGGAGCCATTTACCTTAGGGCGGACGAGCTACGGGGGGCACGCATTTATTTGGACGTCGTCAGTGTAGGGGCAACGATCAATATTATGCTTGCCGCTGTTTTGGCCAAAGGCCGCACAGTGATTGAAAATGCTGCGAAAGAACCGGAAATCATCGATGTTGCCACATTGTTGACCAACATGGGAGCGAAAATCAAGGGTGCCGGAACCGATATCATTCGTATTGATGGTGTGGAGAGTTTACATGGGTGCAAACATACGATCATACCAGATCGGATTGAAGCCGGGACTTTCATGATTTTAGCCGCTGCGGTCGGTGAAGGAATCTTGATCGATAATGTCATCCCCCAGCATTTGGAGTCATTGACTGCCAAAATGAGGGAAATGGGAATTAATATTGAAGCCGGTGATGATCAGATCTTTGTCTCACCAGGAGATAAATATAAGTCCGTTGATATCAAGACGCTGGTTTATCCCGGATTTCCAACAGATCTTCAGCAGCCCTTCACTTCGCTCTTAACAAAAGCAAGCGGTTCTAGCATGGTGACCGATACGATATACGGGGCACGATTTAAGCATATTGATGAACTGCGACGCATGAATGCGAAGATCAAAGTCGAGGGCAGAGCAGGCATCATTGATGGTCCTGTCCAGCTTCATGGAGCAAAAGTGAAGGCAAGCGATTTACGTGCCGGAGCAGCTCTGGTAATTGCCGGTTTAATGGCTGAAGGGATTACCGAAGTGACCGGGCTTGAACATATAGATCGCGGATATAGCCATCTGGTTGAAAAACTTTCAGGTTTGGGAGCAACGATTTGGCGTGAAGAAATGACGCAAGAAGAGGTGGAGCAGCTTAAAAGCTGATCCCTTTTCTTGTTACCCCATTGTGTTACTATATATGATATAATGTGTTATACTAATATATAAATAAATCATGCTAGTGTACATGAGGGGGAACCGGAAATGGAAAGAAGTTTATCGATGGAGCTTGTCCGCGTAACAGAGGCGGCGGCACTGAATTCTGCTCGTTGGATGGGAAGAGGAATGAAAGACGAAGCAGATGATGCAGCAACAACTGCAATGAGGGATGTTTTCAATACAATACCCATGCAAGGGACGGTTGTAATCGGTGAAGGGGAAATGGATGAAGCGCCAATGCTTTATATTGGTGAAAAGCTTGGTACTGGTCTTGGGCCACTAGTGGATGTTGCAGTTGATCCTTTGGAAGGAACGAACATCGTTGCATCTGGCGGCTGGAATGCATTGGCTGTATTGGCGATAGCAGATAAGGGGAACTTGCTTCATGCCCCGGATATGTATATGGATAAAATAGCCGTTGGTCCCGAGGCTGTTGGTCAGATTGATATCAATGCTTCTGTGTTGGACAACCTGAAAGCGGTAGCCAAGGCAAAAAATAAAGATATCCAAGACGTAGTCGCAACAGTTTTGAACCGTGATCGTCATTCGAAGATCATTCACGAA
This sequence comes from Peribacillus sp. SIMBA_075, assembly GCF_046534585.1. Lineage (NCBI taxonomy): Bacteria > Bacillati > Bacillota > Bacilli > Caryophanales > Bacillaceae > Peribacillus > Peribacillus sp. SIMBA_075. The sequence goes on along the minus strand of NZ_JAWRYN010000003.1, from coordinate 202,674 downwards.
CTTCGTGAGGCAGGGGCACGTATCAAGTTGATCAACGATGGAGATGTAGCAGGTGCCATCAATACGGCCTTCGATCTTACCGGTGTTGACATCTTATTCGGATCTGGCGGAGCTCCAGAGGGAGTTATTGCAGCTGTTGCCTTGAAATGCCTCGGAGGAGAAATTCAAGGTAAACTTATTCCTCAAAGTGATGAAGAAGTGGAACGCTGTGTAAAAATGGGCCTTGAATTAGGAAGAGTCCTCAGAATGGAAGACCTTGTTCGCGGAGATGACGCAATTTTTGCTGCAACAGGTGTGACTGATGGAGAGCTTTTACGAGGTGTACAATTTAAAGGAAATTACGGCGAAACACAATCCGTAGTCATGCGTGCTAAATCTGGAACCGTTCGTTTCATTGATGGACGTCACAGTCTTAAAATTAAACCGAATGGTCTGATTGACTAAGAACGTTTTTTAGAAAATCACAGCTAAAAAGCGAGCGGGTTCATCGCTCGCTTTCTCTTTTAAAAAATTTAAGTTGAATAATTAAAATAAAAAAAGTAAAATAAAGCTTGGTTTACTATTAATTGATTTATATATAAAATCTGCCCTTTCACTCCAAACTTCAAGAAGCCTTCAAATAATTTTCTTCTTTACATGTAAAAATGTATCATCCTTTCTAAGAAAACTCTGGTCGGGTACATGGATTGCGGTTTTTCTTCCATCTAACAAACCATTTCTTTTTCAGTATGGGTGAAAACGTTTAATTAATAAAAGTGTGGTGTCATAATGAATTTAACTATTTCTAATTTAGAAAACATGAAACTAAAGGATCTCTATGAGCACGCGCGTGAATATAAAGTTTCCTATTACAGCAAACTTTCAAAAAAGGAACTTATTTTCGCTATCCTGAAAGCACAAGCTGAGCAGGATGGTCTCCTATTCATGGAGGGTGTTTTAGAAATCATCCCTTCCGAGGGCTTCGGTTTCTTGCGTCCAATTAATTATTCTCCAAGCTCGGAGGATATTTATATTTCTGCTTCACAGATCCGCAGATTCGATTTGCGAAATGGAGATAAAGTGTCCGGTAAGGTAAGACCTCCAAAAGAAAACGAGCGCTATTATGGATTGCTGCATGTTGAAGCCGTCAATGGCGATAATCCGGAATCGGCTAAGGAGCGTGTACATTTTCCAGGCTTAACGCCGCTGTATCCAAACAGACAAATTAAACTGGAAACGACACCGAAGAACTTATCAACTAGAATTATGGATGTCTTGGCACCGGTAGGTTTTGGACAGCGTGGTCTGATTGTCGCACCTCCAAAAGCTGGTAAAACGATGCTTATCAAAGAAATTGCCAATGCGATAACCACGAACCATCCTGAATCGGAATTGATTGTACTATTGATCGATGAACGCCCGGAAGAAGTGACGGACATTGAACGCTCCGTTGCTGGAGACGTGGTGAGTTCAACGTTCGATGAAGTGCCTGAAAACCATATAAAGGTGGCAGAGCTAGTGTTGGAAAGAGCTATGCGCCTTGTGGAGCATAAACGGGATGTCATCATTTTAATGGATAGCATTACCAGGCTTGCCCGTGCTTATAACCTTGTCATTCCGCCGAGCGGGCGTACACTATCCGGAGGGATTGACCCTGCTGCATTCCATCGTCCAAAACGCTTTTTCGGTGCGGCGAGGAATATCGAGGAAGGCGGCAGCTTGACGATCCTTGCTACGGCATTGGTAGACACGGGTTCGAGAATGGACGATGTCATTTATGAGGAATTTAAAGGTACGGGTAATATGGAACTGCATTTAGATCGTGCCCTTGCCGAAAGACGTATCTTCCCGGCAATCGATATCCGTCGCTCAGGCACTCGTAAAGAAGAATTGTTAATTCCGAAAGATCGCCTGGATAAATTATGGGCTATTAGGAAAACGATGTCAGATTCACCTGATTTCTCAGAGAAATTCCTTCGCCGTCTAAAACAGACAAAAGGTAATGAAGAGTTTTTCAGTAAGTTGGATGAAGAGATGTCAGAAATGAAAAAGGGACCAGCGAGCGTTAAACGTTCTTAAACAGTGAAAGAAACAAACTGTTGCACAACTAGTCTTAAGTTGCTATAATGGGTTCATGTGTTTTTACAATAAATGTGAGGGTGCTTTTCCCTCACCTTGAAGTATATAACTCTGTTTCGAATGATTCAGGGCAGAAGGAGCTGAAAAGAATGAAAACTGGAATTCATCCAAATTATAAACTTTCAAAAGTATCTTGCTCTTGCGGAAACACTTTTGAAACTGGTTCAGTTAAAGAAGAGATCAAAGTTGAGACTTGTTCAGAGTGCCACCCATTCTATACTGGTCGTCAAAAATTCGCTGAAGCTGGCGGACGTGTTGATCGTTTCAACAAAAAATACGGTATTAAATAAGCCGGACTTTTTAAAAAACAGGCAAGTATTTTTCTTGCCTGTTTTTTATTTTCTGTAAACAGGTAAGAATTTTTATAAAGCCGGGTCCACTTCAATTATGGCTAAGGGATCGACAGGTGGAAGGGAGTGGCTGTTTCCATGTATGTAATGAAACAAACAGGCTGGATTGAGCTTATTTGCGGAAGCATGTTTTCAGGTAAATCTGAGGAATTGATTAAACGAGTCAGCCGTGCTCAATTTGCTAAAGAGCAAATAGCTGTATTTAAACCGGCTATAGATAATCGCTATGCGGAAGAGGCTGTCGTATCGCACAATGGCTCTTCTGTGATGGCAAAACCGATTGCCCATTCAACTGATATTTTTAAGCATTTGGACAAGCCCCTGGATATCATTGCTATAGATGAAGTGCAATTTTTTGATCATGAAATTATCGGGGTTGCCCAGCATCTTGCGGACAGCGGTTATCGAGTGATTATGGCTGGACTCGATCAAGACTTCAGAGGTGAACCATTCGGTCCTATGCCTGTTCTATTGTCGCTAGCAGAATCAGTGACTAAGCTGCAGGCTGTGTGTGAAGTGTGCGGTTCACCTGCGAGCAGGACACAGCGATTGATAGATGGGGCGCCGGCCTCCTATGATGAGCCGATCATCCTAGTGGGTGCATCGGAATCATACGAGCCCCGCTGCCGCCATCATCACGAAGTTCCAGGTAAGCAGGCTGTCGGGATTAAAGAACATATTTGAGATCTTAGGGTGCTTTTTTATGAAGAAATGGGTAAGTAATTTATACGGGAAATTGAGTTTATTCTGAAAGCGGATAAGCCATGTTGAAAAAACTTTCTAAAGGCATTCAGGTGGTAAGACCAATACATGGAAGGGAAATAAAAGATAAATATTGCCCCATTTTGGGAAGGCTAACTTAGGAAATGTCCTTGTTTAGCTAGTCAAAATGGAGGGAGAAAATATGAAATCAATACTGGTTTTTATGATGGCCTTTTTTCTTGCTGCACTAACAGCATGCGGTCAAAATGACAATGCAATAAATAATGATTCGGAATATGGCGATCAATCCCGGGATGGAAAAGATTTTGTTGGCAAAGGTTTAAAACGTATGTCTAATAATGATTGGGACAATGAAACGGAACGGCCATCGGATCAAGTCCTAAACACTCCGCATCAAACATCGAATAATTCCCCTTCCATGGGGCAGGAAATTGATAAAATCCGAGAGGTCGTTAAGTCGAAAACTAAATATGAAGCGGGCACCGTGTGGTTAAATGGCAATACCATACATGTTACGGTCCATGATAAAGGCGAAATCAAGACGGAAGAGAAAAGAAATGAGGAAAAGCGGCGAATTCAAGACATGATAACCAGGGTTGTGCCCCAATATAAAATAGATGTTAAGTTAAAGAAATAACCACAATTTTGAATCCTCTTTGACGTTGATTATTCACCTATACTATAATTAACCTAGAAGTGAACTGAGCTGGGGCACTGAACTACTTATTTATAGTTAGAAAAGATGGATTACTTCCAATTCGTTTCAGATGTTTTGGAAAATTATGAGGTGAATAATTTGTTTGATCGATTGCAAGCAGTAGAAGATAGATATGAAAGATTGAATGAACTATTAAGTGACCCGGAGATCATTAATGACAATAAGAAGCTAAGGGAATATTCTAAGGAGCAATCCAGTATTCAAGAGACCGCATCGACTTATAAAGAATATAAAGCGGTTCGTGAGCAACTTCAGGAAGCTAAGGCTATGCTGGAGGACAAACTTGATGCGGATATGCGTGAAATGGTAAAAGAAGAAATCAATGAACTCGAAGAGACCATACAAGGCCTTGAGGATAAACTGAAAATATTGCTCATTCCGAAAGACCCTAACGATGATAAGAACGTAATCATGGAGATCCGCGGAGCGGCAGGCGGAGATGAAGCGGCTTTATTTGCAGGTAGCTTATACCGAATGTATAGCCGTTTTGCAGAAGTGCAGGGTTGGCGGACTGAAGTCATTGAAGCAAGTCCTACCGGGCTTGGAGGCTACAAGGAAATCATATTCATGATTAATGGCAATGGCGCTTATTCAAAATTGAAATTCGAAAATGGAGCCCATCGGGTTCAGCGAGTGCCTGAAACTGAATCAGGTGGACGAATTCATACATCTACAGCAACGGTTGCCGTTTTGCCCGAAGCTGAGGAAGTGGAAGTCGAGATCCATGATAAGGATGTTCGTGTCGATACCTTTGCATCAAGCGGTCCTGGAGGGCAAAGTGTCAATACGACCATGTCAGCGGTGCGATTGACTCATATTCCGACTAATACGGTTGTATCCTGTCAAGATGAAAAATCACAAATCAAGAACAAAGAAAAAGCGATGAAGGTTTTGCGTGCCAGGGTGTATGATAAAATCCATCGCGAAGTGCAGGCGGAATATGATCAAAATAGGAAGCTTGCTGTTGGTACGGGCGATCGTTCCGAAAGGATTCGCACGTATAACTTCCCGCAAAACCGCGTTACTGACCACCGCATTGGTTTAACGATTCAAAAGCTGGATCAAATCATGGAAGGTAAACTGGATGATGTCGTGGATGCTTTAATCATGGAAGACCAATCTTCAAGGCTGGAAAATGCAGATGAATAATTCTGGCCTGAAAGTGTTTGAAGCCCTTAAGTGGGCTTCTTCTTTTTTAAAGGAAAATGATCGTGACGCCAATGCAGGGGAAATCCTGTTACAGCATTTATTAAAACAAACGCGCTCCCAGCTACTAGCCAACCTTCATGATGAGCTTAGTGAAGATGATTTTGGACAATTTAAGGCAGCTATTGAGCTTCACGCTCATGGAACACCCATCCAATATATAATAGGCAGTGAAGAATTTTATGGACGGACCTTCTTTGTAAATGAGGAAGTGCTGATACCGAGACCTGAAACGGAAGAATTGATTTATTATACATTACGTAAGCTCCCGGCCATTTTTATGGAGGGACAGAAGCTCCGATTAGCGGATATTGGGACGGGCAGCGGTGCAATCGCCATTACGATGAAACTTGAAAAAACAAGCTTGTTGGTGATGGCCACGGACATAGCAGATCCTTCACTTGAAGTAGCGAGGGAAAATGCTGAATCACTTGGTGCCGAAGTGCAGTTCATGCAGGGTGATTTGCTTCAGCCTTTCATTAACACGAACCAGAAGGTGGACATCCTTTTATCGAATCCGCCATATATACCAAATGATGATCAAAAATCCATGTCTGTAGTCGTAACAGGCCATGAACCACATCGTGCATTATTTGCTGGTGTCGACGGGCTGGATTTTTACCGCCGTTTTATGGAACAGTTACCTCTAATCATGAATGTGCCTGGACTGATCGGTTTTGAAGTGGGTACTGGACAGGGTCAGGCGGTTGCCGATTTATTGAAGCGAACCTTTCCCGCCGCAGAAGTATCCATTGTAAATGACATTAACGAAAAAGATAGAATGGTCTTTGCCGTATTAAAATAATTCGTCTCTTCTTTGGGACGGAAAGCGAGTGCCCTGCGTTCCAATCAACGTTCTAATAGTGCAAACCCTCAAAAAAAAGTAGGCAAAAAAATCAATAAAATATCGAGTTGGTCTACAGTCTGGATCCGTCTCTACTTAGAGGCGGTTTTTTTTTATAATCTCCCCCCTCACTATCCAATTGGAATCTATATTTCCAACTATCAACTTTTTTGATTTTTACTAGTTTAAGATAGCTGGAAAATGGTGAGACTAATTCATGTGAGGGGGCGAAGGCGATGAAAACTAAACATTTAGCCATTATTTATCTATTAATCTTAACTATAGGAACGATCGTAAGTATATATATGCCTAAAGCGGAAATGGTCGGTGCAGAGGAAACGATGGTGATCCCGGATGAGGCGATTCGTCTGCGGATACTTGCTAATAGTGATACAGAAGAGGATCAATCGGTTAAGCGGCTGATTAGGGACGAGGTAAATAAAGATATCACAAAGTGGGTCGAGGAGCTTACTTCTTTGGATGACGCGAGGGATGTGATCACCTCACATCTGCCGGATATCCAGGCCACGGCTGAGGCGGTTATAAAGGAACATGGTTTGGAACAGTCAGTAAAAGTAGATTTTGGACAAGCAGAATTTCCAACAAAACTTTACGGGCAGTATTTATATCCGGCAGGGGATTATGAAGCTGTGATCATTACACTGGGTGAAGGGGAAGGGGCTAATTGGTGGTGTGTGTTATTTCCTCCATTATGTTTCTTGGATTTTTCAAATGGGACGGCTGTAAGTCAAAGTCCGATTGTCGAGGATGAAGAGAAAGAATCCGTAACTTCGGGAGGGAAGGCTTATGCTGCAACGAATGAAGAGAAAGAACCTGTTCAGGAGGAAGAAGTTGAAGAAAAGGTAAAAGATGAAAGTGTAAAAGAGGAAGTACCGGAAGAAACGGTAAAGGTTATCGAGCCTGAGGTAAAAGAAGAAGTGACAGAAGTAAAGGGGAACGAGGAAGTAACGGAGGAAGTCATTGATGGGAATGTTAAGGAAAACAAAGAGAAGCAGCTTGCAGCATCCAATGAACAGGGGCAACAATTATATGAAGGTGAAAAGGAGCCTGAGGTAGAAGTGAAGTCCTTATTTGCAGAAATCTTCAATGAGCTTTTTTAAGATCAGATAATTTAAAAAACATATCCACAGGGTTATTAACAAAAAATCAAAAAAGTCTGTCATTAATCTTTAATATCCACAAACTTATCCACGGATTCGATATAGTTATCCCCAATTTGTGGATAACACTTGAATTATGTGTATACTTCTTTTATACTTTCAAAGTATCTTTTAAGTAAAATTAGTAAGATAAGTTGAAAATATCGTTCATATAAAAGCAATCATATAAAATAAGAAATGTTAAAAGGCGATGGTGTTAAAAATGAAAACGAAAGTTTGGTCAGTGGATAAAAATGTGGATAATTTACAAAGTTATCCCCAGATTACACAATCAGCTGAATTATTAATGGCTAATCAAGTGGTTGCCTTTCCTACAGAGACCGTTTATGGACTAGGCGCGAATGCCAAAAGTGACGAGGCGGTCAAAAAAGTGTTTGAAGCAAAAGGGCGTCCGAGTGATAATCCTTTAATCGTTCATATAGCCTCAGATGACCAGTTGTCAGGTATTGTAGAAGAGATCCCGGTAAAGGCACGGAAGCTAATGGCGGAATTTTGGCCGGGTCCTTTGACTTTGATCATGAAACGAAAACCGGGCCAGCTATCAACCCTTGTTACAGCTGGATTGGACACGGTGGCTGTCAGGATGCCAGATCATCAGGTTGCCCTCGGTCTTATTCGTGCGAGTGATTTGCCCATTGCGGCTCCAAGTGCAAATACTTCAGGAAAACCAAGCCCCACCTCAGCCAAACATGTTGAAGATGACTTGATGGGCCGGATTGCAGGCATTGTCGATGGCGGTACTACGGGTGTGGGCGTAGAATCCACAGTACTGGATTGCACTGTGGAAGTCCCTGTTATTTTAAGGCCTGGTGGGGTGACCTTGGAACAGTTGGAAGCGGTAATAGGAGAAGTTAGGCAAGATGTCGCTTTGAAGAATCAGGAAACGGCGCCAAAAGCTCCGGGCATGAAATATACCCACTATGCTCCAAAAGCCCCTCTATTTTTAGTCAAGGGTAATCAATCTTTCCTTCAGAAGCTTGTGAATGAAAAAAGAAATGACGGGTTAAAGGTAGGCATCATAACGGCTTTAGAACATCAACAGGATTATAATGCGGATTATGTGGTTGCCCCAGGTTCTTTATCGGATTTACATACAGTTGCGACAGGCTTATATGATACTTTACGACAATTTGATGAGCTGGAGGTCGATATCATTTTCAGTGAAATGTTTCCTGACCGCGGTATCGGGGCTGCTGTCATGAACCGGCTTGAGAAGGCGGCAGGTCATCAAATCATCGACGAACAAGTGTAACAAGGACTGATTTATTCTTCTATTTCTTTTCGGACATGCATAACATGTAATAGGCACGTCCGAGGGAGGATTGGAATGAATACATTTGCTGGGGAAATCATCACCTTATTGCTCATGGCATTCGCGTTGGGAATGGATGCCTTTTCCGTCGGCCTAGGAATGGGAATGTTTAAGCTAAGGTTGAGGCAAGTATTTTTTATAGGGCTGATAGTAGGTATTTTTCATATTTGGATGCCCTTGCTTGGTATGGGGGCTGGTCGTTTCATTTCAGAAAAATTCGGGACCTTTGCTACATACGCCGGAGGTCTCTTGTTGATCATTCTTGGTATACAGATGTTCATCCCGGGTAAAAAGGGTGAAGCTGATGCCAGGGGAATTAAGATGCTGGCTCCTGTCGGGAAAGGCTTATTCATTTTTGCTTTAGGGGTAAGCCTGGATAGCTTCTCAGTAGGATTAACCCTGGGGATTTACGGTGCGAAAACGATTATAACCATTCTTTGTTTTGGGTTGGCTGCCACTCTGTTAACGTGGGGAGGGCTATTACTGGGTAGAAAAATACAGGGGGTGCTCGGAGTTTATAGTGAGATTCTTGGCGGAAGCATCCTGTGTGCGTTTGGATTAAAATTATTGTTCTCTTTTTAAATCCACTTGACCTCATACCTTTCCTTCCTCAACTGTTCCGATTATCGGGACGGTTTTTATTTTTCTCATGACATAAAGAGAGTGTTTATTTTTTTGCCTATATAGAACGGGCGATAGCTTATAATGAATAAAAAGGAGGCGTTAATATGATCCGAGTATTATTTGTATGTACAGGTAACACATGCAGAAGCCCCATGGCAGAAGCGATATTAAAAAATAAGCATATTGCAGGTGTTGAAGTGAAGTCCGCTGGTGTTTATGCTTCAATGGGCCAGGATGCTTCCATGCATGCTAAAAATGTATTGGTTGAGAATGACATAGTGCATAATCATCATTCAACGCCTTTATCCGAGAAGGAAATGGAGTGGGCGACTCATATTTTCACCATGACGGAAGGGCATAAAGCGGTCATTATCCGTACATATCCTAAGATGATCGATAAGACTTTTACTTTAAAAGAATTCGTTATTGACGATAAATATGATAGAGACATAATAGATCCGTTTGGCGGTTCTGAAGGCATCTATCGGGAAACCTTCAGGGAGCTGCAGGAATTAATAGAAGAATTAGTCATAAGGCTGAAAGAGTAAACAGTCTACAGGGGGGAGCGGTATGGAGGAAAGAACACATTATAAGTTTGGCTTGCGAAAAAAATTGGTTATCTTCACTACAGTCCTTGCTCTGATCACCTATTCAACCTCGGCATTTTTTATTTTCGTGATCCATCCAATGTTTTTTGAAAAAACGAGTTCGCTAAGTTTTAGTGTAGGGACGCTTTCATTAGGCATATTTTGGTCGGGGATTCTTTCGTTTTTTGCTTCTGGTCTTATTACTAAACCACTAAAAAGACTAGAAAAAGCCGTATTAAGTGCTGCTGATGGAAGTATAAACGAAGAAGTGGTGTTATCGAAGACGGATGATGAAATCCGTTCATTAGGCACTGCTTTCAATCATATGCTTTCTAACCTTAAGGACATGGTTCGGAATATTGAAGAGAACTTCCGTGAGACCAACAAAAAAGTCCTCCATATCTCTCAAGAATCTTCAAAAGCATCCGAAAAGGCAGATAATATAGCAAGAACCATAGAGGAAATCTCAAAAGGGGCGGATACATCTGCCGCTTCCATCATGAATACTGCTGAATCCATTGATGATGTCGTCATGATTGCCAAAAAGGTTCAAAGCAAAGCACAGGAATCCGTTGGACTATCCAGTGATATGGCGACAGAACTTGTTCAGAGCAAAGCGTAGTCAATTCCTTGGTTCATGGCATTAAACAATTGGCTAAAGAAAATCAAAAGTCGCTGAAAACAGTCAATCGTTTAGAGGAAAATGCAAAAAAGGTAGAGCAAATCATCGAACTTGTCGGCGAGATTGCGGCACAGACGAACCTGCTGGCATTGAATGCTTCCATTGAAGCTGCACGGGCAGGAGAACATGGAAAAGGGTTCGCAGTTGTAGCCGAAGAAGTCCGGTTGTTAGCTGATCAGAGTGCAAAAGCTGTTCAGGGCATTTCGAACCTGGTTCAAAATATTCAAGATGAGGTCCAGGCAGTTGTGAAACAAATCGGCGATCAGGTCATATCGGCAAATGAAGAAGCCCAAAAAGGGACAAATACGGATATAGCGATAGAAGGAATGACAAAAACGGTACATAATGTGGTCGTTGCAGTAAAAGATATTACTGAGCTTGTTGACCGTCAAATGGAAAGTGTAGAAGAAACATCTAGGCAGTCCCAAGAGGTGGCTGCCATTGCAGAAGAAACATCTGCTGGAGCGGAAGAAGTAACAGCTATGACGAGCGAACAAGCAATAGTCATGGAAAACGTCAAAAAATCGGCGATGGACCTTAAAGTGCAAGCGGAAAAGTTGAATGGGACCATTACACGCTTTAACACTTGACATTTTTCAGCAGGAAACCTTAGTTGGTTTCCTGCTTCTTTACGGGAGAAAAAGGTTGGCCGTCCTTTATCTTTTCATAATTTTGTGACACAATAAAATCAAATAAAAAAGCTAGGGGAGGATTTTGATGAAAGTTGCGATTGCTTCGGATCATGGTGGCATACATATCCGTGAAGAAATAAAGAATTTAATGAATGAATTACAGATTCCATTTGAGGACTTTGGCTGTGAATGCAGTACGTCAGTGGATTATCCGGATTATGCATTGCCGGTTGCAGAAAAAGTTGCAAAGGGTGAGTTCGATCGGGGGATTTTAATCTGTGGTACTGGAATTGGAATGAGCATTGCGGCTAATAAGGTCAAAGGGATACGTTGTGCATTGGTTCATGATGTCTATAGTGCAAAGTTGACCCGTCAGCATAATGATACCAATATGTTAGCTATGGGGGAACGTGTCATTGGGCCGGGTCTTGCCAGGGAAATTGCACAAACATGGCTGACTTCGGAATTCGAAGGCGGACGTCATCAAAACAGGATTGGTAAGATAGCGGAGTATGAAGGTAAACACAGCTAATCGTTAAGGTTCTGGAAAAGAATTTAGAGAGTCCACTCTTTTCTTCCAATAGCAAGTTTTCTTATTGAAAGGATGCGTTTTCATGACAAATGATGCTATATTTTCGAATGAACTTGAGATATGGGAAAACCAGTTTCGGAAACTATTACATGAGTTTCAAGAAGAGGCAGCTTTAAAAGAAAACCAGCTACTGGTAATCGGCTGCAGTACAAGTGAAGTGATCGGAAAACGAATCGGTACGGAAGGGACGCTCGACGTTGCGGGGATGGTTTATTCCGTAGTGAGGGATTTTCAAGAAAAAACGGGCATTCAGGTTGCATATCAATGTTGTGAGCATCTAAATAGGGCCCTGGTTTTGAAAAGGGAAACCGCAGTGCGAAACGATTATGAAGAAGTTTCGGTTGTGCCGGTCAGAACAGCTGGTGGATCGATGGCAACGTTCGCCTATCAACAATGGAAGGATGCTGTCGTCGTTGAGCATATTAAAGCGGAAGCGGGGATAGACATTGGGGATACCTTCATTGGCATGCATTTAAAGCATGTGGCGGTTCCAGTTCGATCTGCCATTAAAGAAATAGGACATGCACATGTGACCATGGCAAAAACCCGCCCGAAACTAATAGGCGGGGAACGGGCCGTTTATCAGGACCTCATTGAAAACAAGAGTTGTACTTTATAGGTAAAGTTAGACAGCATTTCTCGGGTGGGGAATGCTGTTTTTCGTATAGAATGATAGCGGAAGTGTAAAGCTTAAGATAATGTTCACAAAAAATCCTTATTTTTTTAGTGCCAATAAAATGGTTTTTTCGCTGATTAAATATAGGGTAAAAGAGCTATTTAACTTAATTTAACTGTTAAATACGAACGTTTTTTAATAAAAAAACATCTAATGTTCGATAAAATTAGACTATCACTTCTAAATTAGACATGTTAAAATGGAGTAGAATTTTCTAATTATTATTGGTAAGGCTTTTTCATGTCTTTTAGAAGGCATGTTGCACATAAATCTAAAAAGCGAATCACGCACAATTTGGGGAGGAATTACGGAATGGATCGTTTAGCAAAGCAAGATGAGCAAGTGTTTAACGCAATTCAACTGGAATTAGGGCGTCAAAGAAGTAAGATTGAGCTTATTGCTTCTGAGAACTTCGTAAGTGAAGCTGTCATGGAAGCGCAAGGGTCGGTCTTAACTAATAAGTATGCAGAAGGATACCCTGGAAAACGTTACTATGGCGGATGTGAGTATGTTGACATCGTTGAAGATCTAGCACGTGAGCGTGCAAAAGAAATTTTCGGCGGGGAGTATGTAAACGTACAGCCTCACTCTGGAGCTCAAGCTAATATGGCCGTTTACTTTACAGTACTTCAAACTGGCGACACAGTGCTTGGGATGAACCTTTCTCATGGCGGCCACTTAACACATGGAAGTCCAGTTAACTTCAGTGGTGTTAACTACAATTTTGTTGAATATGGTGTAGACGAACAAGATCACCGTATTGATTACAATGATGTATTGGAGAAAGCCCGTCAGCATAAACCGAAATTGATCGTAGCTGGTGCAAGTGCATATCCACGTGAAATTGATTTCAAGCGATTCCGTGAAATTGCAGATGAAGTTGGAGCTTATTTAATGGTCGATATGGCGCATATCGCAGGTTTAGTTGCAGCAGGATTGCATCAAAGTCCAATTCCTTATGCAGACTTTGTAACGACAACTACTCACAAAACACTTCGCGGACCACGCGGAGGAATGATCATCTGTAAAGAAGAATTCGGTAAGAAAATTGATAAATCCATTTTCCCTGGTATTCAAGGTGGGCCATTGATGCATGTGATATCCGCTAAGGCTGTTGCATTCGGCGAAGCGCTTCAAGATGATTTTAAAGTGTATGCACAACAAATCATCGATAATGCTAAACGCTTGGGCGAAGGCTTGAAGAAAGAAGGATTCACCCTTGTTTCTGATGGAACGGACAATCACTTGATTCTTCTTGATGTGCGCTCAACAGGATTAACAGGAAAAATCGCAGAACATGTTTTGGATGAAATCGGTATTACAGTTAACAAAAATGCGATTCCTTATGATCCGGAAAAACCATTCGTTACAAGTGGTATTCGTATTGGGACTGCTGCAGTGACATCGCGTGGCTTCGGGTTGGAAGACATGGATGAAATAGCTTCAATCATCGGACTTGTTTTAAAAAATAATGAAGACGAAGCTAAACTTGAAGAAGCAAAACAGCGCGTTGAATCATTAACGAGCAAATTTGAATTATATCCTTCAATGTAATATCGGAGCCGCTCCCTTTTAAAGGGAGTGGTTTTTTTGTACTTTAAAGAAGGTGAGTATATTAGAATAGTGCGAATAGTAAAAAAGGTCTGACATCTAAACCTTTATTGAAGATTGAAACATTTTTCTGTAAAATAGGTTGAAGTGAATTATAAAAGACACGACAATTTTTCTATTCAATTAGGGAAATCATAAAAAAGCGCAAAAATAAGCAATGGAATTGGAGAGATGCTGAATGGGAAAAGTTTATGTTTTCGATCACCCGTTAATTCAACACAAATTAGCCTATATACGTGATATAAATACAGGAACAAAAGAATTCCGCGAACTAGTGGACGAAGTTGCATCATTGATGGCATTTGAAATTACAAGGGATATGCCACTGGAAGAGGTGGAAATCCAAACACCTGTAAGCACGGCGAAAGTGAAAATGCTTTCTGGTAAAAAAGTGGGGATCGTCCCGATTTTACGTGCAGGCATAGGGATGGTGGACGGAATCATTAAACTGATTCCAGCTGCAAAGGTCGGGCATGTTGGACTTTACCGTGATCCTGAAACATTGAAACCAGTTGAATATTATGCGAAAATGCCAAGTGATTTGGCAGAAAGAGAATGCATTGTCGTTGACCCGATGTTAGCAACTGGCGGTTCAGCCATCGAAGCGATCCATTCCATTAAAAAGCGCGGTGCAGTCAACATTAAATTCATGTGTTTGATCGCAGCGCCAGAGGGTGTAGAAGCACTAAAAGAAGCCCATCCTGATGTTGATATTTATATTGCGGGACTTGACGAAAAACTGAATGAACATGGTTATATCGTTCCGGGTCTTGGAGATGCAGGAGATCGTTTATTCGGCACAAAATAAGAAAGAAACTGAGGTGTCACGAATGAACAAACCGATAAAGGTCATGACAATTTTCGGGACGAGACCAGAAGCTGTCAAAATGGCTCCCTTAGTACTCGAATTTCAAAAACACCCAGAATATTTCAAGCCGATCGTTGCTGTTACGGCTCAGCATCGCCAAATGTTAGATCAAGTTCTCGAATTATTTTCCATTCAGCCGGATTATGACTTGAACATAATGAAGGAAAGGCAAACGCTTGCTGACATTACAACAAGAGCATTAAATGGTCTTGATTCCGTAATGAAGGACGCTAAACCCGATATTGTTCTTGTCCACGGTGATACAACCACAACGTTTGTCGCAAGTCTGGCTGCTTTTTATAATCAGATCGTCATTGGTCATGTAGAAGCTGGGCTGCGCACATGGAATAAGTATTCCCCTTATCCGGAAGAGATGAATCGGCAGCTTACCGGTACGATGGCGGATTTGCATTTTGCACCGACTTCAAAAGCGGAGGAGAATCTGCTGAACGAAAACAAGAAAGACAATATCTTCGTGACGGGAAATACCGCAACAGATGCTTTAAAAACGACTGTGCGGTCCACATATTCCCATCCGGTTTTAAATGGACTTGGAGAAGACAGGCTCATTTTACTTACCGCCCACCGCAGAGAAAATCTAGGCGAACCCATGAGGAATATCTTTAGGGCCGTCAAGAGAATCATTGCTGAGCATGAGGACGTTCAAGTGGTTTATCCAGTCCATTTGAATCCTCTTGTTCAAGAATTAGCAAACGAAATTCTCGGGGACGATCCACGGGTACATTTAATCGAGCCGCTGGATGTATTGGATTTCCATAACTTCGCTTCAAGAGCTTATCTGATTTTGACCGATTCTGGAGGAATCCAAGAAGAGGCACCGTCACTAGGTGTACCTGTTCTTGTTTTGAGGGATGCGACTGAACGCCCAGAGGGAATTGCAGCTGGAACCTTAAGGTTGTCGGGTACTGATGAACAAACCATATTCAATATGGCACATGAATTGCTCACCAATCGAGGGGAACACGAAAAAATGTCCAAGGCTTCAAATCCATATGGGGATGGAAATGCTTCGGCCCGTATTGCTGAAGCCATCCGATACTATTTTAAGCAAATAAATATACCGCCAACTAGATTTGATTCATAAAAAAGGAAAAGCCACGTGGCTTTTCCTTTTTTATTTGCATACTCCAAGGTTGTTGAGAAAAGATAACTGCTAAGGGGGGTGCTTATGTTGGGAAAGAAAACGTTCATAGTGTTTGTTTTCGTTTTTATATGTATTTATTCAAATGAAAAGGGATTGGCGTCCGTCACTCTGCCGCCTTTACCAAAAATATCTGAAGCTAAGGAAGTAACGGTAGTTGTCACTTTGGATAGGGAAATTCAGCAAAAAAAGATCAGTAAACTGATTGAAAAATATCCTTCCCTTCAATTGCGGAATGTTTATTCGGTTGCCCTGAATGGTTTTTCTTTACATGGGAAACTGAATGAAATAGAACAACTCAAAAAGGAGAATGAAATTCAGACTGTAACGGAAGTATCCATGTATCATGCCGTGTTGGATAAAAGTGTGCCATACATAGGAGGAGGCAGGGTGAGGGGGTTCTTCGATAAGGAGAATCATCGAATCACCGGGAAAGGGGTAAAAGTAGGAATCATCGATACTGGAATTGATTATACACACCCAGATTTAGACCGTGCTTACAAAGGAGGGAAGGATCTAGTTGATGGTGATGAGGACCCGATGGAAACCAAAAATCAAGGCGATCTGGATACATTGCATGGGACTCATGTGGCAGGTATCATTGCGGCCAATGGAAAAATGAAAGGAGTCGCGCCAGAAGCGGAGATATATGCATATCGGGCTTTGGGACCAGGTGGTGCAGGAGATACAGAGCAAGTCTTGACTGCTATTGAGTCGGCCATGAAGGATAATGTGGATGTATTGAACCTCTCTCTGGGGAATAACGTCAATGGCCCTGATTTACCTATTTCTCTTGCTTTGAATAAGGTTGTGGAAAGCGGGATCGTTGCCGTGACATCAAACGGGAATTCCGGTCCGGCTGTTTGGACCGTCGGATCACCCGGAACAGCAGAAAAAGCGATTTCCGTTGGGGCATCGACTCCCCCCTTAAGGGTTCCATATATGGTTTACGGACTTGGCTCGAAAAAGTATCAATCTCACTTAACCTTGTTTCAAGGCTCCAAAAAGTGGAACCTGACATTTTCCGAGGATGTCATATATGGGGGATTGGGAAATGAAAGAGACCTGAAGCATGTTCAGGATAAGATTGTGTTGTTGGAGCGAGGCACACTTACTTTTCAGCAAAAAGTATCCAATGCGGAAAAGGCAGGTGCAAAAGGGGTAATTGTTTATAATAATACGAGCGGGACCTTTACTGGAACCTTGGAAAAAGAAATGAATATACCAGCTGCTTCTATTAATAGAAGAGATGGGTTGCAACTTAAGCAAGTTATGGAGCAAGATCACAGTAAAACCGTTCAATTTGTTTATAAGAATGAACAAGATAGGCTCGCTGATTTTAGCTCTAGGGGACCGGTAACCGTATCATGGGAAATAAAGCCTGACGTATTGGCACCAGGAGTGGAAATTGAAAGCACCATTCCTAAAGGATATATGTCCCTGGATGGAACAAGTATGTCCGCGCCGCATGTTGCAGGAGCATGCGCTTTAATCCTGCAAAAACACCCGGAATGGACTCCAGATCAAGTGAAATCTGCGTTGATGAGTACTTCCAAGCCATTGAGGAAATCTGGAAAACAATTGTATCATACATACGAACAGGGGGCTGGGCGCATCCAGATCGACGAGGCTCTAAAAGCGGATACGCTCTTGAATCCAAGTTCATTGTCATTCGGGATGTATACAAAAAAAGATGGAATTGAAGAGCATCATGAAACGATAGTCATTGAAAATACCGGAAAGAACATGATGAAGTACTCTTTTATGGTCCCATTAAAAGAGACGGGACTCACTTGGGAATTGCCGAAATCCCTTACTTTGAATCCAAAGGAAAAGAAAACGATTAAAGTGGGACTGCAGGTCAACCCAGCCAAGCTGAGGAAAGGAGTCTTTGATGGATACCTTATTATAATGGAAGGAACCAAAAGAATATCCCTTCCTTATTTATATGTAAAAGAAGAACCTGATTATCCAAGGGTAATGGGTTTTGATTTTGGCCAAGGAGACCAGAAAGACACATATCGATACGAAATGTACCTTCCCCGGGGGGCTGATGAATTCGGGGTTGCCCTATATGAAGAAGATAGCTTGAAATTCGTGGGATATTTGGATTGGTCGAGACCGGCACCTTCCGGTTTGATCAAAAAAGAAGTGTTGAAAAAGAACTTGCCGCCTAAAGGAGTGTATAAAGCAATAATTTTTGCCAGGAAGGGCGGAAGGGAAGATCGGATAGAAAAGACGTTACTTATTGAGTGAACTCGGGACAATAAGTAAAATAAAACGCTTGTCAATAGTATAAAAAAGATAATTTGTGAACAATTCGTTAATAATTACAAACCTGTGACAAATTTCACTAACCACTCATTGACAATGATTCTTGCCTATTGTATGCTAACAAAGGATATAGAATGAGAGGGGTTTCATACGTAAATAACGTGTCAAAAAGAAGTTTATTATTGACTTTTTAATTGGACTTGTTACGGGAAACTTCACCTAGCTAACCACAGATTCTACAATATTTCTAGGGAGATTACATGACAAAATGCTAGAATTGGAAAAAATGTTCAATAGGCAACTAAAATACATGTTGTATTTAATGGGTATTTATGTACTTGGTGTGGGATTCACTCCATATGATTCAGTCTTCCAAGGATTATTGCTTGGTACTGCCTTCAGCCTATTTATATTCTGGTCAATGGTCAAAAAAAACAAAAAGTTCTCTCAAGAGGTTGCGGAAGGTAAGAAAACGCGCTCCCTTGGTAGTTTAACTAGAATGTCTGTAGCGGGTTTAGCTGCAATTATTGCATTGAGATATCCATATGAGTTTCAAGTGGTCTGTGTGGTTGTGGGATTAATGACGGTTTATTTTGTCATTATGATAGATTATTTTATGCAAAACATACGTAGGAAGTAAAGAAGAGAGGTGAATACTGTTGAATCATGAAGCTCCTATGTGGGAATTTATGGAGACTGGAATATATTTCAATTTGGCTAATGTGCTTATGATGACTATCGCAAGTCTCATTGTCTTCATAATTGCTGTTACAGCAACTCGTAAACTTGCGATGAAGCCAACAGGAATCCAAAACTTTATCGAATGGGTAATGGATTTTGTGAAAAACATCATAAACAGCAATATGGATTGGCGTACTGGTGGTCAGTTCCTAATGTTGGGAATGACATTAATTTTGTACGTATTTGTTTCAAATATGTTAGGATTGCCGTTCTCGATTGTAATAGGACATGAACTTTGGTGGAAATCACCTACATCTGATCCGGCAATAACTCTAACCTTGGCAGTTATGGTAATGGGATTAACTCATTATTATGGTATCAAGATGAGAGGTATGAAAAATTATGCCAAAACTTATGTCCAACCAATGGGTTTCTTGTTTCCGTTAAAGATTATTGAAGAGCTTTCCAATACGTTAACCCTTGGATTGCGGCTTTACGGAAATATTTATGCAGGTGAGTTACTTCTAACCTTACTGGCTGGTTTAGGAACAAGTAGCGCTTTAGGTGCAGTTACTGCTTTTATTCCAATGATGGCTTGGGAAGGATTTAGTGTCTTTGTTGGCTCGATTCAAGCATTTATTTTTACTATGTTAACGATGGTTTATCTTTCCCATAAAGTAAGTGACGACCATTAATTATAAAATTGTTCATTTCGAACATTATATTGATGAAAAAAATAAAACAACATTTCAAGGAGGAAATTTATCATGACAGGTTCTTTAGGTCTTATAGCTGCTGCTATCGCAGTTGGATTAGGTGCACTTGGTGCGGGTATTGGTAATGGTCTTATCGTTGGGCGTACAATTGAAGGGATGGCTCGTCAGCCAGAAGCTCGTGGTATGCTTCAAACTACAATGTTCGTCGGTATTGCGTTAGTTGAGGCACTACCAATCATCGCGGTAGTTATCGCGTTTATTGTTTTAGGTAAATAAGATAACTTGAAAAAGTTCAATAATGGCGAAGATGATCCAAGGAGACCCTTCGCCATTGCTCTGTGTTAAAGTGAACATTTATGGCACTTATAGTGTCAATTGAAAATACAGAACTTCAATAGTGAATCTCATGAAGGGAGTGAACCGAGCGTGTTAACAAGCAATTTTGTTCTTGGTCAAGCAATCCACTTTAATGGTGGGGATATCATATACCAGCTTTTAATCTTTATCATTTTGTTAGCGTTGCTTAAGAAGTTTGCATGGGGTCCGCTAATGGGCATCATGAAAGAACGTGAAGAGCATGTTGCAAATGAAATTGAAGCAGCTGAAGTTAGTAGAAAAGAAGCACTGAAGTATTTAGAAGAACAGCGTGAAATCGTAAAACAATCTCGTACTGAAGCGGGACAACTTATAGAGAATGCTAAACAACAAGGCGAAGCACAACGTGAAGATATTATCAATCAAGCGCGTGCAGAGGCTGAACGTGTTAAAGAATCAGCAAAACGTGAAATCGTTCAAGAGAGAGAAAAAGCAGTTGCCGCCTTGCGTGAGCAAGTAGCTTCTCTATCTGTCATGATCGCATCTAAGGTGATTGAGAAAGAACTTTCATCAGCTGATCAAGAAAAACTAATAAACGAATATATTCAAGAGGCAGGAGAAGGTAAATGAGCGATATAACTGTAGCAGGACGTTATGCTGTAGCTCTTTTCCAAATTGCGAAAGAGCAAAATCTCATTAACCAACTTGAAGAAGAGCTTCGCATAGTGAATGAAGTTTTTACAAAAGATAAAGAGCTTTTAGGTTTTTTGGCTCATCCTAAAATGACAAGCGATGCAAAACGTCAATTATTGACAAATGCATTTGCAGGTCTATCATCTTCCGTTCAAAACACTTTAATGTTAATGGTGGAGCGTCATCGTACAGATGAAGTGACTGCTATGGCACAAGAGTTCATTGAACTTGCGAATGAAGAAAATTCAGTTGCGGATGCGACTGTTTATACAGTTAATCCTTTAACTGAAGCTGAAGCAAAAGCTGTGTCTTCAGCTTTCGCTGCAAAAATCGGCAAACGGAATTTACGGATTACTAATATTACGGATAGCAATATCATTGGCGGCATCAAACTTCAAATCGGTAACCGCATTTATGACGGTACGATTAGCGGTAAGTTAGATCGCCTTAGCAAACAACTATTAGGTTAATATTCACAGATAGGGGTGAAATTCATGAGCATCAAAGCTGAAGAAATCAGTGCGCTGATTAAAAAGCAGATTGAAAACTATCAGTCGGAAATTAAAGTAAGCGATGTAGGTACGGTTATCACTGTTGGTGATGGTATCGCACGCGTTCATGGTTTAGATAATGCAATGTCTGGGGAGCTCTTAGAATTTTCCAATGGTTCAATGGGATTAGCACAAAACCTTGAGCAAAATAACGTGGGTGTTGTTATTCTTGGACCATTCAGAGACATTCAAGAAGGCAGTGAAGTTCGCCGTACTGGCAGAATCATGGAAGTGCCAGTTGGAGAAGAATTAATCGGACGTGTCGTGAATCCGCTTGGACAACCATTAGATGGTCTTGGCCCGATCGCTACGACAAAAACTCGTCCAATCGAAAGCCCTGCAACAGGTGTAATGGACCGTAAATCTGTTCATGAACCTTTACAAACAGGTATTAAAGCAATCGATGCATTAGTTCCAATCGGTCGTGGGCAACGTGAGTTAATCATTGGTGACCGTCAAACTGGTAAAACATCAGTTGCGATCGATACAATCCTTAACCAAGCTGACCAAGATATGATCTGTATCTATGTTGCTATCGGTCAAAAAGAATCAACGGTTCGTGGAACAGTTGAAACACTACGTAAAAATGGTGCATTGGATTACACAATCGTTGTATCTGCATCAGCTTCCCAACCGGCACCACTTTTATACCTAGCTCCATATGCTGGTGTGACTATGGGTGAAGAGTTCATGTTCGCTGGCAAGCACGTTCTTGTGGTTTATGATGATCTTTCTAAACAAGCATCTGCATACCGTGAACTTTCCTTGCTACTTCGTCGTCCTCCAGGCCGTGAAGCATTCCCAGGGGATGTATTCTACTTGCACTCCCGTTTACTTGAGCGTGCAGCAAAATTGAATGACACTTTAGGTGCCGGTTCAATCACTGCGCTTCCATTTGTTGAAACACAAGCTGGAGACATCTCTGCTTACATTCCAACAAACGTTATTTCCATCACTGATGGACAAATCTTCTTGCAATCCGATTTGTTCTTCTCAGGTGTACGTCCTGCGATTAACGCTGGTCTTTCCGTATCACGTGTTGGTGGATCTGCACAAATTAAAGCGATGAAAAAAGTTGCTGGTACATTACGTCTTGACTTGGCTTCATACCGTGAATTGGAAGCATTCGCTCAATTCGGTTCTGATCTTGATGCTGCAACACAAGCAAAACTTAACCGTGGTGCTCGTACAGTTGAAGTACTTAAGCAAGATCTAAACAAACCGATCAAAGTTGAAAAACAAGTCATGATTTTCTATGCATTGACGAAAGGTCATTTAGATGATATTCCTGTATCGGATATCCTTCGTTTTGAAGAAGAATACTATGTGTTCCTAGATCGTTCTCATCCAGAATTATTAGATCACATTCGCACAACTAAAGGTCTTCCTGAAGACGCTGCTATCGTTGCTGCAATTAACGAATTCAAAAAGAACTTCGTTATTTCCGAATAATAAGGTCTAACTAATTTATAAAGGGTGGTGAGAATGAATGGCCTCTTTACGCGATATTAAGTCTCGGATTACTTCAACGAAAAAGACGAGTCAAATTACAAAAGCGATGCAGATGGTATCTGCTTCTAAAATGAACCGTGCAGAAGCTAATGCTAAAGCATATGTTCCATATATGGAAAAAATTCAAGAAGTGGTTTCTAGTATTGCGAACGGAAGCACGGATGCATCTCATCCAATGCTTACTTCACGTCCAGTTAAGAAAACCGGTTACTTGGTAATCACATCTGACCGTGGATTGGCTGGGGCTTACAATAGTAGTATCCTTCGCCACGTTCATAAAACTATTCTTGAACGCCATAAATCCAATGATGAGTTCGTCATTATCGCAATCGGAAGGGTTGGCCGTGATTTCTTTGTCAGCCGTAACATGCACGTAGAGCTTGAGGTAACTGGGATTCCTGATCAGCCGTCTTTCGCTGACATCAGCGCCCTTGCTAAATCTACAGTGAATTTATATCTGAATGAACTGTGTGATGAGCTTTATATGTACTATAACCATTATGTCAGTCCAATCCAGCAGGATGTAACGGAAAAGCAAGTCCTTCCGTTAGCTGACTTCAATACTTCCAATGCTACATTGACTTCTTATGAATTTGAACCGAATGCAGAAGAAATTCTTGAGGTATTATTACCTCAGTACGCAGAAAGTTTGATTTATGGTGCTTTGTTAGATGGTAAAGCAAGTGAGCACTCTGCACGTATGACTGCAATGAAAAATGCAACCGATAATGCAAAAGAATTGATCGATTCACTTTCATTACAATATAACCGTGCACGTCAGGCAGCTATTACTCAAGAAATTACAGAGATTGTCGGCGGTGCAGCAGCTTTAGAATAAAATCATTAAAGGGGACGGTCGGCCCGGACGAAGCTTGGCCGTTCCATAAACTCGATAGTCGTTATAAGCAACGTTAGGAGGGAAAACGATGAATATAGGACGCGTTACTCAAGTTATGGGTCCGGTTGTTGACGTGAAATTCGAAGACGGACAACTTCCTAAGATCTATAACGCGTTAAGAATCGAAAATACAGCGTCTGGTACAGGACTAACTCTTGAAGTAGCCCTTCAACTAGGTGATAATACAGTTCGTACTGTAGCAATGTCTTCCACTGATGGTTTAACCCGTGGTGCAGAGACTGTTGATACAGGAGCTCCAATTTCCGTTCCTGTAGGTGAAGTTACTCTAGGTCGTGTTTTCAACGTATTAGGGGAAAACATTGACTTATTTGAACCACTTACAGCAGAGGTGCGTCGTGATCCAATTCACAGACAAGCACCAACATTTGAAGAATTATCAACATCCGTTGAAATTCTTGAAACGGGTATTAAAGTAGTAGATTTACTTGCACCTTACATCAAAGGTGGTAAAATCGGTCTTTTCGGTGGTGCCGGTGTTGGTAAAACTGTACTTATCCAAGAACTTATTAATAACATCGCACAAGAGCACGGCGGTATCTCGGTATTCGCTGGTGTAGGTGAGCGTACTCGTGAAGGTAATGACCTATTCTACGAGATGACTGATTCTGGTGTTATTAAGAAAACTGCGATGGTATTCGGACAAATGAACGAGCCACCAGGCGCACGTATGCGTGTAGCACTAAGCGGTTTGACAATGGCTGAATATTTCCGTGATGAACAAGGACAAGACGTTCTTTTCTTCATCGATAACATTTTCCGTTTCACACAAGCAGGTTCTGAGGTTTCTGCCCTACTAGGCCGTATGCCTTCAGCGGTAGGTTACCAACCAACGCTTGCTACAGAAATGGGTCAATTACAAGAACGTATCACTTCAACTAATAAAGGTTCAGTTACATCCATTCAAGCGATCTATGTACCTGCCGATGACTATACGGATCCGGCTCCAGCTACAACTTTCGCTCACTTAGATGCAACAACAAACCTTGAGCGTAAACTTTCTGAGATGGGTATTTACCCTGCAGTTGATCCATTGGCGTCATCTTCTCGTGCTCTTAGCCCAGAAATCGTTGGAGCTGAGCACTATAAAGTGGCTCGTCAAGTTCAATCGACTTTACAGAAGTATAAAGAATTACAAGATATCATTGCCATCTTGGGTATGGACGAATTAAGCGAAGACGAAAAAGTAATCGTTGCCCGTGCTCGTAGAATTCAAAACTTCTTGTCACAAAACTTCCACGTGGCTGAACAATTCACTGGTCAAAAAGGATCTTATGTACCAGTTAAAGAAACAGTCCAAGGATTCAAAGATATCCTAGCTGGAAAATATGACGAACTTCCTGAAGATGCTTTCCGTCTGGTTGGCCGCATCGAAGAAGTTATTGCTAAAGCAAAAGAAATGGCTTAATTAAAGGGACCTAGGAGGGAATGAAATGAAGACCATTAAAGTCAATGTTGTTACTCCCGATGGCCCAGTATATGATGCAGAAGTTGAAATGGTAAGCACTAAAGCTAAAAGCGGTGAGCTGGGAATTATGGCTGGACACATTCCAACTGTAGCCCCACTTACCATTGGTGCTGTCCGTCTTAAAAATGGAAGCAACACAGACTATGTAGCTGTAAATGGTGGCTTCTTAGAAGTTCGCCCTGATGTGGTAACCATTTTAGCTCAATCTGCTGAAAGAGCTGAAACTATCGATCTTGCACGTGCTCAAGAAGCAAAAGCTCGTGCTGAACAAAGATTGCAGAACAATGATGGATCAAATGACGCCAAAAGAGCTGATTTAGCGCTTAAACGTGCCATCAACCGGATCCAAATTGCAGAAATGCGATAACTTTAAATGATGAAAACATCTGATTGAACCATTCGTGGTAAAATCAGGTGTTTTTTTATTTACCCAAATGGTTTTGAGGATTTTTGTCATTGAACGTCGTAATTAGGAAAAAACTGTTGATCATTCGACATAAAAATCGAATTATGGAATGTAGTTTTTTTACCATATTAATCCTTACGGTCGTCGACATTAGATTGTCTTGATGATATAATGTATACGCTTACATCAATTGCTTCATACCCCTCCTTGTCACTTTGCTTCTAAAAGAATGTTACCCTGCATAATATTTAAAAATGGTATCCAACAAAAAAGAAGACAAGCAAATTTTTAATGCACATTTATCATGATTTATCCATAAAGGGAGATGAACATGGGACAGCTGCATATTTACCAAAATAACTATTTAATTGTATTTGTTTTTCTTTGTCTTGGGATTCTATTACCTGTAATCGCATTATTTCTTGGTAGACTGCTAAGACCTTATAAACCTACAGATATGAAGCATACGACTTATGAAAGTGGAATCGAGCCTTTTCATGATTCAAGGGTTCAATTCAATGTCAGGTATTATCTATTCGGATTGATGTTCGTCATATTTGACGTAGAAACGGTTTTTCTCTATCCATGGGCGGTTGCCTACGATGAACTTGGGCTGTTTGCGCTGATTGAAATGCTATTTTTTGTCCTTATCCTTATGCTAGGGCTAATCTACGCTTGGAAAAAGAAGGTGTTAAAGTGGAATTGAAGTTAGATGAACTTACCGCTAAAGAAATGGAAGAAATGCGTCACAGTATTTTTTTATCCACACTTGAACAAATAAAAGGCTGGGCTAGAAGTAACTCGCTCTGGCCAATGACTTTCGGTTTAGCTTGCTGTGCAATTGAAATGATGGGTGTAGGTTCCTCTCATTATGATTTGGACCGTTTTGGTTCATTTTTTCGGACATCACCGAGACAATCGGATGTCATGATTGTCTCAGGAACGGTAACGAAAAAAATGGCTCCAATAATAAGTAGATTATACGACCAAATGCCAGAACCGAAATGGGTCATTGCAATGGGATCCTGTGCAACTGCGGGAGGGCCCTATGTGAACTCATACTCTGTGGTCAAAGGAGTAGATCAAATTGTACCTGTTGATGTATATATACCGGGGTGTCCCCCAAACCCAGCTGCACTTATTTATGGAATCAATAAATTAAAAGAAAAAATCCGTTACGAGGCAAAAACCGGAAAGCGGGTGATATAGATGAGTGAGAAGGAAGACTTAGTGAAACAAAAGGCAGCGGCAGCGGCCAAGGCGAAGGCTGTAGCGTTAGCCCGAAAACAGGCGAAGGGGGAAGCGGCAGAAAAGCCGGAAGTCGAAACGGATATAGCGAAGCAAAAGGCGGCGGCAGCAGCCAAGGCGAAGGCTGCAGCATTGGCTCGGAAAAAGGCGAAAGCTGAAAGTGCAGAAAAGCCGGAGGGCGAAACGGATATAACGAAGCAAAAGGCGGCGGCAGCGGCCAAGGCGAAGGCTGCAGCATTGGCTCGGAAAAAGGCGAAAGCTGAAAGTGCAGAAAAGCCGGAAGTCGAAACGGATATAGCGAAGCAAAAGGCGGCGGCAGCGGCCAAGGCGAAGGCTGCAGCATTGGCTCGGAAAAAGGCGAAAGCTGAAAGTGTAGAAAAGCCGGAAGGCGAAACGGATATAGCGAAGCAAAAGGCGGCGGCAGCGCCCAAGGCTGCAGCATTGGCTCGGAAAAAGGAATCAAGGGATAATGATGATGATGATTTTGAAAATGCGAAGGCAAAGGCTATTGCAGCTGCCAAAGCGAAAGCCGCTGCTGCTGCGAAGACCAGGACCACTGTAAAGGAAAGCACGGAAGATAACACCCCAGATGAACCTTCCCCAAATCAGGCTAAACTTGATCGAATTGTTCATGCTATTGAAAGGCATGTAGGACAAGAGGCATTAATAGACCACTATATTAATAGACTATCAAAAGATGTACCCACTTTAGTGGCTAATCCGGATACATATTTCTCAATAGCAAAATTTCTGCGAAATGATGAGCAGCTTAACTTTTCGTATTTATCGGAGCTTCATGGTACGGATTTTGAATCCCATATGGAAATCTATGTGCATTTACATTCATTCAATATGAACCAATCGGTTGCCTTAAAGGTGAAGCTGGATAGGGATTCTCCCCTTATTCCATCATTGGTTCCATTATGGTCAGGAGCAAATTGGCCGGAATGTGAGGCGTATGATTTATTAGGTATTAACTTTCAGGAACACCCTGATTTAAAGCGAATTTTACTTGGTGATGATTGGAAAGGGTATCCCCTTAGAAAAGATTATCAGCCTTATGATGTGGAGGTGTAAGCCCAATGTTAAGGACGGAAGAAATGCTTCTCAATGTCGGGCCGCAGCATCCGAGTACACATGGTGTTTTTAGGCTTGTCATCAAGATTGACGGTGAAATTATAAAAGAGGCCACCCCGGTCATTGGGTATTTGCATCGAGGTACGGAGAAACTAGCAGAAAAACTGCAATATACACAAATAATTCCATATACCGACCGGCTCGATTATCTAGCCGCAATGACAAATAATTATGTACTTTGCCATGCTGTTGAAACAATGATGGGAGTGGATATCCCCGAAAGGGCAGAATATTTGCGTGTTATCGCGATGGAATTGGGCAGAGTTGCAAGCCACCTTGTCTGGTGGGGTACATACCTGCTTGATATAGGTGCGACGAGCCCTTTCTTATACGCTTTTCGAGAACGTGAAATGATCGTTAACTTATTGACTGAATTGTCAGGGGCACGACTCACATTCAATTATATGCGTGTTGGAGGTGTGAAATGGGATGCGCCTGACGACTGGATTGTGAAGGTGGCCGAGTTTGTACCATATATGAGGGAGCAGCTTATCGGTTACCATGAGCTTGTAACAGGGAATGAAATCTTTGTGAATCGAGTTAAAGGGGTGGGCATCTATACGAAAGAAGAAGCGCTGCAGTATTCACTTAGCGGTGCTAACTTAAGGTGTACGGGTGTGAAATGGGATTTGCGAAAGAATGAACCATATTCCATTTACGACAGGTTCACCTTTGATGTTCCTACACGGGAAGAGGGTGATGCCTTTTCACGCTATCACTGTAGAATGGAAGAAATCGAAGAATCACTGAAAATCATCGAGCAGGCGGTTGAGCAATTTCCAGAAGGGCCGGTCCTTGCTAAGGTCCCGAAAATAATAAAGGTTCCTAAGGGTGAAGCGTTTGTCCGGATTGAATCACCAAGAGGGGAAATCGGCTGTTATATCGCGAGTGAAGGCAAAAAGGAGCCATATCGTTTGAAATTTCGAAGGCCTTCATTTTATAATCTGCAAATTCTTCCGAAATTATTGGAAGGGGAAAATATGGCGAACTTGATAACGATATTAGGGGCTATCGATATCGTTTTAGGGGAGGTGGATGGATAAATGATCAAGGATTTGCTCCACTCCACTCCAAGCCTACTGAATTTTGGCATATTTTTTGGTTTGGCAGTCCTGCTGTTATTCGTTGTATTAGGGTTTGTAACATATGGAATCCTATCAGAGCGGAAAATCATGGGGTTCATGCAGCTGCGTGTCGGCCCCAACCAAATTGGGGGTAAATGGGGGCTCTTGCAGACCGTTGCAGATGTTTTGAAACTTCTGATCAAGGAAGATACTATACCAAAAAAAGCCGATAAGCCGCTATATATATTAGCTCCAGTGATTGCTTTTGCTCCGGCTTTCATGGTCCTGGCCACCTTGCCGTTCACCGATGCCTTCCAATTTGCTGATATAGGTGTCGGACTGCTTTATTATATCGCCATTTCCGGCATATCGACAATCGGCATCGTCACTGCGGGTTGGGCATCCAATAATAAATATTCTTTGATTGGCGGAATGAGGGCAGCCGCTCAAATGATATCTTATGAGATTCCGTTGGTGATGTCGCTAGTGGGAATAGTCCTCTTAACAGGTAGTTTAAATTTGAATGAAATAGTCGCAGCCCAGGAGAAGGTTTGGTTCATTTTTCTTCAGCCGCTTGCGTTCATCGTGTTTTTTATTGCATCGGTTGCCGAGCTGAACAGGGTTCCTTTTGACCTTCCGGAAGCGGAGTCCGAGCTTGTTGCAGGCTATCATGTTGAATACTCTGGATTTCGCTGGGCCTTCTTTATGTTATCCGAATATGTGTATATGTTTGCAATGGCTACACTAACCACTGTATTATTTTTAGGGGGATGGAATTCTATTCCGTTTTTGGATTTTATTCCGGCAGCCATCTGGTTCGGTCTGAAGTTTAGTGCTGTTTTCTATGTATTGGTCTGGATCCGTGTAACTTTTCCTCGTATAAGGGCAGATCAATTGATGGAATTCGGATGGAAAGTGCTGCTTCCGGTTGCATTAGCAAATATATTTTTGACGGCAATTATAAAAGAATTAATTAAACTTTTTTAAAAACTTGAGCTGGTCAGAAAGCGAGGGATTTATATGCTTGGTTTAGCAAAAGGTTTGACCTATACATTAAAGAACTTGACGAGGAAAAAAGTGACCTATGACTACCCGAATGAGCCGCTGCCGCTCCCTGACCGATTCCGAGGAATCCAAAAATTTTATCCTGAAAAGTGTATTGTATGTAATCAATGCGTGACGATTTGTCCAACCGATTGTATTCAATTAACTGGTAAAAAACATCCGGACCAGTCGAAAAAAGGTAAAATCATTGATACGTATGACATTAATTTCGAAATTTGCATTTTGTGTGATTTATGTACGGAGGTCTGCCCTACAGAAGCAATCGTGATGACGAATCAATTTGAGCTGGCGGAGTATAGCCGTGAACATTTATTTAAAAATCTGGAGTGGCTGGATGAAAATGATGAGAATATCCGGAAGGTGAATAAAGTATGAGTTTGTCCGGTGAATTAATTGCCTTTTTTGGTTTGGCACTCGTCGCCATTTTAGGCGGGGTACTGCTAATTACCTTAACTAAAGTAGTGCACATGGTAATTGCACTCGTTTTTACTTTCTTGAGCATTGCTGGCATTTATATGGTACTTTCGGCCGAGTTCGTCGCCATTGTCCAAATCCTTATTTATTCAGGGGCAATTACGATCGTGATGTTATTTGGAATTATGCTCACGAAACACCAAGAAAGTGATGAACCCGCTAAAGGGGGTTGGGGGAAATTCTCCTTGCTGGCAGCGATTGCTGGATTTGCCGTGGCGGTTTATCTAGGGATTTATAATCTGGATATACCTGTACAGCCTACCGCCTTGCATGAGGAAAATACAAAACAAATAGGAATCGAACTTTTTTCAAAATATGTGATTCCATTTGAAGTAATGTCGGTACTCCTGCTTGTTGCTTTAGTCGGCGCCATCGTATTGGCTAAAAAGGATGATGAGGAGGGAGATCAATCATGACGGGAGTTCCCTTGTCGGCCTATCTTGTATTGGCACTCGTTTTGTTTTGTATAGGGCTATATGGCGCTTTGACGAAAAGAAATGCGGTCATTGTATTGATTTCAATCGAACTGATGCTGAACGCTGCGAATATTAACTTAATTGCCTTCAGTAAATTCGGGGTAACGCCATCCATTACGGGCCAAGTGTTTTCATTATTCACGATTACAATCGCTGCAGCCGAGGCAGCTGTAGGGCTCGCTATTTTAATGTCCCTTTATCGCAACCGGAAGACGGTCAATGTCGATGAAATGGATATCATGAAGCATTGAAGGTTTATATAAATGAAGAAGGGGATTTGATACGATGATGGAGAACGCTTGGCTCATACCGATCTTTCCACTCGTCACGTTTCTGGTTCTGCTTCTATCAGGTGGGCGGTTGAGGGAACGAGGGGCTCATATAGGAATTATATGTACTTTGGCTTCGTTTGTTTTATCTTTGCTTGCCTTGATAGAACGGTTTAAAGAACCTACTTATAAAATATCGATTGATTGGCTTTCCTTCGGAAGGACGCAACTAACAGCGGGATTTGAAATCAATCAGCTTAATGCCTTGATGCTTGTGGTCGTTTCCCTTGTCAGCCTGCTTGTTCAGATATATTCGAAGGGGTATATGAAGGGTGAAGTGCGATTCTCCATTTTTTATGCTTATCTGGGCTTCTTCACCTTTGCCATGCTTGGGCTTGTCATGGCACCTAATTTATTACAACTATATTTCTTTTGGGAATTGGTCGGGGTGGGGTCTTTCCTGCTTATTGGGTTTTACTTTTATAAAGAGGAAGCTAAGAATGCAGCAAAGAAGGCATTCATCATGACAAGGATTGGGGATGTAGGGCTCTTAATCGGTATTATTCTACTATTCTGGGAAACAGGCAGCTTTGAATATGGGGAGATCTTTCAAGCCGTTCAATCGGACGTTATATCAAGTGGAAGGTTGACCTTGATCGCTATTTTGATTTTTATCGGTGCGGTTGGGAAGTCGGGACAATTTCCACTGCACACATGGCTTCCGGATGCAATGGAGGGACCGACTCCGGTTTCCGCATTGATTCACGCAGCAACTATGGTTGCTGCAGGGGTTTATCTGGTGGCGACCATGTTTCCGTTATTCCTGGCCAGTTTTGCTGCGATGCAGGTCGTAGCAATAACAGGTGGATTTACAGCCATCTTTGCCGCAAGCATTGCTATAGTGCAAAAGGATGTTAAGCGCGTATTGGCCTATTCGACAATCTCTCAGCTTGGTTTTATGATGCTTGCTTTGGGTACTGCTGGATATGTGGCGGGGGTGTTTCATTTAATGACCCATGCCTTTTTTAAAGCATTGCTGTTTTTGGCAGCAGGCAGTGTTGTTCATGCTATACATACACAGGATTTGGAAAAGATGGGCGGATTATGGGGTAAATTGAATTGGACTGGGCCGCTGTTCTTGACTGGCACTTTGGCGATATCAGGATTCCCCTTGCTCTCCGGTTTTTTCAGTAAAGATGAAATTCTAATGGCAGCTTGGGAGAATGGAAATTATGTTTTGTTTGGACTGGCGGCTATTACCTCCTTTTTAACTGCGTTTTATATGTTCCGGCTGTTTTTCATGATCTTTGCAGGAGATTCACGCAGTCAAGTAAAACAGGTCAATGAATCACCTTCCATCATGCTACTTCCCATGCTCGTATTGGGATTGCTTGCTGTAATCAGTGGATATATCCAAACACCTTGGTTTGGAGATTTCCTGGGAGAGTGGCTTTTGGAGGGAAATGAAAATCTTCTAGGCGCCAGCCATAGTGAGGGACCTGTTTGGATAATGTTCATGGCCGTTCTTGTATCGCTGGCCGGGATATTCCTTGCTTATACGATTTACGCTAAAAAGAGGTTACATCCGGGCTGGCTTGTTAAGGAAAACTCCGAGTTATATAGAATTTTGGAAAATAAGTATTATATTGATGAGATTTATCATTTCACTGTAGGCCATGCAATCAAAGGCTTCAGTATATTCCTATCTTATTTCGAAAGATTCATTGTCGGTGGCTTGGTATCCACTGTTACAAGTTCAATAGAAGGATTGGGGAAAATAGGGTCTAAATTGCAAACGGGACAGGTACAGCAATATGGAATGATAGCCTTTCTGGGACTTGCGGTACTGTTGGTGATTTTTGCAGTAACTGGGGGGTATCTAAGATGAATGTCTATTTACTCTCGCTTTTAGTGTTTTCACCTCTGCTGGGCATAGTGATGGTTGCCCTTATGCCGAAAAAAGAGGAAAGGACGATTAAACAATTTGGATTTTTCGGAACACTGCCTCCCCTTTTCCTATCGTTCTTTCTATGTAGCCAATATTATTCGGGTGTGGCCCTATCCTTATTTGACATTAAGTTGAATTGGATAAGATTTGGGGATTTGGAGATGTATGATCCCAAGCTCTTCACGGTTGACTTTGAGTTGGGGCTGGATGGATTAAGTCTTATCTTCATATTACTGACGACAATCATTTCTTCACTGGCCGCAATCGCATCCATTTATATAAAAAAAGGATGGAAAGGTTATTATTTGTTATTTTTAATCTTGGAGATTGGGATGCTTGGTGTCTTCACGGCAGAAAATTTGATCCTTTTTTTCATATTTTTTGAAATGACGCTGATTCCCGCTTTCTTTTTAATTGGTAGATGGGGCTTTCTGGAGAGGGAGAAAGCGTCTTATAGTTTTCTGATTTATAATGGCATTGGTTCGGCGGTTTTATTGGTGGCCATTTTGATTTTGTTTGCCAGGACAGGTACGACCAATATTGCGGCTTTGACACAGATTATGACAATGGGCGGTGTTTCGCTTTTTGCACCAATATCCGGTTCGATGAAGTTTGGTTTATGTCTGGCCTTTCTCGTTGCATTTGCGATAAAGCTGCCCGTATTTCCCTTTCACAGCTGGATGGTGCGCGTCCATGCAGAAGCACCTCCATCCATAGTGATGATTCATGCAGGTGTACTATTGAAAATAGGGGCATATGGAATCATCCGGTTTGGAATGGGGATATTTCCTGAACAATATAAAAGCTTGGCCTTTACCGTTGTCCTATTTGGGGTCCTCAGTTTTTTATATGGTGCATTTTTAGCATTGGTACAAACGGATTTTAAACTTGTTTTAGCATACTCGTCAATCTCACATATGGGAATCGTCATGATGGGGCTGGGAGCCTTGAATGAAGCGGGCATTCAGGGAGCAATTTTTCAAGTCATCTCACATGGTCTTATTGCTGCTTTGTTATTTTTCTTGGTGGCTGTGTTGTATGAGCGGACGGGAACCACCATGCTTCCTAAGCTTGGGGGATTGGCCAAGTCGATGCCGATTTTTTCAGGCTTCATGTTAGCATGCGGGCTGGCCTCACTCGGTTTGCCTGGCATGTCGGGCTTCATCAGTGAATTCATGGTATTTCTTGGCTTGTTCAAGAGTCAGCCATTGCTTGCAGCAATTGGGGTGATCGGGCTGGTATTAACCGCTGTCTATATACTGAGGGCGGTCATGTTGCTGACGTTCGGGAAAAATGATAGTTTGGTAGAGAAAGAGAAACGGGACCTTAGAGGCTGGGAGCTTGTACCAGCAACGGTTCTTCTCGGTTTGATAATATCCGTTGGGGTATACCCAAATTTGTTAGGCGGGCCTCTTCAAGGAACGATTAAAGCCATGATGCTAGCTCTAGGGGGGCGATGAAGGATGGAGTGGAACACGATGCTTTCTTATGATTGGGGAGCGATGATGCCGGAATTCATCATCCTTGGAACGGCCATGATCCTTTCGGTATTGGATTTATTCTGGCCGAAGCACTTTAATCGGAGAAAACTGGCATGGCTCGCGCTAACCGGAATCATTTTGGCATGTTTGTCACTGATTAGCTTACTATCCTTTGAGACAGTCAGTATCTTATCCGATACGTTTCGTTTAGATTCTTTTGCAAAAGCATTTAAGCTGCTCCTATTATTCGGGGCGGGCCTAATCATCCTTCTGGCTGAAGGCTATGAACCGCAAGAGGGGCTGCGAGAGCATCGGGGGGAATTTTATTATCTGTTCCTGACCGCTTTGCTTGGAGCGATGGTCATGTCCTCAAGCGGGGATTTGATAACACTGTTCGTTGGATTGGAACTTCTTTCACTTTCATCCTATATATTAGTCGGAATGCGTAAACATGATCGGAAGTCTAACGAAGCGTCCATGAAGTATGTGATAAACGGAGGTATTTCCACGGCGATCACTTTATTCGGGATGAGCTATTTATATGGAGTGACTGGTTCTGTCAATCTAGGCGAGATGAGCCGGACGATGGCAGCGATGACGGATGGTCAGCTGCAATATATTATGGGCCTCGCTTTCTTCATGGTATTTGTCGGTTTATCCTTCAAGATAGCTGCCGCACCATTTCATATGTGGGCACCTGATATATATGAGGGGGCACCGACACCAGTTGTAGCCTTCTTAAGTGTAATTTCGAAAATAGCGGGTTTCGTCATCATCCTGCGCATTTTTCTTTCGTTGTTCCTAACAGCTTCCGGCGATACCTTCGGAGCACTCGACTTTTTGGAAAAAAATAATATCTATATAGCTTCATTGGCAGGTCTGACAATCATCATTGGAAATGTGGTTGCGTTAAGGCAGCAAAATCTAAAACGATTGTTCGCTTATTCAAGCATTGCCCATGCGGGTTACCTCCTTGTAGCGGTGGCCACATTGGGCGGGGGATATTTCCTGATCGATACAGTCTGGTTTTACCTAATGGCTTATGTATTAATGAATATCGGTGCATTTGCAGTCATTCAGCTGCTCGCCAGCCAAAGTGGATCAGAAGACATTAGCATTCTTGCAGGACTTGGGAGGAAATCACCGTTTCTTGCCATAGGATTTACTGTATTTATCCTATCGCTTGCAGGAATTCCCGGGACGACAGGATTCATTGGCAAACTCAATATATTCCTTGGAACATTCATTACGGAACCTGGACATTTTGTCCTTGCGGGAATCATGATTGCCGGTACTGTTGTGTCCTATGTGTATTATTTCGGATTATTGGTTCAAGTCTTTTTCCGGCCCATTCATTCAGGGAAGGTCATTAAAATTCGTTCGGGTCTATCCGCCGTGTTGATCATTTGCGTAATAGGCACCATACTTTTCGGGGTGGCGCCAAATATTGCCTTAGATTTTATTCATGATCAATTCGGTGAATTTACAGACTTTATTTCGAGTAAATGATATAATGCCTGTATCAGAGGCTTGCTCCATTGGATCAAGCCTCTATTTACAGTTTTAAAAAGAAATTTTGCAATTCTTCCTTTTATATTCCAAATACGAAGGGGTTTTGTGTTAGAATAGAAGACGGGTGTCTTTTAGGAGGTATGTACATGTTTTCAGCAATGGGACAGCAAGCTTTAACAGGAATAATTGCACACTTGTTTTTCATTGCAGTTACCTGGTGGGCTTTACAGGCATTACACTTTGATAAAATCTTAAGATCCAATTCGGTCATCAAGGCCAGGGTTTTATATATTTTATTAACGGTTGCCATCGGTTCAGTTGTGAGTAATTTCTTCCTTGACTACCTGGGATTTGCAAACCAACTCCCGTATATGTTTAGTGATGACTGATAAGCTGTAAGGCTCTTCTTATAGCAAAATATGATTCTACTCTTGTATTCGCTTTTGCTTCCTGCCATTTGTCAGGTGGAAGGTGTCACCAATTGTCGGAAAACTCGAAGTATGATCTCTCTCCTTATGGAAAGAATGATAAAAGGGGAGGGATTTAACATGTATAATTTAAACAAAAAAATGTTAACATACATAGTATTTCTTGGTTTGATGGTGATTTTAATTGGGAATAGTACGATTGTGGCAGAAAGTAAACCAGATATAGTTAAATTGGTGGGACTGTTACAAAAGGATAAGGATTTGGACATAGGGGATTGGTCTGTACTCGCTAGAGAAATAAATAAAGAGATTACAACTAAACAAGAGTTTGAAAGAGAAGTTACGGCTTTAAAACGAAAATACCCTCAATTTCAATGGCACCGGAAAGATGATGCTTCCGGCTGGAAGGCTGAGGCGTTAACTTACAATGTCGATTCAGGTCTAACCGAGTCCATCAAAATAATGACAACGGAAGAGAAATTTGATAAAGTTACCTATGTCATTTACGAAGTGAAGGGAAAAGAGTGGGAAAAAGCTAATTCGGCATTTTTTACAACTACGTTCCAGAACAGGGTGAATGAACTATTTATAGGGACTCCTTCAATTTTTTCTTGTATTAAAGGGTCTATCAATGATAATATGGATTCGGTTTTAAACGCTAAAACTGAAGACCTGTTAGATATGTTCCAAGCAAGGGAAATTGAGAGTGTGCATGAAACAAACTTTACATCTATATCTGCACATTCAACATTGTTTAAACAACCTTTGACAAAAGAAAAATTAAATTTGCAGTTTGGGCTACGGACAGAAGGATTGGGTGACCGAACGAACTTTGTAGTTGGCACACCAATCATAACGTTTGAATATTAATATAGAGAAAATGGACGCGGAGGGGAATACTTTTGGAAAAAATCATCGTCCGCGGCGGAAAAAGGCTTAGCGGGACAGTTAAAGTAGAAGGTGCTAAAAACGCCGTTTTGCCAGTTATCGCTGCAACATTATTAGCAAGTGATGGGAAAAGTATCATTAAAGATGTTCCTACGCTCTCCGATGTATATACAATCAATGAAGTATTGCGCAACTTAAATGCAGATGTTGCCTTTCATGACAATCAAGTAACTGTAGATGCATCAAGAGAGTTATTAGAAGAAGCACCATTTGAATATGTACGAAAAATGAGAGCTTCCGTTTTAGTGATGGGCTCATTACTAGCAAGGAATGGCCGGGCCCGCGTTGCTCTTCCTGGTGGCTGTGCCATCGGATCACGTCCTATCGACCAGCATTTAAAGGGCTTTGAAGCGATGGGAGCAAAAGTGAAGGTCGGCAATGGTTTCATTGATGCCGAGGTAGAAGGCAGACTTAAGGGTGCAAGAGTGTATCTTGACTTCCCAAGTGTGGGTGCCACTGAAAACATCATGATGGCAGCAACACTTGCAGAAGGTATAACTGTTCTTGAAAATGTGGCCAAAGAGCCTGAAATTGTAGATCTTGCGAATTTCCTTAATAAAATGGGTGCCAAAGTCAGAGGTGCTGGTACTGGTACGATGAGAATCGAGGGTGTCGATAAATTATATGGCACTGAACATGCGATTATACCTGACCGTATCGAAGCCGGTACATTTATGACGGCTGCTGCTCTTACTGGCGGCAATGTTCTTGTTCAAGGCGCTGTACCTGAACACCTTACTTCCCTTATTGCTAAAATGGAAGAAATGGGTGTTGAAATTCTTGAAGAAGAAGATGGATTACGCGTTATCGGTCCAAAAACCTTGAAGGCCATTGATATCAAAACAATGCCGCATCCTGGTTTCCCGACTGATATGCAATCGCAAATGATGGCATTATTATTGCGTGCTGAAGGAACAAGTATGATTACGGAGACCGTTTTCGAAAACCGTTTTATGCATGTTGAGGAATTCCGTCGCATGAATGCCAATATTAAAATTGAAGGTCGTTCTGTTATCGTTAATGGACCAACTAACATACAAGGTGCTGAAGTAGCTGCAACAGATTTACGTGCCGCGGCAGCGCTCATCCTGACTGGATTGGTTGCAGATGGCATTACTCGTGTTACAGAATTAAAGCATCTTGACAGAGGATACGTGAATTTCCATGGTAAATTGGCTTCTCTAGGTGCCGATGTGGAACGTATTAACGAAGATGTACCTGCAGAAACAAAAAAAATTGCCGATTTAAACGCATAAGATAGCTTATAAAACCATTCACGTTCGAGTCATTGAAACGTGAATGGTTTTTTTGTCTTGTATCAGGCATTCATGGCCTCAAGCTAAATGGTTGTCATTTTTCTATTCATAAAAGCTTGTCCTTCGACATACATTTGTTATGTAAAGATACCTGCCGGATAGTGATTTACGGCAGAGAAAACAAGTGTAGGGAGGCTCAGGAATTTGAAAGCAATCAAACCGATGATTGTACTATTCATAGCAGTAGCATTCGTAATTATCATGATTCCAGCAGTGCTTGTGCTTCCATTTTCAAATGATAAGACAAGTGGAGAGTTAGCCGAACAATTAGAAAAAAAAGTGAAGAATGAAGGTAAAGAGGTAAGTGCAAATGAAATGAGTTCCGTTGAAGTTGCTGTTTACCGTACATCTGCAAGAAAGATTGAAAAACTGCCGATTGAAACGTATTTAGCTGGTGTAGTAGCGGCTGAAATGCCAGCGGATTTCGAGGAAGAAGCACTTAAGGCACAAGCATTGACAGCGAGAACCTACATTGTCAATCAGCTCCTAAGCGAAAGTCGATTAGGCTTGCCTGATGGTGCCGATGTAAGCGATACGGTCATGCACCAAGTTTATAAGAATAATGATGAGCTGAAAAAACAGTGGGGCTCTGATTATAAATGGAAGATGAAGAAAATTAACAAAGCAATAAAGGAAACAGCGGGTCAAATTCTAACCTATGAAGGAAAACCGATTACTGCGACTTTTTTTTCGACCAGCAATGGCTACACTGAGAATTCCGAGGACTATTGGCAAGCGGATTTCCCCTATTTAAAAAGCGTATCCAGTCCTTGGGATAAACAGGAATCACCAAAGTTTTATAATAAAGTTGTTGTGAACACTGCAGATTTTGAAAGCAAACTGGGTGTAAGTCTATCATCGGGAACAACAATAGGAACTGTCATTGAAAGAACATCAGGCAATCGCGTAGGTGTGGTGAAAATCGGAGGAAAGAAAATGACAGGAAAACAGATTCGTGAAAAGCTGGGCCTGACATCATCCGATTTTAACTGGGAGCGTCAAGGCAACCAGATTGTCATCACGACAAAAGGATCTGGGCACGGAGTTGGAATGAGCCAATACGGTGCTAATGGAATGGCCAGGGAAGGGAAAACCTATGAAGACATCGTAAAATATTATTATAAAGGCGTTAAAGTTCAGTCTTCAAGTAAGTGGCTGAATACGATGACGGCAAAAAAATGAGAGATGGGGAATCCCATCTCTCATTTTTTTGTGCTTATTTTTTCTATAATGGTCAAAAAGCCCCGTTCATGCTTGAAATAATGATATTGGACATGAAAATACACAGCAGCTACTCCAATGATATCTTTAATGACATCTATTAAGGTAGCGGAGCGGTATGGGATGAATGATTGGTGATATTCATCTATAACTCCGTAAAAGCATGCTGCTATGGCCGCCAACAAGCTTAATCCAGGTTTCAGTTTTTGGTTTGCAGCAAGAGCAGAAACCAATAATATATACAAAAGGGCAAATTCGACTAAATGAAGTGCCTCTTTGATAAATCGGTCAATTGAGGATGATGGAAGATCAAGAATCATATCATCGGGGTTGCTCGACATTATCCAAATGGCAATCATATATAGAAAAGGCAATAACGTTAACACGATTTTAAAGGCTTTTTTCATGAATTAAACACCCTTCAATAGTTAGATACCAAACATTTTACCATTCTACGAATAAAATCGGTTTCATTTCCACAAAATAAATCTAAAAATTTTTTTATCTGAATGTATATAATCTTACCAAAATGTTCAGAATGATTGCTGAGGTGATTAATATGAGAGAGGAAGAAAAGAAACCAACTTCCACAATCCGACGTATACTAAAACAACGTTGGGCATTATCAGCAATCTATATCGCAAGTGCAGCCATAATCTTAGCCGCGGCCTTCTTATTACAAAATAGTTTTAATGATTCAGCTAAGGATGGCAAAGAGGAATCAGCTGAAACAGGAAAAAACTATGATCAGCCTTCTGTCGAGGTTAATAGTAATCTTGAGACAATCAAGATGCCTGTAGCCGATGCAGACAAAACGGTTATTAAGAAACAGTTTTATGATGTGAATGCGGATGAAAAGGCACAAGAAGAAGCGTTGGTATTTTACAACAATAGATATGAGCAAAACAAAGGTATAGACATTGCAATGAAAGATGGAAAATCTTTCGATGTAAAAGCTTCACTAAGTGGAAATGTATCGAAAGTCCAAGACGATGCGTTACTTGGAAATTTGGTTGAAGTACAGCATGAAGATGGTGTAGTTACTCGTTATCAATCTGTTAAAGACATTAAAGTTGCAGTCGGTGACAAAGTGAAACAAGGGCAAGCAATTGCTACAGCTGGAAAAAGCCAAATCAACGAAGAGGCGGGCGTGCATGTCCACTTCGAAATCAGAAAAGATAACATTGCGTTAAATCCACTTGATTTTGTCGATAAACAAGCTTCTGCCATTCAATCGGCAACTGAAGCTGAAGGCAGCGAACTTGACGATTCAGCTAAAAAAGAAGAAACACCTGCGGTTGACGAAACTGAAATTGATAAAGAAGAAGCACCTGCAGTCGAAGGATCTAAAACGGATAAGAAAGAATCACCTGCAATCGAAGAATCTGAAACTGGCACGGATGAACCGCCTGCCGTTGACGAAACTGACGAGAGCACTGATTTAGATAGTGGCACAGATGAAGAAGGCTCTGTCCCAGGTGAAGATACAACTGAGGAAAGCGATTCCTTAAAAGATTCATTAAAACAATCTAATTAAGATCAAGATTTTTAATAATATCAAAACAAAAAACCTTGAGCGTTACGAATGACAACAACTGAAAATTTGGTAAAAGGAAGCCGTTCATTTTGAACGGCTTCCTTTTTTTCTTTCGAGGAAATATTGGCCGATATGCTGAAACATTTGAATTTCTGACAAATTTCTCGGGAAATAATTTGTTCTTAAGGAAAATAAACAGTTGAAAATCAGAAATAAATCCAAACCTCCTGTCCCATTAGGCATATATTCTTAACCAAGCTAATAAGATGTTATAAACCATGCAAAGAGAGTGTTTGAGGTGAGGAATCGTTTATTACAAATTATCTAATAGGTGAATAATTCTATCTTTCATTGTTTATAGGGCAGCGGTATTCGATTCGAAAAATACGAATCTCATTTCACACTTCTCACATCCAATTTGGGGAGGTCGAGTGGTGTGCACGATTACATCAAAGAAAGAACTATCAAGATAGGAAAGTATATCGTGGAAACTAGAAAAACAGTCCGCGTCATTGCAAAAGAGTTCGGAGTCTCTAAAAGCACAGTTCATAAAGACTTAACTGAGAGGCTGCCAGAAATTAATCCTGATTTGGCTAACGAAGTGAAGGATATATTGGATTATCACAAATCCATTCGTCACCTTCGAGGTGGAGAAGCGACAAAGTTAAAATATAAACGATCGGAAAGAGAAGAAGAAATCGTCAAATAATCTTTGTGATATCATTCCGGCATTTGGAAGCGAATCCAGCAATCAGGGGATGAATAAAGAGACATGGAATAGTGTCAGCTTTTTTCTTAACCTTGACTGCGGTTCCTTGCCGGAATTTTTTTGTGGGGAAAGACCGAAGATAGTACATAAGGCATCGGAATTTTTTACATATTGGAAAAAGAGGTAAAAATAGTCTGTATTAGTGTTTATTTATAATTCATACTTACTTGTGCCAATGCAATATGGTAAAATAAACAATTAGGACAGAAGTAGGTTATATGTGAGGATATTCAAGGAGGATTTAAGAAATGTTTGCTAGAGATATTGGGATAGATCTTGGAACAGCCAATGTTCTTATACATGTCAAAGGTAAAGGAATTGTGTTAAATGAGCCTTCGGTAGTAGCGATTGATAAGAATACGAACCGTGTTCTTGCTGTCGGGGAAGAAGCTCGTAAAATGGTAGGCCGTACTCCAGGAAACATCATCGCAATTCGTCCATTAAAAGACGGGGTCATTGCGGATTTTGATGTAACAGAATCGATGCTTAAGCATTTTATCAATACATTGAATGTGAAAGGCTTCCTTTCAAAGCCTAGAATTTTGATCTGCTGCCCGACGAACATAACAAGTGTCGAACAAAAGGCGATTAAAGAAGCTGCTGAAAAAAGCGGAGGAAAGAAAGTATTCCTTGAAGAAGAACCAAAAGTGGCTGCAATCGGTGCCGGCATGGATATTTTTCAACCAAGCGGCAATATGGTCGTGGACATTGGCGGGGGTACAACGGATATTGCCGTCCTTTCAATGGGGGATATCGTTACATCTTCTTCCATTAAAATGGCCGGTGACAAATTCGATAATGAAATTTTACATTATATCAAGCGGAAGTATAAGCTTCTGATTGGTGAACGTACAGCGGAAAACATTAAAATTCAGGTTGCAACAGTCTTCCCTGGTTCCCGTAATGAAGTCATCGATATTCGTGGACGAGATATGGTATCAGGATTACCTAGAACCATTTCGGTCAATTCGGAAGAAATTGAGGAAGCTCTTCGTGAGCAGGTTTCAATCATTGTACAAGCTGCAAAAAGCGTACTTGAGCGGACACCGCCTGAACTTTCTGCTGATATCATCGATCGCGGCGTCATTTTAACAGGCGGGGGAGCGTTGCTTCACGGGATTGATTTACTCCTCGCTGAAGAGCTTAAGGTCCCAGTACTCGTTGCCGAACACCCGATGGATTGTGTAGCAATTGGAACTGGAATCATGCTTGATAATATGGATAAATTGCCACGGCACAAATTCAACTAAAAAGCGGATGGAAATCTGCATCATAAGATAGGGGTCTAA
Organism: Peribacillus sp. SIMBA_075; assembly: GCF_046534585.1. Classification (NCBI taxonomy): domain Bacteria; kingdom Bacillati; phylum Bacillota; class Bacilli; order Caryophanales; family Bacillaceae; genus Peribacillus; species Peribacillus sp. SIMBA_075. Next base: position 159,074 of record NZ_JAWRYN010000003.1, on the reverse strand, counting down.
GGTTCAGACAAACATGAGGCATAGTGAAAGTGCGTGCAGTTCTAGTACTGATGAGCAATAGGCCCTCTTCTTTTAGTCGAGAATTTAACACAATTCCTTTAAATCTGACCTAGCTTACGATACATATAAATTCTTCTGCCTAATGCTAGTCCTTTCCTTAAGATACTGACGTTCATGACCGATAAGATAAATATGAGAAATTGAACGGGATAAGTTATGTAGAATGAGGAGTGAAGAGGATGTTAAGAGGTTTTTATACAGCTGCTTCCGGGATGCTTACACAGCAAAGGCGCACAGAATTGCTCACAAACAATATGTCCAATGCGAATACAACAGGGTATAAAACAGATCAAATGAGTATAAGGTCTTTTCCGGAAATGCTTATCAGCAACATAGAAGGCAAAACGGTTCCTGCGGAGAATAAATTGAATTTGCCTGAATTATCCCAGGTCGGGGGGCTCAGTACTGGGGTTTACGTACAGGAGGCAAATCCTTTATTTACCCAGGGTACATTGGAGGAAACCGAGCTTAATACAGATATTTCCTTGGCCGATGAAAACCTTCCGATCAATGAAGAAACCGGTCTGCGAGGGTCGGTGTTTTTTACTGTTCAGGATGGTGATGGTGGCATCCGTTATACGCGCAACGGCAGTTTCACTCTAGATGGACAAGGTTATCTGACTACACCTGCCGGTCATTATGTATTGAATGAAAATAATAATCGAATCCAGCTTGATAGCGATCAGTTCACCGTAACGGAAAACGGTGTTATTTTAGAAGGGAATGTTCAAACGGCACGTCTCGGCATCGGTTATTCAGATGATCCATCATCACAGCTCATTAAGGATGGGGAAGGCCTTTATAAGGCTGTGAATGATGGGAAGTTACCTAGCGCATACACGTCAGAAGGGGTCGGTTTTTCTACTAAGCAAGGGTTCCTTGAAGGCTCTAATGTCGACCAATCGAGAACGATGACAGAAATGATGTCGGCATACCGCTCTTTTGAAGCGAGTCAGAAGGTTCTCCAAGCCTATGATAAAAGTTTGGATAAAGCGGTCAATGAAGTTGGCAGGCTTTAATTGAACATTAGCAGAAAACCGCCTTTGGAAATTTGGACATGTAAGGGGAATATACATGAATCGTACCATGATGACAGCGACAAATACGCTGAACCAGCTTCAAAGTAAAATCGATCAAATAAGTAATAATATCTCTAATGTGGACTCGACTGCCTACAAAAAGACCCAAACGAGCTTCAATGACTTACTGACACAGAGTTTCAATAATCAACCGAGTGAGACCAAGGAAAAAGGAAGGCTGACCACACCTGGCATAAGGCAGGGAACAGGTGCTAAGATAAGCCAGTCTCAATTGGTGCTTTCACAGGGGTCCTTAAAGACTACGGACCGTAATCTTGATGCTGCATTCACTAGTGAAGACCAATTCTTCACCGTAAGCGTTCAGGACGGTAAAGGGGTTAATGCAAGGCTTACAAGGGATGGCGCCTTTTATTTATCTCCAAATGCGAATGATCAGGACCAAATGGTGCTCGTTACCTCTGCTGGACATCAGGTGCTTGATGAAAATGGTGACCCGATCCTTATTGACGGAAATGTTAGAGACATTAGGATTTCGAAAAATGGTTTTTTGACGGTCGATACGGAAGAATACGGAAAAAAGAGTTTTGGGCTTGGCATCGTCTCGATAAAGAAGCCGCAATTTCTTGAGCGGCTAGGCGGAAATTTACTTGGCCTGCCCGAAAACATCAATGAATTGGGTGTAACTGATGACGATATCATGACTGCATTAACAGGGGATTCCCGCAACCAAATAGCTATCCGTCAAGGAACTCTGGAGTCCTCAAATGTCGATCTTTCCAAAGAAATGACGGATCTTATTAATGTTCAGCGGTCTTATCAATTTCAATCCCGGGCTGTAACGATGGCTGATCAAATGAGCGGATTAATCAATGGAATCCGTTAAGTTATCGGGGAAAATAAAATGTCTCCCTGCGGAATTATAGCAAATCGGTTATAATGAATTCATATCAAAGAGAATCGTTTGTCCATAGCTGCCTATTTTCTGGAGTATGGGGGGAATCAAGTCGGCGAGTTTTCTTAGAAAAAGGAGCTTTCACATTCTATATGGAACAAAATCGTGTAATGAGACAACAAATTGAAGAAGAGATAAAGGAAGTTGAGACGAAACCGAATCGTAGAATCAAGGTCCGTCTTTTGCCAATTTGGCTTCGTTTACTCATTGTTATCGGATTGATTTTCATTGCTGTGTTATCCGGGGCACTTATAGGATACAGTGTGATCGGTGGAGGACATGCAATGGATGTTTTCCAAAAATCCACATGGACCCATATTGTTGATATAGTGAACAAGGATGCGTAGTTCCATTGAGGTAGTTGCTGTCGTTAACGGATTTATATTACATAGCAACTACGCCTCTGTCTTTATGGCAGGGGCGAGTTAACGTTATGTTAGAAATATTTAAATCATAGGAGGAACAAAAATGCTTGATATCACACAAATAAAGGAAATTATTCCGCATCGTTACCCATTCTTATTAGTGGACCGGATCATAGAAATAGATGAAGGGAAAAGAGCGGTAGGTTTGAAGAATGTCTCAGCTAATGAAGAATTCTTTAATGGTCATTTTCCGGATTACCCAGTTATGCCTGGTGTTTTAATTGTAGAGGCTTTAGCGCAAGTTGGCGCTGTAGCGGTTTTGAAACAAGAAGAATATAAAGGACGGCTTGCATTTTTTGCTGGAATTGATAATTGCCGCTTTAAAAAGCAAGTAAAACCAGGTGATCAACTGCGCCTGGAAGTGGAAATAGTGCGTATGAGAGGCTCAATGGGTAAAGGGAAAGCAGTGGCAACGGTAGACGGAGAAGTAGCATGTGAAGCCGAAATCATGTTTGCCTTTGGTGACAAATAAGAAGTGCATTCATTTTCGGGGAAAGAAAATGGACTAATATGACTATATTTTTAAAAGTGGTTTAAGGAATCGTGCAGCGGTGTATATATTAAAGAGTACTGCATGGGCTTTTTTAATTAGACCCTTTCCATTCTCCCTTTGAATGCCGGACATTTTTATATGTCCGGCATTTTTTAATGATTAAATTCCAATAAATATGAGGTAAGTGTATTTCCTTTTTAAAATTAAAAATAGGACGCAAGTTATTTTCTCATTCGGACAAAATAACTAATGATAAAGAAGGAAAGGAGGTTGCCAAAAATGAAGAAAAGAATTTTTGCACTAATTGGGGGATCTTTATTATCTATTATGTTCCTTGCTGGATGTGGAACGAATGATAAGGATAATGACAACAAACCCGCACCAGAAGATAATAACAACATCATAGATAAGAATAAAAATGGTGTAAAGGATAACAACGGCACGGATAATAACGGCACGGATAATAACCACTTGAATGATGATAATAATGATGTGATTGATAATGACAATGACAATAATGATGGAAATGACTTGATTGACAAGAAACACGACGACAATAAGTAATTAGCACAGATTGAAAAAGACTGGCTTAGTTAAGAAGAGGATTATCATCCTTATTCGTCTAAGTCAGTCTTTTTTGTGTATATTCGATTAGGGAAATAAAGGGGGGGATTATTTATTCGTAGCTAATTTAGGCTTTGAACGGATTTTTTCCTTGAACTCATTTATTAATTCATCGCCGGCGAGACCTTTTTGGACTAAATCTTCAAGAAGAAGTTCAGCATATTTGCTACGCGTTTTTTGGATGTGACCAAGGAATAATAGGCTATAATGGTTGCCTACTTTTCTTATGGTGCGTAAAACAGTGTGAAACAATGCCGGTTCATTGTCCTTTTTGGTAATGACGGCCTGGATATAAACCTCTCCGTCTATATTGGGGAGTGAGGGTTCAAGCTCTTTGAAATGCTTTTCTTCTACAAAGGCTTCCAGTAACCATGTTCTAGCATCGTTTTCTTTATTTATTATTAGTCCATCTGTTAATACAATATCAATCAATTGTAAATTCTCAGTAACAATTTGCAACGAAATTAATTTAAATGATTTCATCTAATTCCTCCATTTCTAGCCAGAAGAGTGATAAAAGCCCCTTCTTAAACGTGAATTTTATTTTATCTGGAATGGTTCATGTCGATTAATCCTTTTAAAGGTAATTATATCATACTAAAAGATAGTCCCTTAATGAAATGAAAACCCAGCAATTGTCTAAATTATGCAGGATAGAATAAAAATTTGCAAAATATTAAATTTTGTTAACAATGCGTTTATTACTTAATTTTAATCGAAAAAAATTGATTTTACATCAATTCAAACGGTTTTTTAAGAAGGAAAAGGGTGGAATAATGCCATTTCCTTCATTTTTTATTCGAAGGTAGAAAGAGTATGATAAAAGCATATTAAAGAGGAAGGAGTGAAAAAATGATTAACCAAGTTACCCTCGTCGGCAGGCTTACGAAGGATCCCGAATTAAGATACACACCAGACGGCAAGGCTGTTTCCAATATAACGTTAGCAGTCAACCGGAACTTCCGTAATACTGTTGGTGAATATGAGGCGGACTTTGTACAGTGCATCATATGGAAAAGGTCTGCTGAAAATACTGCTCAGTACTGTAAAAAGGGTGCCTTAATCGGTATCACAGGCAGAATACAGACAAGGAGATACGAAAATCAAGAGGGTAAAAATGTATATGTTACTGAAGTGGTCGCCGAGAGGGTTCAATTCATCGCATCTAAACAAAACGATATTAAACCCAAGGATTTTGAACATATTGGCTTATAGTCTTACGTGGAGGTCGAGCATGAGTAAAGGAAATAAAGCTTGCCTCCGGGCAGGAGCAAGCTCGCTTTTAGACAATGCATGAGAAAAAGCGGATGGAAGAACTCATAAGTGATTTGATCCGTCATGTGGCGAAGACCCATGTGAAAACTTCGAATAATGAATATGAATTAGTACAGATTAATTTGATGCTTACTCAACTGAAAACACAAAACAAGTATTTATACGAACATAATGAAAAATTAATGCAACGAATTTCAGCACTTGAACAAAGCATAAAATATTCCGATGACGAAAAAACTTCTGTAAAGCTTGACTGTAGTATTAGTTCATTATCATCCCTTACTTCCCCAAAGCAAATATAGCTTTTTCCTCGCTGGAAACTCCGATTTACCCTCATTTGGAATCAAGTTTTCTGATTCCCCTCTTTCATAGACTGCCAATAAGCAGTCTTTTTTTATGCCAAAATGTGAGTGTATAAAAAAATAAAAAAATTATTCTGTTAAATTAGAATTTTTAGAAAATATATTGTAAAATTTTAATTTTGATGCAATAATAAACCAAATAATGTAATGGGAAAAAAGTTATATATAGGAAGTGATTTGATGGAAGAACCAATTATTAAGGTGAATGGGCTGCGAACCAGCTTTCGTACTGACGATGGGGTGATTCCTGTCGTAAATTCAATCGATTTTCACGTCAATCCTGGTGAAGTTTTAGGGATTGTAGGAGAATCAGGATGCGGAAAAAGCGTAACTTCTTTATCCATCATGGGTCTGGTTTCTTCACCTGCTGGTAAGGTGGAGGGAGAAATCCTCTTTAAAGGGGAGAATATCGCAAATGCCTCTGAAGCGAAAATGAGAAAGATTCGCGGGAATGACATAGCGATGATATTTCAGGAACCGATGACAAGCTTGAATCCTGTGTTCACTATTGGAGAGCAGTTGGTTGAGACGCTTCGGATACATAAAAAATGGAACAAAAAACAGGCCCGACATAGAGCGGTGGAAATGTTGAAGCTGGTTGGGCTTGGCCGTGCCGAGGAATTGCTCAAAGAATATCCGCATCAGCTTTCGGGTGGAATGAGACAAAGGGTCATGATAGCAATGGCCATGATTTGCGAGCCGAAACTCCTTATAGCCGATGAACCGACAACGGCTTTGGATGTGACGATCCAGGCACAAATCCTAGAGTTAATGAAGAATTTAAATAAAGAAACAGACACGGCAATCATGATGATTACCCATGATCTTGGCGTTGTGGCGCAAATGTGTGAACGTGTCATTGTCATGTATGCCGGCAAGGTGATAGAGGAAGGAAATGTGCAAACGATTTTCCAAAACCCTAAACATCCTTATACGGTCGGTTTACTTCAGTCGATTCCCGATATGCGAATAAAGAAAGATCGCCTTTACTCGATACCGGGCAATGTGCCAAAACCTGGGACAAGCAACCTCGGGTGCCAGTTTGCCCCCCGGTGCTCCCATGCCATGGAGCAATGTATAAATGAGACCCCGTCTCTATTGAAATTTGATGAGGGCAGGCATGTTCGCTGCTGGCTGTATGAAGATGGGAAAGGAGCTGCCTTGCATGAATCAAACATTGGTTAAGGTAGAAAACCTAAAGAAGCATTTTCCAATCAAAGGAGGGGTTCTCGGAAAGACCATCGGAGAGGTCAAGGCAGTTGATGGTTTGTCTTTTTCCATTTATAAAGGGGAAACCTTAGGACTTGTCGGTGAAAGCGGTTGCGGAAAGTCGACGACGGGAAGATTATTGCTTCGATTGCTTGAGCCGAGTGAAGGGAATGTTTATTTCGAAGGAAAGGACCTGACGGCTTTATCTTCCCGTGAAATGAGAAAGATGCGCCGTGAAATGCAGATGGTCTTCCAGGACCCATTCGCTTCCCTCAATCCCAGGCATACTATTGAAAAAATATTGGAGGAACCGCTCATCGTACATGGGGTTAAAGATAAAAAGGCGCGTAAGGCACGTGTGCAGGAACTTCTTAAGGTTGTTGGCTTAAGCAGTTACCATGCTAAAAGGTATCCGCATCAATTCAGTGGGGGCCAGCGGCAGCGCATTGGCATCGCCAGGGCACTTGCGGTAAACCCAAAGCTGATCATTGCCGATGAGCCGGTATCTGCACTGGATGTGTCGATTCAGGCCCAGGTTTTGAACCTCCTGCAGGATTTGCAGGAAGATTTTGATTTGACTTACCTTTTCATTGCCCATGATCTTGGAGTGGTGAGGCATATCTCCGACCGTGTCGGTGTCATGTATCTTGGACATATCGTTGAATTGACGGAAAGTGAAGGACTTTATGAAGATCCGCTTCATCCATATACGCAGGCTTTACTATCAGCCGTGCCCATCCCGGATGTGGAATACAAAGGGGATAGGGTAATCCTGCAGGGTGATGTTCCAAGCCCATCTAACCCGCCAAGCGGTTGTCCCTTCCATACGAGATGCCCGCAGGCCATGGCAGAGTGCAAATCAGTAAAACCCGACTTGCATGAGCATAAACCCGGTCACTACGTTGCTTGTCATTTATACAATTGACATTTAACGTACACATAAATTTTTAAAAAAATAAAGGGGGAAGAATATGAAGAAGACATTGGCTTTATTGTTGACTACAATCCTGGCACTCTCACTTGCACTTGCAGGATGCTCCTCGTCTACATCAAAAGAGAAAGATGATGATAAAGGGGGATCAAATGAAGCAAAAGGGGGCGTATTGATTTACGGTAAAGGCGGCGATGCAGTTTCACTAGATCCCGCTATAGTAACGGATGGTGAATCATTTATCGTCACACAGCAGGTTTTTGAAACACTTGTAAAATACGGGGAAGATAATACGGAAATAAAGCCAGGTCTTGCAGAATCATGGAAAGTTTCAGATGACGCAAAGACATATACATTCAAATTGAAAACCGGCATCAAGTTCCATGATGGCTCGGATTTCAATGCAGAAGCAGTTGTTAAAAACTTTCAGCGCTGGGCACAAAGTAAGGATGAAGCTAAATTTGCATACTATGCCTCTATGTTTGGCGGCTTTGAAGGTGATGAAGGTCATGTTATCAAAGAGGTAAAAGCCATTGATGATAATACAGTGGAATTCACGTTAAATCGTCCGCAGGCACCATTCTTGAAAAACATTGCGATGCCTACATTTGCCATAGCAAGTCCAACTGGCTTTGAAAAAGATGCAGACAATTTCGGTAAGAATCCTTCTGGAACAGGTCCATTCAAATTCAAATCATGGAAACCAGGCGATACGATTGAAGTGGTGAAAAATGATGATTATTGGCAAGATGGACTGCCAAAGCTTGATGGAATCACGTTTAAAGTCATTAAAGATAACTCCGCTCGTTTAAATGCTGTAATCAAAGGTGAAGTTGATCTAATGGACGGGTTAAATCCAAGTGATATAAGCAAAGTAACAGGGGATGACAAACTACAAATATTCGAACGTCCATCCATGAATGTCGGCTACTTTGCATTCAATGTTGAAAAAGCACCATTCGACAAAAAGGAAGTACGCCAAGCCATCTCTCACCTAATTAACAAAAAAGAAATCATTGATAACTTTTACGAAGGCACAGCAGAGCCTGCCAAGAATCCAATGCCGCCATCTGTTTCTGGCTACAATGACAACATTGAAGACTATGACTACGATGTAGAAAAAGCTAAGGAATTACTTAAAAAGGCTGGACTGGAAGATGGGTTCAAAATGGACCTTTGGGCAATGCCGGTACCACGTCCATATATGCCAGATGGTCAAAAAGTGGCTGAAGCCATTCAAGCAAGCTTAAAACAAGTAGGCATTGAAGCAAATATCGTTTCGTATGAATGGGCTGCATACTTAGAGAAAGTGCAGGCTGGTGAAGCTCAATCTTTCATGCTAGGCTGGACAGGCGATAATGGAGATGCGGATAACTTTCTTTACACATTATTGGATAAAGATAATATCGGCTCCAACAACTATGCCCGTTATGCAAACGAGGAAGTCCATAAGCTATTGATCGAAGCTCAGTCCACTGCTGATGAAGCCAAGCGTAATGAGTTATACGGAAAAGCTCAGGAAATCATTCATGAAGAAGCACCATGGGTTCCACTTGTACACTCTTTACCACAACTTGCTGGAACTAAGACAATAAAAGGATTCGTTCCGCATCCAACCGGTTCTCAATCTTTAGTTAACGTGTCTATAGAGAATTAACCGTACGAATCGGGGAGTATGGATTTATGCATGCTGCCCGGTTTTGTTATGGAATGCATTTCAAAATGATCGAGGGCGCTTCGAAGGACCCTTATTTAAAAGGCGGGTGATTGTTTTGTTTTCCTATACCGTACGACGTTTAGGATCTCTCATTCCAGTGTTACTCGGAATGGCATTTATTGTATTCATGATGATTCGGGCGATCCCTGGAAATCCAGCACAAGTAATTTTAGGACAGCAAGCAACAAAAGAGGCAGTTGCGGCAATGACAAAGGAACTCGGTTTGGATAAACCTTGGTTCATTCAATTTTGGGATTATTTATCTGGCCTGTTAAAGGGTGACCTGGGTGTATCGTTAAAAACGAATAGTCCGGTTTCCGAAGAAATCGGGCCATACCTAATGGCCACTATTGAGCTTGCATTGATCGCCATGATCATCGCAGTGGTCATTGGTGTAAATGCAGGGATAATATCAGCATGGTTCCAAAACTCATGGTTTGATTATGTAGCCATGGTGATTGCATTGATTGGGTTGTCCATGCCTATATTCTGGCTGGGATTAATGGAGCAATACATCATTTCAATTCAATGGGATTTACTTCCGACGACAGGGCGGGATAATATCAGGGATCCCGTTGCGGCCATAACGGGCTTGTATTTGATGGATACACTCATTGCTGGCAGGGTGGATCAATTTTTTGAAGTGATCAAACATCTCATTTTGCCAGGAATTGCGCTTGCGACCATTCCTATGGCCATTATTGCAAGGATGACACGTTCGTCCATGCTGGAGGTTATGAGGTCGGATTTCATCCGTACAGCCCGTGCTAAGGGGATGAGAATGTTTTGGGTCGTTTACAAGCACTCCTTCAAGAATGCATTAATTCCAGTGGTGACGGTTATCGGCCTGCAGACAGGATTACTTTTAGGCGGCGCCATTTTAACGGAAAACATTTTTGGGTGGCCAGGTATCGGTACATATATTTATGATGCAATACTATCCCGGGATTATCCGGTCATACAGTCCGGAATTCTGGTCATCGCCTTTTTGTTTGTCATGATTAATCTTGTTGTGGACTTGTTGTATGCAGCGATCGATCCTAGGATTAAGTATAAATAGGGAGGGAAACTCATGCCTGAAATTGCAACGAATACATCGCCAATCCTTCCTCCAAAAGAAACAGAGGAAAAAGTCATCTCTCCCTGGAAGGAAGGATGGAAAAGCTTTAAGAAAAATAAGGTAGCCCTTGTTGGTATGGGGATTGTTTTATTTTTCATCTTAATCGCCATCTTCGCGCCGCTTATAGCACCCTATTCATTTGAGGGGCAAAAGCTAAGTGACAAACATTTGGCACCGTCTGCGGAACACTGGTTTGGAACGGATGAATTTGGCCGTGATATTTTGAGCAGGGTCATTTATGGCTCGCGCATATCAATAGGAGTCGGCTTTTTATCTGTAGCAGGGTCTGTCGTGGTTGGATCTTTTTTTGGAATCATTGCCGGGTATTACGGTAAGTGGATAGATACAATCATATCGAGGGTCTTTGACATCATTCTGGCATTCCCAAGTATATTGCTTGCCATTGCCGTAGTGGCCGTTTTGGGGCCTTCTCTTCGCAACGCACTCATTGCCATTGCCATCGTCAACATCCCGATATTCGGGAGGCTTTTACGTTCGAGAGTTTTAACGGTGAAAGAAGAGGAATATGTAACAGCTGCCAAGGCAATAGGAATGGGGGATGGCAGGATTCTACTTCACCACGTCCTTCCGAACAGCCTTGCACCCATCATCGTTCAAGGTACTTTGGCGATTGCCACCGCCATCATTGAGTGTGCAGCACTCGGGTTCCTTGGTCTCGGTGCTCAACCGCCGGCACCAGAGTGGGGTAAAATGCTTGCCGATTCGAGGTCATTTATCATTCAGGCACCATGGACGGTGCTGTTTCCTGGTCTTGCGATTATGCTAACTGTCCTCGGCTTTAACTTAATGGGTGATGGACTGCGCGATGCGTTGGATCCAAGAATGAAAAACTAGAAGTAAATGGGTGATGTTAGTTTTAACATCACCATCTTTTTGTCGATTATCTTGTGAATCTATTAATATATGAAAAATAATGACAATATCCTAGTTCTAAATAGGAAAATAGTGACTATTATCTCTTAAATCACCCCAAAAGTTGTGATACTTTTATACTCAGTAAGAAAATTCCAAATATTCATTATTTTAGAGGGGGAAAAGTTCATTGATTAAACGTAGCTTGTCCATTCTGGCAATCTTTCTATTAGTGTTTACTGCAAGCGTTTCCGCTGCCCAGCTTCCGAATTCACCGAGCGGCTCTGGTGAAGGGAAGAAAAATCAGCAGAATATCCTGAAGTTGAAGAAAAACGATATGGGAAAGAATTATAAAAGTAACGAGAAGGTCAGGGTCATCGTAGAGATGAAGGAAGCGCCTGCGATAGAAATAGCTTCCAAAGAGGGTAAGCTATTTAAACAGTTATCGAAAAGTAAGAAACAACAATTAAAGTCTGAAAAGCTGGCTAACCAGAAGAAATTGAAAAAAAAGGTGAAAGCGAAAAAAATAGCTTTCAAGGAACTTGAAAGCTTTACGACAGTCGTCAATGGGTTCAGTGGTGAACTTCAGTATGGCGAAATCAAAAAGGTGGAAGCCATGCCTGAAGTTGCTGAGGTACATATAGCGAATGAATATGAACGTCCTGTAGAAAAACCCGAGATGCTTTATAGTAAAGAACTTGTCCAATCCCAGGAAGCTTGGCGGGAATATGGATATAAAGGCGAAGGGATGGTCGTCGGGATTATCGATACTGGAATCGACCCATCACACCGTGATATGGTCCTAAACGACGAGAATAAGGCAGAACTGACTAAAAGTGAAATTAGCGGAATAAAGGAATCTAGCCATCTATTAGGCAACTATTATACGGCGAAGGTACCTTATGGATACAATTACATGGATGAAAATGAAGAAATCCTTGACCTTGGTGAAGGGGCCTCCATGCATGGAATGCATGTAGCAGGAACCGCTGGCGCCAATGGGGATGAAGAGAATGGCGGCATTAAAGGGGTTGCTCCTGAAGCCCAGCTGCTAGCATTGAAGGTCTTCGGAAATGATCCCGCCATGCAAACAACTTGGGGCGATATATATATTAAGGCAATTGACGATGCAATCATCCTTGGGGCAGATGTGCTGAATATGAGCCTTGGTTCCACTGCAGGTTTTGTATCAGCAGAAGATCCTGAGCAGCAGGCGGTATCTAGAGCTGTTGATAATGGGATTCTCATGTCGATTTCAGCAGGAAACTCGGCTCACTTTGGAAATGGATTTGCAAACCCGTCAGCTTCGAACCCGGATATTGGAGTTTCAGGTTCACCTGGACTTGCTTATGATTCGGTACAAGTTGCATCGGTCGAGAATAACTATATGGATTTGGATGCGGCGACATATGATATAAACGGGCAAGCAGGAAAAGCGCCGTTCATGTCGGCCTCAAGCGTACATCCCAATGCATTAAAGGATAAAACATATGACTTGGTCGCTGCAGGTCTTGGGACGCCAGGGGAGCTTTCCAAAGTGGATGTAAAAGGAAAATTCGCCCTCATCGAGCGCGGCACGCTTTCTTTTATAGAAAAAGCGCAAAATGCCCAGGCAGCAGGAGCGGCTGGCGTGATTATTTTCAATAATGCTGACGGATATATCTCCATGGCTACAGATCCAAGCATCACCATTCCGCAGCTGTTTATGTTGAAATCGGATGGTGCAAAGCTGAAAACGGCCTTAATGGATGGAGAAAAGGTGAAGATTACCTTTAATGGTGATAAAACAAAAGCTGTAAATCCAGAAGCAGGAAAAATGAGCTCATTCAGTTCATGGGGAGTCGCACCGAACCTGGACTTCAAACCGGAAATCACTGCTCCAGGCGGACAAATTTATTCGACGTTGAACAATGATGAATATGGTATGATGAGCGGTACTTCGATGGCTGCACCACATGTTTCCGGCGGCTCTGCACTGGTTCTTGAAAGAGTGGATAAAGACTTTAAATTAGATGGATTTGCCCGGGCAAATTTGGCTAAGAACCTGATGATGAATACTTCAAAACCATTAACGGATCAGGGTGTCGTAAATAAGGCCCTTGACTGGGATAACCCATACTCGCCTCGCAGGCAAGGAGCTGGAGTCATGCAGCTGCAAGCCGCATTGTCCACACCAGCTGTCGTGACGGAGGCATTCACGAAAGAAGCGAAGGTTGCAATGAAGGAGATCGGCAATAAGTTCGCGTTTACTTTAAAGGTTGAAAACTTCAGCAACAAAGCAGTCAAATATGATGTAAAAGGAAATATCCAAACAGACTATGTAATTCAGGGACAACTGGGTTATTCCGCTAACCAGTTAGAAGCACAGGAAATTAAGGACGCTTCAATTAAAATCAATAATAGAAATACAAATAAGATTACCGTACCTGCAAAAAAATCGGTTACATTCGAAGTGAAAGTGGACATATCCAATGCAAAGGTGCTTGGAGATGACCTTCAGACTCTTGTAGACATTGACAAGGTCTTCCCAAATGGATATTTTGTTGAAGGGTTCATTTCATTGAAGGATCCAGCTGACACTCATCCGGAACTGCATGTACCGTATGTAGGGTTTAAAGGGAAATGGGACAAGGCACCGATCCTGGATGGCACTATATATGATAAAGAGTCTTTCTATGGCAGGGCAGGAGGAGTATCGACAGCAGGGAAAGATTTCACTTATCTTGGCTATGACCCTGCAGGAAAAACATTTAATGGCAAAAATATTGCGATTTCCCCCAATGGCGATGGAGCACAGGATGACTTCGTGCCGGTCCTATCATTCTTGAGGAATGCGAAAAAGGTAGAGTTCAATATATTGAATGGTGAGAACAAATCAGTCCGGAAAATTCGCGCGGAGAATAATGTGCGAAAGGACTATTATGATGGTGGAAAAGGGACTGCATACACAATTAATCCAGCCCGTAAGTGGGACGGTAAAATCAATAATGCACTCGCTAAGGATGGGGTCTATTATTTTGAAATCAAAGCGATGATAGATTACGAGGGTGCAAAATGGCAGACGTTTAAAATGCCTATCAAAATCGATACGGTAAAGCCGACAGTCAAGATTTCGAAAAAAGGTAATGTATTAACCATCCAAGGTAAGGATAATTTGAATGGTTCAGGACTTGCCTATTACGATGTACAAGTCGATGGAGCATCCATAATGGAAGAGCCGCTTCCAGCGAATGCGAAACAATTCACTCTACCTGATGTAAAAGGGGAAAAGGTTCAGGTAGTGGCAATTGACTATGCAGGTAATGAAAAAACGGCTGAAACTGAATTAGCTAATGATTCAGCTCCAATCGATAATCATGCACCAGCTGTAAAGATCAAAAGTCCTGAGGCCTTAAGCGTGAACAATAAAAATAAAATCAAAATAACAGGAGATATTGAAGAAGCGTCGGAAATCAAAGAATTTAAAATCGATGATAAAACGGTCCCTGTAACGTATAACAAAACGAATAATAAATATGAATTCACTTATGAAAAGAAGTTTGAAGATGGCGTCCAAAACTTTACGGTTAAAGCAACGGACAAATGGGATAACACGGTTTCCTTTAAACGGACGATTATGGTCGATGCAACAAAACCAGGTTTAAAAGTAAAAGGTGTACCGGCAACTGTGGGAGTCAAAGGTAAAAATCCAAGAGTGGATGTGACGGTAGAAGATAATTTCGATGAAATCCGCCTTTATCTAAACGGAAGCGAAGTTTTCTATAATGAATTCAAGGAACCATATAAAATGCGTGCCTATAAGAAGAAGATAGAGGATTTGGAACTGCCGCTTAAATCAGGCAACAACAAGTTCGAATTTAAGGTGACCGATCTTGCAGGAAATGAATCGAAGAAATCCTTTAACATCAATAAAGCAAAAAAATGACCAAAAACAGCCCTCTTATCCAAGAGGGCTGCAGTTTGTAGACAAAGTGATTTTACCGATAGTTTTTTTGAGGGTTTGTGTAATTCGAACGTTGATTGGAACTTTTTTAAAGGAAGGCTGTTTTCACATACTTTGTTGCTATTTACCAGGTAGTGAGTTGTGGTTGATTTCCCCTCCAGATGCTCGCTTTCCTTGGTGCGGGCGGTGAGCCTCCTCGGCGTAAACGCCTGTGGGGTCTCACCTGTCCTGCTGCTCCCGCAGGAGTCTCGCACTTCCGCTCCAATCAACCTTAAAAGTTTCGTTTTAAAACAACAATCTTTACGAAAAGAGCCAAAAGAAAAAACTGAAGGCAAACTCGCTTTATTCAAATTTGTTTTCAGTATGAGTCCTCTTATCCAAGAGGGCTTTTTTTTCCGGATTATGGATTTGAAGTATAATTCTTTAGGTGTAGTTTCCTGTGTTTTCACTGTGCTTATATGGAAATCTATTAGTGGGGAATTATTTTTATTATCTAGCAGGTATTTGGTGAAAGATAAAGGAATTAGGTATAAAGAATCAGAAAAAAGGAGGATGTCTATGATTTATAAGAAGAAATCGAGCAAAAAGGTATATAGTCGTGGAATTACAGTGAAATTTGAAGAAAAAGGAAGCCACAGGTCAAATCTTACAAAACCAAGTTTTTTTGATGCACTTCAGCACGTCAATTCTCCATTTGAAAAGGAGCCCCGCTCGGATTCACCCTATCAGGATTATCCCCTATGTCAGGAGGTTACCCTTTCCTTTTTTGAAAAGGGTGCTAAAACATCTATTAATTATGACCCCCACCAGGAAAAAATCACCATTGAGGAAAGTTCAGATGAATATCAGCAGAATAAGGGTGAGGCGCTTATCGCAATCCTCGATCATATTATGATCAATCATGGAAATCACCATTCTTTTTTCATCATCCAACCGAAAGAGTGGAATGTAAAAAGGAAGGCTGCTACCCCGTGATATCCTCTTTAACTTTCTTAGGCAGGTGACTTTCGTTAAGTGAAACGTAATTCGACAACTTCTTTACCCACTCAGATTGTTCAGTTCAATAAGAATGGGGCTGCCAAGGCAGCTCCATCAATGTCTCAACACGATGATGTCATGTATCAAATCAACCGCCGAATGATCTTTGAGAGGGTTTGGATACCATAATCTAATTGTTCCTCCGAGGCGTATGAATATGAAAGCCGTAGATGCGTATTGTTATTTGGTTCATATATGTACCCCGGATTAAGGAGAAGATTCTCCTTTATCGCTTGCTTGAAAAGGTTTTGATTCACAATTGGTTTACATAACTTTACCCATATATAAAATCCGCCTTGAGGTATTTGCCATTCTGCTAGTCCCTTAAAATACTGATTGAGAAGAGATAATGTAAAATCTCTACGTACTATCAACTGATGCCTTAGCCACTCTAAATGTTTTGTATATTGATCACTTTCTAACCATTCTGCGACAAGGTGTTGAGACAGTGCACTGGAACCGTAATCCATTTGCATTTTAATATCTGCTAAACGTTCAATCACAGTTATTGGACCAGCAATCCATCCGATGCGCAATCCGGGGCTCAATGTTTTGGACATACTGCCAATGTGCAATACAAGGCCATCTGTATCAAGGGATTTTATAGGTAGCGGTGGTCTCTTTTCAAACCACAAGTCACTATATACGTCATCTTCAATAATCGGAATCTGTTCTTTTTTGCATGTGGATAAGAGGTTTAGTCTTTCTTCTTTAGTCCATGTAGTATTGGTTGGATTGTTAAACGTTGGAACAGTATAAAACAGTGACGCTTTCTTCCTTCCATTGATGCGCTTTATTTGTGTCGGAATACTTTCTCGGCCTTGTTTTGATAAACCTACTAATTGCATTCCCGCAGATTGAAAGGGATGAACAGAATTTAAATAGGAAGGGGATTCATGTAAAACCATTGAGCCCTTTTGAAGTAAACCAACTGAAATCAACTGGAGTGCTTGAAGCCCGCCAGAAACGATCATGAGGGAGCCTGGGCTAACGTTGATTCCTTTTGTTTCTAAATAAACACTTATACTTTGGCGTAGCCTCTTATCACCCTTGGGTTCAGAATAACCTAATGAGTGGGCGTCAAAAGAAGTGGATTGCAAAGACTTTTCGATTTTTTTAGTAGGCAATAGAGTTGGAGAAAGTTCACCGGTGCCCAATCTGATGATGGCAGAGTCCGTTTCATGCTGATTAATGTCCTGAATCGTTTTTAAATTAGGTTCATGAAGGCCATTGCGGACATAGTTTTTCCAGTCGGGCTGTTTGCTAGAGACGAGCACATTCCATGTGTTATTCGAAACGAATGTGCCAGATCCAACCCTAGTTTCTAATAATCCGTCCGCAATCAATTCATCCATAGCTGTAATGATGGTACTTCGGTTTACGCCAAAAGAATCGGCTAATGAGCGTTGTGAGGGAAGCTTGGTCGCAACCGGCCATTCCCCTTGTGTAATTTGTTGTTTCACCCAATCTACTATTTGTTGGTGTAGTGATATGCTCGACGGTCGGTTTGGCCTCCAGTCGATAAACATACGAAAACCACCCCTTTCATGTTCTAAATTCATTATAAATTGGTTGGGTTGAATACCAACCAAATGGAGGGTCAATTCCTTTGTCTTTTTCATTATACTGAATGTGAATGGAGGGAAGTATTCGTATGGGACCATTTTTTCATGGATTATTATTGGCATTGGGGCTGATACTTCCATTAGGAGTGCAAAATGTATTTATTTTTAATCAAGGTGCAATCCAACCGACCTTAAAAAAAGCATTGCCTGCAACGATCACAGCTGCCATTTGTGATACAGTGCTCATCCTGTTAGCTATTTTGGGTGTTTCGTTGATTGTCATGCAATATGATTGGCTGCGTCTTACATTAATCATATTCGGAGTCATTTTTTTATTGTATATGGGTTTTCAAATTTGGTCTGCCAAAGCGAACCCACAGTCGGACGCTCAAACTATGCAAATGTCCACCAAAAAACAAATTGTATTTGCCTTATCAGTATCATTACTGAATCCACATGCAATCTTGGATACGATAGGTGTAATCGGTTCGAGCTCACTTGTTTATTCAGGAATGGATAAAGTGATTTTCACGGGAACATGCATCGTTGTGTCATGGTGCTGGTTCCATGGATTATGTTTTGCGGGAAGATTGTTGAAAAAGGTTGATGCATCAGGCAAATTCCTTGGAATATTAAATAAAATCTCTGCAATCATCATCTGGATTACGGCACTCTATATGGTGAAATCGATTTTTTGAAACAGAAAATGACATCTGAGTTCGAATTTGACTACAGTCTTTTTATGGCTTGTACAATTTGAACGTTGATTGGAACGCAGGGCACTCGCTTTCCGCGGGCGGTCCGCCCTCGGAAAGCGCCTTTGGTGTCTCCCCTAGACGCGCTTTTCCCGCAGGAGTCTCGCACACCCGTTCCAATCAACTTTGTTATAAAATTAAAATCTCTTTTTGCCTACAGTCTTTTTTGTTTTAAAATGGAAGTATTAAAACTTTAGGTGATGAGGATGCTTTCTAAACATGATTCCATTCAGCGAGATCAACTTGAAATGATTACTTTAGATCAACTGGTGCCAGCGACCATTTGGTTCGAAAAATGGAGGCCGCCATTGACTTCTCATTCAATATGACTTGGTGAAAGATATGTATCCAGAGGTAGGACGCACAAGTATTGATCCAGTTATTTTAGTTAAACTGACATTCATTCAATATAACTTCGGTATTCGTTCCATGCGTAAAAACGATCGAAGGAGTTGAAACAAATATGGCTTACCGGTGGTTCTTTATGGTTTCCATGATAAAGTGCCTCTTTCAACGTCCGGGAAAAATGATGAGCGACGCTTTAAAGATACAGACTTATTTGAACAGATTTAGATCGATGGTGGATGGCTACTTAAGTATGGGCGGACAGGAAAAGTTATATACCAGTCCAGAAAGCTATGAAAGGTTTTCGGAGTTTGAAAAATGAAGTAACTGAGGTCGTTTTTGCAGCATTAACCCGTGCTTTTTGAATAAAAAGGAGAATACATATCGAATATGTATTCTCCTGTATTTTCTTATGTCTTGATAAGCTAGCATGCCCTCATTCAACTTCGTATCGTGAGAGCGGATTCTTGAGTGTGAGAACATTATTGAAGAGCAACCAAGTCCTTGATTTCCTCTGTGGAAAGTTCGGTGATCCAGTTGTCACTGCTGATGATCTCGTCGTTCAGGGCTTGCTTTTTGTCAAGCATCTGGTCAATTTTTTCTTCCAGTGTCCCTGTGCAAATTAGCTTATGAACATGAACGAAACGCTGTTGTCCAATTCGATATGCACGGTCGGTTGCTTGATTTTCAACAGCTGGGTTCCACCAGCGATCATAGTGAATCACGTGGTTTGCTTCTGTTAGATTCAGCCCCGTGCCGCCTGCTTTCAACGACAGGATAAAGACAGGGAATTCCCCATCTTGGAATCGAGTGATCATATCATCACGCTGCTTCTTGTTCGCACTCCCGTTCAGGAATGGCACTTCAAAGCCATACCGTTTTTCCAACAATTCCTTCATCATATTGCCCATACCAATATATTGAGTGAAAATGAGACAGCTTTCATCCTGTTCGCGGACAGCATCGACAAGCTCAGTCAGCTTCTCGAGTTTGCCAGAACGGTTAGGCGCCTTCATGATGTTTTCCTTTTCCATCTCTTTTAAGTAAAGAGCCGGATGATTGCAAAGTTGCTTTAGCTTATTCAGCATCTGCAGGATGATGCCTTTTCTTTCGAAGGCCGACAGTTGTTCGATATCAGTGAATGTATCTTTGATCAGTTGTTCATACAACGATGCTTGCTCGGTGGTAAGCGGTACGAATTCCTTTTGTTCTTGCTTATCCGGCAGATTAAGGGCGACTTCTTTATCGCGTTTTGTACGGCGGAGCAAAAATGGCTGTATCAAACGCTGTAATTCTTTGATTTTATCCTTCTGTTCATCACGTTCAATGGTTGCCACATATTTTTCCTGAAACTGTCCTAGCGTTCCAAGATACCCTTTATTTATGAAATCGAAAATCGCCCATAGCTCACTTAAACGGTTTTCCATTGGCGTACCCGATAAGGCAATATGATGCCTGCCATTTAGCTTGCGGACCGCTTTGGATTGCTTTGTTTGGGCATTCTTGATGTTTTGTGCTTCATCAAGGATCACGCTGCTCCAATGGATGGAGGATAGTTCAGCTGCATCTTGGTGGGTAAGGCCATATGATGTTAAGACAATATCATGATCCACTGCTATTTTAGCAAATGCTTCACCTTTAGCCCGATTAGACCCGTAGTGAAGGTGAACTTTTAGTGTTGGTGCGAATTTCTCCAATTCCTTTTGCCAGTTGCCTAGGACGGATGTTGGGCATACGATGAGCGACGATTGTACAGAGATCGATTCGCATGTAGCGGTATTGACCTCAGCCTCTTCGCAGCTCTCTGCGTTACTATCCTCATCAACAATGATCGGTTCACTCTTTTGTTCGTCCATATTGGCAGTGGGCAGCTCTTTACTGGCTCCTTCTTTGTCTTTTACATGAAGGAGGTAGGCTATCATCTGGACTGTTTTTCCAAGCCCCATATCGTCAGCTAGACAAGCACCAAAGCCATGCTCCCTTAAAAAAAGGAGCCAGCTCATGCCCAGTTTTTGATAGGGGCGTAAATCGCCTTGAAGTGCATTAGGGACGGGCAGGATGGAGATGTTTTTGGTTTCCCTGAGTCTTCCCACCATTTTACGAAGCTCCTGGTTCAATTCAAATTGAATTCGGAGCATTTCGTCGTTTTCAGAATCACTATCGTCATCTTCATTTTCGCCGTTCAACAGTTCCTGCTGCAGCAAGTCAGTCAGTTGGATTCCTTTTTCATTAGCTGTTTCAATCAGCTCCTGAATTTGTTTAATGAAAGCGGGGTCAAGCTTGACCCATTGGCCGCGGATGAAAACAAGCCGCCTTTTTTCATCGACGAGCTCCTCGAACTCCGCCTCAGTGAGCTCTTTTCCATTTAAAGAGAACCGCCAATCAAAGTCCATTAAAGCTTTTAACCCGACATAAGAAGGGCCGCGGTTCGATTGGCTCTTTACTTTCGCCTTCACCTTCAAAGAGGACTCCTTCAAGGCAAGCCACCAGGATGGAAGGAGAATTTCGACGCCAAGAAACAGGAGTTTTTCGCTTGCGTCGGTCAAGAATTCCCATGCATCCGTTTCCGAAATCTCCCTTTTTAGACGTCCATTCTCTCCAAGCCATGGTACGACGAGTTGCCAGCGTTTCGTAGCACGCACCACTTCACTTGCATACTTATTCCAGCCGCGCGGCAGTTTTTTTCCTGTATAGGTTTCGATGATATTCTCATCCCTTTTGGAACGAAGGGTAACATCAAGTACCCAGGGCCCATTACCATCCGGAGGCTCAGTCAAACGGAGACCTATAGTGAATGGTTTGGGATCAGGCTGGGTCCCAAGCCATTCCTGCCAGCTGTCTTTGTCAAAAAAGGCCTGCAATTCTTCGGGGGAAAGTCTTGAATCCTTTAATGCCCCGACGGCTTCACTCCATTTATGCTGCATAGGTGAGTAGTTTTTTAAATACATATTAGCGGCACCGTTATACCATTTCTCGATAAAAGTCCGATTGGTTTCCACTTCTGGTGAAGGGAGATCTAAAGATATTTCTTCTTCCCAAAAGGAAGGGACGAATTCCTCCTCTACCTCTTCCGGCAGCTTCCAGCCGATGGAGTCCAACTGAAGATTAGTGAAATCCGGTACGGGGATCCCCGCTTCGA
The DNA here is from genome assembly GCF_046534585.1 of Peribacillus sp. SIMBA_075. NCBI lineage: Bacteria > Bacillati > Bacillota > Bacilli > Caryophanales > Bacillaceae > Peribacillus > Peribacillus sp. SIMBA_075. The sequence goes on along the minus strand of NZ_JAWRYN010000003.1, from coordinate 137,208 downwards.
TGGATTCATGAAGAACAGGAGCAGCAGACAGGCAAAGGGAGGATATCTCCGACCATTCCCATTCTATGAAGGAGTTGAAACTCTCCTTTGCAAAAAAGTTGAGGAGTCCCCAAGCGTCAAGAATGAATACAGGATTTCCATCAATGGTATCCGAAGTCATTTTAGTTCCATAAAAGCTTGCGTCATCCCAATTGAATAGCAACCTGCGTATATAATTCGTGTTGAGGAAGGCATTCTCTTCATTGACGGCACCAAGGGCGTAGGATCCGTTTTCGAGAGCCGCTATTTTGATTTTTAATTTCCCTGGATTAAACATCGATAAGCTTACCCCTTTTTAGTTCTTCTTGGAAAGCGCGAAGCCGTTTGGTTGAATCGGCCACATACAGAATATAACGTTCGAATACGTCTTCCTTTTTGCTCTTTTTATAGATGGTGCGCATCCTTTTTAAATAACGGACAGCTTGCTTATAGGCAGGCCGGTTCTTTAAGGAAACCTTTTCCTGGACCGCATGGTAATAAAGGGGCAGGATTAGTTCCGGTTCTTTAGAGACCACTTCTTTGATGGATTCACTGCTGATTAAGTCAATGCTGATTTCTGAGTAAATATGCATCTCCACCCATTTTTTATATTGTCCTTGTTCAAAAAGGAAATTTGCATAGTTCCAATAGCTGTGCGGAAGGGTGGCTCTGTAGAATTTCTCTAGCAAATCGTTCCGTTTTAATTTATAACAGCAACTGCTGATTAAAGTCGTAAAGGTCCTTACGAAATCTACCCGCTGATAATAATCGGATAAATCAGCAAGGAACTCCTGGACATTAGCGATGATGAATTCAATGAAAGGAATGGCCCGTGACCGATTGTCTGATTCAGACAGGAGATTCAGCCAATAAAAAATGTATGGACAGGCTTCCTTCTTCAATTCATGGAGAAGTCCAATCGCTTGTTTATCTTGATTCTCCAGAAGGGAAAGGTGAATGGCTGCGAGGGAATAGGACGTCCTCTCAGTTGTGCCCATATACTTCTCAGGAAGTTCTTTCTTGATTCGTTCCAGTTCCTCTTTACGCCATGAGGAATTGGAGAATAAGAAGCTCCAAATCTCCCGGTAGAGATCGATCTTTTCATATTCTAGACCTTCTACTCCGTCAAGTAATTTAGCTACATCTTCCTTGATGCTGAAAACGAAGGGGTCAAAGGCGAAGGGCCTGGCTTGCCGGCTAAGCGGCTGCACCGTTTCATGCAGCTCTTCCGCTAGGTCGACAGCAAGTGCATAAAAGACCCGAATCGTTTGTGGCTGACTTTTATGTAACTGAATCATTCTCAGTGTCAGCTGCATCGTGCAAAATTGCGTAACAAAATGATAAAGCAGTTTCCATTCCCTTTCCATTGGAGCTTTAGAGCTAAGGCGTTTAAAGTATGTTTGTATATGGTTTTCAATTATATAAGTAGGCTCGCCTATATGGGGCTCGACATGTTCCGCAAAGGTTGCATTCACGAATTGCTTCCATGAAGGATAGTTTTTATCTAAGATGAGGGATTTTTCCCCCACTTGTTTAAGTAATTCACTCGCCCGTTTTACTTGCTGCAGTGCTTGGGCGGTTGAGGTATCTTTTGGTGCTTTCCATTCACTCAGCCAATCGGAAACACTAGCGTTTTCTGAATACGCAGAAAAGAAAACGGCCATTTGATGCCGGCAAATGAACCTTGAATCACATGTACAGCTTCCATCCTGAGGGAAGAGAAGATTCAACCTGGACTTAAAGCGAGTCTCATCCTGTACCTCGGCCACAATCGTATCTACCGCTTCTTCTTTAATATCAACAAGCCCCTGACGGTATAACTGGAGCCCTTGATTCACCACGTCCGAATCTTCCGGATTCCCGACCTCCAAAAATTCCGCCAGCCTTTCCCCAACTAACAACAACTCCCGCTCCATACTCTCCTCCTTCAGGGCCAATCCCTGTTAACCAAAATTATATTTTGTATATCATGAACTATCAGTACTTTAATAACCATATTATTGCCTCGGTTAACCGAGGATTTGACGTGTATATTACATCCCGAGCAATTGCCGCAATGCCTTTTTTTAGCCATCATATGCATCATGCTGGACTTATTTCATGGCCGTTCACTTTGCATCTTCATCCATTTAATCGAACAAATCATCAATGCCACAAGCCGTATATTCATTTAAACCCTGTAAAAGTCAATATCGTCAAAAACCCTCATGAATATAAGCAGTTCGGATATATAGCCTTCCAAACAGGAATAACTGGCCTTCAAGATAACGATGCCACGAATCCTTCATCCTCTTCACACTCACGAAACCAAGTGATGAGGGGCCGGAACCCTTTTTTAAAAGTGGGTTTTTGAAGCATCTCTTTATTATACTTCATTTTGGCTTGGAATTTGAAATGTAGAATAGAGGTTTTGGAATTGATATGTGATAGATTCTACATATTCTTGTGAATGGGAATAGCCATTCCCGTGGGGAATGGCTTTAATATATGGAATTAGTTTATTTTCATTTCATTCTTCCAACTGTCCAACTTTTTGTTGATGAATGTAGCAAAGGTATGATTTTTTTGTAATGTGAAGAGAAATGCTGACTTTTCCAAGTACTCTTTTGCCTCATCAAAGTTACCTACGAGTTCAAAGTTATAACCTAAATGGTAATGTAAATCCGCTAAAGCATATAATTGATCATGTTGGAGGCACCACTTTATGGCATCTTGGCAGCAGGCAATGGACTCCTCATATCGGACCAGGCGTGTTAACACTCTGCCAAAATTATAGGACAAACGTGTCTTTAGCGTTTTATCCGTCAAAAAGGGCAGGGCTTCCAAATGATCTAAAGCTTTCCTTAACAAGGCAAATGCATTTTCGTATTGTTCTTCGGCAACATACATTACACCTAGGCTACTCAAGATTTCAAGTTCCCGTTCTGAATAAATTTTATCAGTCGTATGAGTGATGGCGATGGCCTGATTAATAAATTTAATGGCTTTATCTAAATCTTTATTTTTTTCGTATTCGTATATCCCCTTGTGCCAAAGTATCAATTGATGATTCTTTTTATTCTGAAGAAAGAGAGGACTGTTCTCCTCAGCCTTTACAATTTGCTGCATTTCCTCATAATTTCGGGTTCTTCTGGCAATTTTTAATTGATAAATCACTTCTTCCACGTAATCCAGCCTAGGGGTCATTCCAATATCGAAAAAATAGTTTACATCAACGCCTAAACGTTGAGAAATTAAGTAGAGAGTGGATGCATATGGATAGACATCGCCTTTTTCAATCTTACTGATCTGTGCTTGTGTACAAATGCCGGATGCCAACTCTTCCTGGGAAAGTCCGATTTGTTTACGTAGCTCTTTGATCTTTTGTCCAACTGCAAAAAAATCCATTTTGATTCTCCTTGAAATATGCCTAGAGTTATATTTTGTTATGAAAAATCGGTGAAAGCTGTATGTACATGTCCTTAACTGATTAAATAGATTCTTTAGTCGAAATATATGGTTAAAAGAAATGTGGTTAAATATAACTATAGAATTAATTTCTATTTTAACCAATATTTTTTTAAAGAAAAGGAGGAATGACCTATGAAAAAAAGTACTAAAGCATTAGTCGTATCTTTTCTTATCATCGCCGCTTTCGTTATTGTCCCAAGCGAATTACCAGGCCTTTACGCAGAACTTCCAGGTTTATATAAATAAGTAATGAAGCTTCCAATCACTCATTCAGCATCTTCATTTGAAGATGTTTTTTTTTTTATCAATGGATTATTCTTTTGCGCATATTCCTGTAGTTATAATTATCTATGCATTGGGAGTGTAAGGTCCATTTGGTAGGTGTGGAAGAACCGTGAGGGTAGTTTGGAACGCCTATTTCCTTTTATTAATTTTGTTATAGTGTAAATAACAAAACGGGGAGAGGTGTAAGGTTAATGATTGATATTAATATGAAAGTTCAGCCCTCTTTTTACGATGAAGAATGTGCCATTGTGTTTTCTTTTTACTTTGATGAGGCAACCAGGAAAATTGGTGAAGCCGTGGTGTACACATGCAAAAAATCGAATGAAAAAGAATACAGCCATGATCATATAGATACAGATGTACAAGAAAAAATCGCTTATATTAAAGAGTTTGCCATTGTAGATGAATATCAGGCAACCTCCATGAAGAAAATCCAACATTTTTTGAATGTAATCGGTATCAAAAAATGTGTGAGGCATAACCTTCAGGGAAATGAAATCGCACTTTAAACGATAAAAACTCATGACATCCCATATGTCATGAGTTTTTACCATTTAAATGAGAGCTTTGAGCATTCATTTTCATTTTTTTGACGAAATCGCTCATTTGTTTTCTTTCGCTTGGTTTAGAGTTATTTGTTCTCTCGAAAAATTTAAAGTGTTGCTTATTGCTATCGGTTTTCATGATGTCTCCCCTTTTCTTTTTTTTATTTACCCTTTCTCCATTATTTAAAACGTGATTTTCATGATAAAAGGATGGATTAAATGGTAAGGAGATCTTGTGTTTATTCCTATAGTTATATTTTCATGTGTTAACGACTGTATATCCGGATTAATAAGTTAATAATAAGCCGTAAAGTCCAAATATGAAGGGATTCCGTGTTTTATCATACTGAAAATAAATGCTAAAATGGTCCGAATATCGGATTTTTCATTAGAAACATCAGTTTCTAGTACCCTAAAGTGAAGAGAGTTGGAGAACTCTTTTCGATGGCCCCCGAGCGCTTGCTTGGGGGATCTTTTTTTCTTGGATAATATGTCCACTTTATTTCTATAATATGTTTCGTTTTGTTTATATATACATGGGTAAATATAAGAAACAAGATGAATTAAACCTGGATTTATCCCAGTTTAATCGGAGGAATATATTTTATGGATGTGAAAGTAAATAAGAATGATCCCACGAAGCGAGCTTTCCAGCAATACATCTTTCCGTTTACCCTTGAAGGAAATATGATTGAAAAGTTTGTCGAAAAGTTGTTTGAGGACAATTTCGTTTTTTTGAACTTGAAAGATATGGAACAACAAAATCAATTTTACGGTGGCAATAAAGTTTCACACCGTAAATTGGAAAAGTATTTTATGCCTTACATCGAGCCGATATTATTTCCAGGTAACGCACAACAGAAGGAAGGCTTGCGCCGTTTTACGAAAAAACTGGATATTGAATGTACCTTCGAATCTCCCTATCTAAATACCCCATTTATTATTAACTCTATAGATATTTTTATATGCCCATTTCATATTGGCATGATGAATCTTCGTGTTACGTTACCTGAAGGACTTTCCTATAATGATGTGCTCTATTTTGGCGATACATTCCGAATCCTCGAACCGATTGCTGATGACGAAGAGAAAACGAAAGTCGGCTGTCGGGAAAATCAGTATGAACAGGTGAAGGATTTCATCTTTAATGAACTATTGCCGCCAATGGAAAAATATATGGATGAAGATCAGGCGGACCCGACCTATTTTGGCAGTTTACCCTTCTTCATCGATGAAAGAATGTACGTAATCAGTTATATTGCATTCCCCGAGAATCGTGAAATATCTAAAAATGACTTATTCCGGATCAGCGAGCTGAACGGATATGACAATGATGGAGCGCCATATATAGGGGCACTAAACCCTGATTATATTGAAAAGTATTATCAAGAAAGAGTATATGACAGGTGGGGCAAGGAAACCTATTATGTAACAAGCATGTATCATTTTGCGTGTGTCACGAAAGCAACAAGTAAACTGGAACAGGAACTGGCAAGCGAAATGTATGGCCAGCACTTTTATACAGTGTTGCTTTTCTTCTATTATAAGATCGTACTGCTCAAATTGGCTCATGAGAATTCCCAGATAGATGTAGAAAAAGATCAGTCGGATACGGAAATGCTGATTTTCATGATCACTGAGTTTTCTGCAAAATATTTATTTACAGAAGTCAATAGTACGGCTATCGGTAAAGAGCTATTCAAAAAAACGGATGAAACCTTCAGGATAGCTCCACTCTACAAAGAAGTGAAGGAGACCCTTTCCTACCTTTATCAAAATCAGGATAAACTGGCTGGGAAAAGCAGTAATTATCTTTTGCAAATACTAACGATTTATACGGTTATCTCCGGGATATTCGGAATGAATCTATATATTGAAGATTGGAAAGGGAAATTACCTTGGAAAGCATATATGGATTACACCTTATACGAATGGATAGCTGTCATTGTAACGACAAGCGGTCTCATCATTTCGGGCGTCATGGGTTTTTTCTTCTTGAAAAAATGGTTGCAAGAGAAGAAAAGCCGAAAAAAAAGAATGCTTTAGTAAAGAGTCCTGTACACTATGTACAGGACTTTTGCTTTAGAAAAAACATGGTAAATTAGCAAAATGAAGAAATTGGTCATACAAATTCCCCCATTCCCCTAATATTTTGATAAACTATATGTATACCATTTTAACTATTCATTGGGAGGAAATCATGAAGAAACTAGTTTTAGTTTCCAGCTTATTGTTGATGAGCGTATTGTTCCTGGCCGGATGCTCGGATGAGCCAAGTCCAGAAGATCGCTTTGAGGCATACACGAAGCTTTGGAATAAACAGGATTTTAAGAAAATGTACGAGTATCTGTCACCTGAGACAAAGAAAGAAATCAGTGCGGATGAATTTGCGAAGCGTTATGAAAAAATCTATAAGGGCATAGAAGTCAACCAATTAAAGGTGGATTATAAACAGCCAAAAGAAGAAAAAGATCATAAAGATGGAGAAAAGGTAAACCTTGATTATACCGTAGATATGTCCACTATGGCGGGGGCTGTCAGCTCTGACCATAAAGCGACCCTTGTCAAGGAAGGGGAAGGTGAGGAAGAGAATTGGTACATAAAGTGGGATGAAAGCTATATATTCCCTCAGTTGGAAGCCGGTGAAAAGATATCGGTCGAATCGTATCCAGCCATTCGCGGGGAAATTGTCGATCGACATGAACGTGGTCTTGCCATGAATGGAACGGTATCGGAAGTAGGAATTGTGCCAGAGAAAATGGCCAACGCATCCGAAACGGTTAAAAAGGTCGCTGGAATCCTCAATATGTCCACCGACGAAGTGAATCAGAAATTAAAACAATCATGGGTAAAGCCCAGCTATTTCGTCCCTATCAAGAAAATGTCAAGTGATAATGCTGCAACCCTGGAAAAGCTATTGGGCATTGCTGGGGTATCGGTCAATAATACGGAAGAACGCATATATCCATATAAAGAGGCCACTGCCCATCTAATCGGATATGTCGGCGAGGCATCGGCCGAAGACCTGGAGAGATTAAAAGGAAAAGGCTACACCTCAAATGACGTTATTGGCAAGCGCGGCCTTGAGGAAGTTTTAGAAGAACGCCTTAAAGGGAAACCGGGCGGTAAGATCTTTATTAAAACAGCAGATGGCGAAGAAAAGGTGATTGCTGAGAAGCCCGCTGAAGAGGGAGAAACAATTACATTGACCATCGACGCCGAGCTTCAAAAGGATATCTTTAAGCAATATAAAAACGAAGCAGGATCAGCATCGGCACTTGATCCGAAGACCGGTGAAACACTTGCACTTGTTTCAAGTCCGTCATTTGATCCTAATAAATATATATTCGGGATAACAAAAGCGGAACAAAAAGCGCTTGAAGAAGATCCAAAAAAACCGCTTCTAAACCGCTTCAGTTCGACGTTTGCACCTGGTTCAACCATTAAGGCCATAACTGCGGCAATCGCATTGAAAAATGGCGTGGATCCGAATGAGGCGATCAATATCGAAGGAAGAACGTGGGCCAAATCGACATGGAAAGACCATTCCATTACAAGGGTTTCTGACCCCGGTGTTCCAATCGATATGGAAAAGGCATTAATTTATTCAGACAATATTTACTTTGCCCAAAAAGCATTGGGGCTTGGAAAGGAAAAATTCACAAATGGACTCAAGGCATTCGGATTTGATGAAGCTTTGAACTACGATTATCCGATCAAAGCATCGAGCATTGGTAAGATCGACAGTGAAGGACGCTTGGCAGACGCTGGATATGGTCAAGCGCAAGTCCAAATGAGCACGCTTCATCTCGCTATGACCTATTCAGCCTTCTTGAATGAAGGAAATATCCTGGCACCTTCGTTGATAGCTGGAGATAAAATAGAAAAGAAAATATGGAAAGAAAATGCCATATCAGCTGACCAAGCAAATCAGATCACCAAGATGCTGACACAAGTGGTGGAACATCCTAAGGGAAGCGGACATGGAATAAATGATCTTGGCATCAAAATGGCAGCCAAAACGGGTACTGCTGAAATCAAGGCATCCAAAAATTCTGACGGAACGGAAAATGGCTGGTTTGTTGCCATGGACACGGAAGATCCAGAACTTCTCATGGCCTGGATGATTGAAGATGTGAAAGGACGTGGCGGCAGCCATTTAGTCATCGATCATATGAAACCGGTTTTGAAGAAGTATTTGAAGTAAAGAAATAATTCATCGGTAATGGGTTATATGCATCTAGCATTTACCCTAAAAAAGTTGGACATGGTTTCTTCCGTGTCCAGCTTTTTTTATTTTTTCACCGGTTATGGAATGAGTCACGTTATCTCAATATTAAAGGTTGGATTTGAAGGATAATGAGCCATACATCCAGAATGTAAAAAGAGAGTTCTGTGAACGGAATATAGGTTGCCATAATCATAGAAGCCTTTACGAATAATGAAAAGGGAACCCGGGACCTGAATTCTATGGTCCTGGAATCATTCAGCAGCAGTGACATCATCCTCGCCGTTATGGACAATGAATTGAGCGTACAAGGATCTGGAAATCTTTGAAGGATAAATAGTTTAGGGAGGATGAAGAGGAATGAGGAGTCTAAAGTATTTGTTTATTGCTTTCTTTATCATTTTTTCTGCATTTCCTTCTCATGAAGCATCGGCAACGGAAGAGAGTAAAACGATGGAAGTGAAACTGAAGAATTACTTAGGGAATCAAACCAGTGTCAAATTAACGGCAACCGGGGACTATCGTACTTCAGGGAGAGAGACATTCATCAAGGAGGGGGAAGAACTGACTTTGAAAATGGAGTCAGGAAAACTTGGCGTTTACAAAGATTCCAAGAAAATGGGATCCGATGCCTCCTTAAAGATAATTCCTGTTAAACAAGATGCTTTATTGTCCATAAACGGCCGGCCGTATACAGGATCATTTTTATTTACAGTGGAGGGCGGTTACATTCGTCCTATCAATCATGTTTACATTGAAGATTATCTAAAGGGCGTTGTCCCGCGGGAAATGCCCGCACTATGGCATTCCGAAGCCTTAAAGGCACAGGCAATTGCAGCCCGGACTTATGCACTTCGCCATCAATCTGCATTAATTGATGATACGGTTTCCTACCAAGTATATGGCGGGGCGGACGGTCACTACCAAACTAATTCAGCCATTGAGCAGACAACGGGTATGGTAATCAAACATGATGGTGAAATAATCGAAGCGTTTTTTTCCTCAAGCAATGGAGGCATGACCGAATCGAATTCGAATGTTTGGTCAAGTGGGAACCCTCTTGCATATTTACCTATAAAAGAAGATTCCTATGATACAAAAACAAATTGGGCGATAACGCTGGACAAGCAGCAAATTGACCTGTCAAAGAAAGATTTATCACAGCCGGATGAATGGTGGACAAGTGTACAGGAAAAAGATAAAGCGGTTGTACCTAAGCTGAAGGTTTGGCTGAAAAATAACGGATATGCCAAGCAGGATATTAAAATTGCTGAAATACCCGCTTTAACCTTAACTGGTAAAAAAACGGGAGGCCGGGTTACGAAAGGCTCCATCCAAATCAATTTCTATGTAAGGAATCTCGTTGATGAAAGGGGGAAACTTTTGGAGCAAAAGGTTAGCCTTACGAATGTAGCGGCTTCCAAAATCAGGGGCATGGTGGGGCAGGATGTGATGAAAAGCTACATGGTTGACCATTCATCTTCCAATCCTTCCAGAATTGCTATTGAAGGGTCAGGATACGGACATGGCGTCGGCCTAAGTCAGGTTGGAGCGAAAAACAGAGCGGAAGCAGGTCAAACGTATCAAGAGATCTTGGGGTTTTATTATCCTAACACTAATATAGAAAAGGAATATGGACATGCAGTGTCTGAACCTAAAAGGGATCCTGTTGCGAAGGCGGCACCGAATCCAATAAACCTAAAAGCGAAGCAGGATCATATAAATGATGGGGTTGGAATCATATACTCCCTTAAAGAAGAAGCTGTAGTTTCACTCACGATTAAAGATAGTAAGGGGAAAGTCTTAGCCACCCCAGTCCATGACCAAACCTTGAAAAAGGGGAGCCATTCAGCAACCTGGAACACGAAAGCTGTAAATAACGGTACATATACAGCAGAAATGTCTGCAATGGACCGAAGCGGTAATGAAGGTTCGACAACAATGAAGATTAAGATAAATAAGGATGCGTCGGCACCGGATATCACCGATGTCGATACATCGGGTAATTACAGTACCGAGAAAGCGAACATAACGTATAAAATAAATGAAAATGCCAATGTAACAGTGGAAATCAAGAACAGTAAAGGAATAGTGGTTGGAACCCTTGCTTCAAGGCAGGTCACTAAAGGCAGGCAATCGGCAACTTGGGATTTCAGAAATATGTCCACCGGGACGTTTACCGTGACCATCTCCGCTAAGGATGAGAGCGACAATCGGAATACCGTTTCAACGAAAATCCCTATTAGGAAGACGATGGGAATTGTGACAGCAAGTGTATTACATATTAAAGAAAAAAGAAGTACATCTTCAAAAACGGTCGGGAAACTGAACACGGATCAAACCATTACGATACTATCTCAACAAGGTGAGTGGTATAAAGTGAAAAAAGGAAGCCAAATTGGGTATGTTTTAATAAAACATGTTAAAAAATGAGTAATTAAGACGTCATTCATGGCGTCTTTTTATCAACTAGTCCGATCCCTAAATCACGAATCCACGAGTAAAAGGTGTAACTCACGAGTAAACGCACTAAACTCACGAGTAAACGGCGCAAATTCACGAGTAAATGCACTAAACTCACGAGTAAAATGCGTGAATTCACGAGTAAACGCTTGGAACACACGAGTAAATCCACTAAACTCAGGGATATCGCGCAATATCGTTAGTAATTGCCCAAAACTCGAGTTAACGCACCTCATAAAAGTAAAATAAGACAGGAGAATGAACTTAAAAGAGGAATGAATTCATTCCTCTTTTGTTTTATGCTGACCAGGTGTGAACGGAACACCGGCGGCTTTTGTGATGATTTTCGAAACATCTGTATTTTCAATGACCCCATCAAAGGCTTCGCTTCCCGGGCCAGAAGCAAAAATGGGAATCATATTGGCGGTGTGCCCTCCTGTGGAACTGGCGGCCCGTATGCTTCTATCAGCTACACCTGCCTTATAATGCTTGGCGATGGTGCTTCCGATTTCCCAATCAATTTGATGCTGTGGATAGACAAGCGTTCTATTCTTTTTTACGTTATCGATGAATTGATGAACTTCCTGATCCGTAAGGGATATATGTGCATACTTCTTGAATGCGGAAACGACACTTTCTGGAATGATTTCATTATTTTTATCGAATATAAGTTGTTTGGACATATATTCAGAAGAAACCCTGATTTTTTTCAATGCGGGGATATCCATCGTTTCAGAAGCGGAGGTCCCCATTGTTTCGTGGTCTGCAAGCACAACAATCAAAGTATCATTTCTATTTTTTGCCCAATTCACAACCTCTTTCACGGTCTGGTCAAATTCGATCGTTTCTTTCCATATTCCAGTGATATCAGCTGCATGCTCCATATGATCAATACGTGCACCTTCACTCATCAAGAAGAATCCCTTATCACTCTGGGATAAAATATCAATCGCTTTGGATGTCATTTCGGGCAGAGATGGCTCTTGTGAATGTAATACTTCTTTATCCAGCTTAAAATTCATGTAGGTAGGGTGAAATAACCCTAAAAGTTTTTCCGGTTTATTAATGGAACTAAGTTCTTCTTTCGTCGTTGTAATCCCATAGCCAGCTTGTTTAAATTTAGCGATTAAATCCTCGCCATTCTGCTTATTTGCCTCGAAATAACTGGAACCTCCGCCAAGAATGACGTCGATCCGGTTATCAAAGAGCTGCCTCGCGATATTCGCGCCGCCTGTCCAGCGGTTAGATACACTTGCACCAAAGGCTGCAGGAGTGGCATCGACTACCATATTGGTTGAGATGATCCCGACTTTTTTTCCGTTAGCCTGAAATGCATCCAATACACTATCTACCTCGGAACCATTGGCATCGACACCGATCGATTCATTGTTGGTTTTTATTCCAGTGGCAATCGCGGACCCACCTGCCGCTGAGTCAGTGACATAATTATTGGCGGAATAGGTGCGCATTAGGGCAACGTGCTCCAGTTTTTCCAAATGTAAAATACCTGTTTTTCCATATTCCATTTGTCGGGCAATTTCTATTGCACCTAACCCCATACCGTCGCCAATCAGCAATATGACATTCCTGGGAGTGTTCTTTGTTTCTGCTTGAATAGGAGAGGTCATGCAAATAAAGCAGATAAGAACGAGTAATCCAAAGTGATGAGACTGTAAATGTTTATGACTTCTAGATGTCTTAATCATCGGTAATCCTCCATTGGGTGAAAGTCTCCATATTCTTTGTTAAAATCGATAAAAAAACCCCTTTATGATATTCATTAATTTCTGCGCTATGTGAATGCAAAAGTAAAGAGCCTGCCTATATTGCCAGTTTGTGCAACAAGGAAAAAGCAATCGCCAAGAATGTTAGCTGACGAATGATCCGCCAACCGTAACCTGAACCTTTTTTACTCATTGAATAATGAAAGAATATACAGTTTTAAAATGATATTGTAATAAAGTGAAAAAAACTTTTCTATAAATTACAATATATAGGCAATAATTTATAAACAGTAAATATATAACTGTTATAATCTCACTAGAGTTCATTTGAAATAATAGGAGAGAGAACCCTATGCTATCCAGTATGAAAAAGTTCTTCAAAGAAAGCTCTAAAGACTTGAATAGAATGTATAAGTTGGTTGATGCCGTGAATCGACTAGAGGGTAAGTATGAAAGTTATTCAGATCAAGAATTAAGCGGAATGAAGGATAGATTTAAAAGCGTATTGGATGCTGGTAAAAATATATGGGATATACAAATCGAAGCTTTTGCGGTAGTAAGGGAAGCTTCTAAACGAGTATTGAATCTTAGGCACCATGATGTTCAGCTTGCAGGCGGTTTTGTCCTGAATGAAGGGGGCATTGCACAAATGAATACGGGCGAGGGGAAGACGCTTGTGTCTACTTTACCAAGCTATTTACATGCACTGTACGGGAATGGTGTCCATATAATTACGGCCAATGAATATTTGGCAAGACGTGATAAAGAGTTAATGGGACAAATTCATGAATTTCTAGGAATGACGGTCGGTTTGAACATTTCCCAATTGGAGCCTTCTGCAAAACGTGAAGCGTATGCGGCGGATATCACGTATGGAACGGCAACAGAGTTCGGTTTTGATTATTTGCGTGATAATATGGTTTTCCGAAGAGAAGAAAAGGTTCAAAGAGGACACCGGTTTGCCATTGTTGATGAGATTGACAGCATCTTGATTGATGAAGCGAGGACACCATTAATTATTGCGGGTAAGTCAAGCGATGGTACCGGGCTTCACCAGATCACTGCACAAATCATGAAGTCATTTATAGAATATGATGATTACGAAATTTTCATTGAGTCAAAGGCTGCCTTTTTCACGGACCGAGGGGCATTGAAGATTGAAGAGGCCTTTGGTATCGACAATCTGTATGGACTGGATCATCAAGAGTTATTACATAATGTAACACAGGCACTTAAAGCCCACGCGATTATGAAATTGGATGTGGACTACATTGTCATGGATGGAAGGATTGCGTTAATCGATAAATTCACAGGCAGGGTGATGGAAGGTAGAAGCTTCAGTGATGGGCTTCATCAAGCAATCGAGGCAAAAGAGGGCTTGGAGATTACCGAAGAGAATGAAACACAGGCAGCGATTACCGTCCAAAATTATTTTCGTTTATATCATTCAATATCTGGGATGACCGGCAGTGCCATGCCATCAAAGTCGGAATTCCAGGAAATATATCAGCTCCCCGTCATTGAAATTCCAACTAATAAGCCCATTATTCGTGTTGATGAGATTGATTTAATTTATAAGGATGAAATGAGCAAAATCAACAAAATCGTCACAGAAGTAAAACGGATTCATAATGAAGGTAGACCTATTTTGATCGGGACGACCTCCATTGAGCAATCTGAAAAAATTTCGGTTCATTTAGAGAAGGCGAAAATTAAGCATCAAATCCTTAATGCGAAGACGGAAGCGGATGAAGCGGAAATCATCGCAAATAGCGGCCAAAAATATCAAGTGATGCTGGCGACGAACATGGCTGGGCGAGGAACCGATATATTATTGGATGAAGCTGTCAAGGAATTGGGCGGCCTTCATATTATCGGTACTGAGCGACATGAAAGCAATCGGATTGATATGCAGCTTAGGGGACGTTCCGGCAGGCAGGGTGATCCAGGTTCAACACAATTCATCATTTCATTTGAAGATGATTTGTTTGATTACTATGATGAAGAAGAACTCGAACGGTATATAAAGAAGATCAAAACGGATGAAAGTGGATTGGTGGTGGGCCCTGCACCCGAAAAATTCGTGAAAAGGGTACAGGAAACGATAGAGCAGATGCATCAATCAAGCCGTTACCATTTATTGAAGTTAGAACATGCATTAAATGAGCAGAGTAAAATCATATACGCGATGAGAGACCGGATACTAGATTTGGAATCTGGACGGATGTCGGCCATTTTACTTGAATATATCGAAAAATACATTCGTCGGCTCATAGTGAAATATTACCATGAGCATATAGAGGAACCTGATTACTCGGCCTTTATTGAAGAGCTTTCCCTTGCTTTCCTGACGTTGGATTGGCAGGCAAGTGATTTGCAGGACTTAGAAGGTCATATAGTTGAGGGAAAAGCTCTGGATGCTTTAGGTGAATTGGAAGCGATACTTGAAATTTTTCAAGCCGATGCAGAATGGCAAAATCAGTTACGTGTTTTCATGCTGCAGCATATTGATACAAATTGGATGAACCATTTAAACGAAATGAATAGTGTGAAGGAAGGAATGGGTTTAATCGGTTATGGTCAACAGGACCCATATATGCTGTTTGAAAAAGAAGCTCTTAGTCAATTCAATCTTCTATTAAGTAAAATCGAGTCGGAGATTAGCATCGGCTTTATGGAATATATGAAAAGCAATCAGGAAGACGAAGCTGCTTTGGGGAGTGATGAATGATGAGTTTTTTTGGAAAAAGGGATAAAGGGGTTAATGGAAGGGAAAATATTTTAGCTTCAGATGGGCATAAGGTACACAATCCGGATGTCACTGTTCATACTTCCCTAATGTTTCACAAGGATTGGGAAACTTCCAAGCAAGAGGAATATGTATATAAATTCCACCATCAAAGGCTTCCTGCATTAAAACCGAATCAAATTTCAATTTCCGGTGTTAAGCTGACTAGGGTGGAGGATGATGTAATCATAGTGGCTTTTCTACGAAATTCATTGGAGAAAGCTGTCCTGTTTGATATCGTGGATTTACTGTTAGTTGATGAGAACGGAAAATTATTGGCAAAAAAGGCTTTCGATCTTTCAAAGCTGGGTGAGATACCAGCACTTTCAAGCATGCCATGGCGGTTTTTATTCGAAGAAGGGGATATGTTGGCAGAATCGATTCCTGATGAAGATTGGAAGATTGCTTTTGAATGGAAGAGATAGTAGGAAAAACACTATGATTGGTGGCAGCCGGACGATATTTTTTTGCCGGACTGCCAAATCAAAACACGCAGAAATGATTAGAACAGTTGAAAGGCCTTCATCCGATGAAGGCTTTTTGTTTTTAACGGAAGACATTAAAGACTAGTTGGATAACTGCCAAATATTTATGCTGTTTTCTGTGTGCAGTTTCTCATAAATGGCAACGCTAAGTAATATTTATAAGTATTCTTCCGTAATCAGGCTTAATTAAGTCCTGGAAATAATGAAGAGGAAAGTGGCAGGAGCATGAAGAACAACCTGAATCAGCGATTGAAGGAACGGTTATTTGAGATTATGTCCATTTTAATCGTGGCAATACTTTTCATTTATACGAATGATAGGATGGGTAATGATCTTTCGATTGGAATTTTTACGATAATCATCGGCGTTGCCGGTTTTATTGTTTATCTGAAGGAATGCGTACCGAATGGAGTCCTAAAGGGCATCATTTTTTCAGTCTTCCTTCTTTCGATCATGGCCTTTTTCCTTGGGGACATTTGGTTTTATCGCTATTACTCGACACCTATCACTTCCTATATGTGGATGCAAAAAAGCAATCTGAATGGGCTTGGTGAAAGTATATTCAGTATGATGAAAATGAAGGATTCAATCTTTCTTCTGTTAGGCTTTCCAATTGCTGAGTCATTCATGAAGAAAAAATACCCCCTCAAGCATATGGCACTTGTACCGGCCATAATATTCCTCATGATAGCGGGGCTAAAGCCGGTAAAGAATATATTTATCGATAAGGTCGATATAACCCGGCGTTATGAGGCGAATACCTTCTTGCGAAACTGGGGTCCGATCGGTCATCACGTATTGGATACGTATGCCTATTTTACTGACTCGGGAAGGCATGGTATGTCTTCGAAAGAAAAGAAGGCCGTTTCTGATTACTTCGATGAAAAGAACAGGCAGGATCATGCGTTTTCAGGCTCTTTGGAAGGGAAGAATCTCATTATCATCCAGGTGGAATCTTTACAGGCGTTTCCGCTATTTCAAAAGAGTGCCGGACAGGAGGTCACACCATTCATGAATGAATTGGCGAAAGAGGGTCTGTACTTCCCGCATGTATATCCACAGACTGTATTTGGAAATTCATCTGACGGAGAGCTGATCGTGAATACCGGTTTATTTCCTTTAAAGCAAGGGGCGACCTTTTTTCGGTTCCCTTATAATGATTTTCCGGGTCTTGCTAAAGAATTAAAGAAGTCGGATTATCAAAGCTATGCTTTCCACGGGGATGAAGAAGACTTCTGGAATAGGCAGCATGCATATCCCTCGCTAGGGTTTGATGACTATCTTTCAATAGAGGATATGCAGAAGGATGAGATGATATCGATGGGCCTGGGAGACCGCAGTTTCTTCAATCAAAGCTATAATTTCTTAAAAGATAAAAAAAATCCCTATTACGCTTTTTTCGTTACGCTGACCAGTCATGTACCTTTTTCGCTACCGAAGGAACAGATAACATTGAAACCTAAGATTGGAAAAGAGGACAGCTATCTGACTAAATATTTCGAAGCAATTCATTATACAGATTCAGCCATCGGGGATTTCGTAAAGAAGTTGAAGGATGACGGGAAATTGAAAGACAGCGTGATTGTCATATACGGAGATCATGATGGACTATTTTTAAAAGATAAACAAGAAGTTGAAGCGTATTACGAGAATAAAATTAGCGATGAGCAGTGGATTGAAAAATATATGCCCATTCCGTTGATCATCTATCAGGAGGATATGGAAGGAAGAACGATTAATAAGGTGGGGGGCCAGGTCGATATTTTACCAACTCTATACGATTTATTAAATATTAAGAGTTCATCATACTTTGGGGAGAGCATGCTGAATGGCGAAGATGGCGACGCATTGATATTAAAAGGGGATTATGGTTCTCAAATGAAAATAAATGGAAAAGGGAAGGTCGAAGGATTTTCACCAGAAGACCAAAAGGAGGTTGATCTGAGTGACCAAGTGATACGTACCGATTATTTTAAACAAACGAAGGATTGACCGAAAAAAAGAGGATGACTGATAAAAGCCATCCTTTCTCCATTATAATCCCAGATGTTTCTTCACACGGTTCTGGGCTTCAAGTTTTATATCTTCTGGAACAATGTTGTACCAAATGCCATCTAGCTTTTGATTGTCACCTTCGAGAGTATATTGTTTTATATTTTTAAGGGATGATTTATAGTTATTTTGGATACTCAACATTTCATTGAAACTTAAATTGGTTTCCACGTTTTTACCTAGTGCCTCGAAAATATCGTCATAATTGGTAAGTGTTGAGAGACTTGCCCCTTTTTTCATGACGGCTTGGATAACCTGGCGTTGCCGCATTTGCCGTCCATAATCCCCGCGGGGATCTTCCTTTCGGATTCGGGAATAAATCAATGCCTCTTTTCCATTTAAGTCGATTGTGCCCTTTTTAAAATTATACCCTTTATAGGCAAGGTCCATATCATTATCAACAGTGACACCGCCTACGGCATTCACTATATCCTGAAAGCCTTCCATATTCATTTTGACGTAATAATCAATCGGAATATCTAAATAGGCCTCCACTGTGTTTATCGACATGGAAACTCCGCCATAGGCATAGGCATGATTCATTTTATCATTTGTGCCTTTACCGATGATTTCTGTACGCGTATCTCTGGGTAAACTCAATAATTCAATGGATTCTTGTTTAGGATTAACAGTCATGACAATCATCGTATCTGATCGACCTTTGTCATTTTTCCTTTCATCCACGCCAAGAATTAGTATTGAAAATGGATCTTTGCTTTTGAACTTGATGTCATCTACACGCTTATCCGTTTTATGCGCAGTACCTTGCATAGTTTGAATCGCACCTGCCAAAGATTGATAAACTGAAGCTCCATAAGCAACTGTGCCAATGAAAAGGATAAGAAGGGTGAAGCCGATTATTTTAAACGATTTGCGTTTCTTTTTCTTTTTTTTATGTTCGGATCTCATCTAATTCCTCCCTGAACCATTCCACTAAATGGAAGATGTGAAAAAGTACCTAGTCGGTATGTTTTTAACTATACCTTTTTTTAATCAAAAATAGAATAGTTTCTTTTTGTACTTAGAGTGCATATTTACCTGTTTTTATTCAAAAAAAACGAAGGATTCACAGAAAATGAATTCCTTCGCTTCCTAATCATTCGAATATTAGTTAATTATATACCCATAGATAAAAAGAAGACGTGATTCTCTTACATGAACTTCGGCTTTAAGAGAAAGTCTGCAAGTAAATCCTATAAACTTCTATAACCGATGATTCTGCTCTTGAAATAGGAGTTTGAAGTAGAAGTGATTTCTACTCCCTTACTTGTTGAGGCATGAATGAACTGCCCGCCGCCCAAGTAGATTCCCATATGGCTTACAACTGATTTATTAGAACCCGTTGCAAAGAAGATAAGATCGCCACTTTTCGGTGAAGTAACCCTTTTACCCATATCATAATATGTGGAAGATGATAGCCTGGAAACTTCATACCCGGCCTTTTTGAACGTATAGTAAATAAATCCGCTGCAATCGAAACCTGATGGGGAGGCGCCCGCCCACGAATAAGGTGATCCAATTAATTTCTTTGCTTCGGAAACGAGTGCGGTTACTTTGTTCCCGGAACTTGGGGCTTCCACTTTTCCATCATTTTTATCTGCAGGGGCTGTACTTGCCGATTTACCTAATTTTAGTTTTTGTCCAACTCTGATTAAATCGGATTTTAACGAGTTGTTAGATTTAAGCTGAGCTACAGTCAAATTGGTTTTTCTGGAAATTCCGGAAAGTGTGTCACCTTTTACCACAATGTATGTAGCTGAATTCGCTGGGGTCTGTGTAACATTGGATGGCTTGGAGCTGCTGGGTAAATCAATGGTAGTGGTAGTGGTTGATTTAGATACGATAAGTTTAGCACCTGCATAAATTCTATCGGATTTTAAGTTATTCAATTTCATCAATTCAGCAAGTGTAAGGTTATGCTTGTTTGCTATCCTTGTTAAGGTATCACCTGAAACAATGGTATATGTGGTATTTTTTGTTTTTTTCACGGAAACTGAAGAAGCATTTGATGTTGTTTTGGAGTTGGATGTAATTAATTTTTGATTAATTTTCAAAAAGTCTGTTTTTAAGTTGTTAAGCTGTTTTAAGTCTTTTACTGTCGTATTATGCTTCTGTGCAATTTTACTTAGGTTATCGCCGCTTTTGACTGTATAAGTACTGGCAAGGGCAGGAGAAACAAAAGTCGAAGATAAAATGGCTAATGTCGAAAATGCGACTATACTTTTTTTCACGGTTTTCCACCTCGAATATGTCTTTTTCCCTATTCTAACAAATGAAAAGGGTTAAAAAATATTACATTTTTGTTACAAGGGGAAAATAGTAGTATTTTACTGGTTTATATTGGTTAGGTTTGAGAGGTGTAATCTACAATATTTTCTATATTATGAGTCCTTTCTCACAATGTGGCTTCGTGCTTTCCTATTTGTCAATCCCTGTAAAAATAGCGCTATTTTTAGAATGTTCATTTCCTGTCCCATCTAACTTCACATTGAGAAGGGATTTCCTTCTTTTTATGAGGGGTTATTGGATATTCTGCCACTTAACATTAAAAACCCACTTCATTTTACAAAGTGGGTTGATTTTATTTAAAAAGGAAATCAACTAAATTCCTACTTGAATTTCCTGTAGAGTATTGATTCCATTTTTGGTTAAAGGGAGCAATCTTCATTAATGATTGATCTGCTACCCGTATTTTCCCTAAAAGCTCTTCAGTGGTAGATACCACCGGTCCGGGCATGGAAGAGGCGTAATCCTCCCAAAATCCCCGTTCCTTCACATACTTTTCTAAGTCATATGCAAAGAATATCATTGGTCTTTCCAAAAAAGAGAATTCAAATGGAATCGAAGAGTAATCGGTTATTAAAAGATCCGTACTGATCAGCAGTTGATTTACGTGAAATTCACTTTTGACAGGGTAAACGAACCCTGGGAATTTATGTTGTAGATCATCCCCCGTTTTTACAGCTGGATGTAGTTTAAGTAATAACGCATATTGTTCGTCCTTTAGTTCCTTGTAGAGCATTTCCAAATCGAGTGCAATCTCTCCGTTGTTCAAGCCGTCATTACGAAATGTAGGGGCGTATAAAATGATTTTCTTATGCTCAAGTTCTGGATATTTGGCTAGCAACGAACTGCGTGCCGTTTTTTTTGATTCATCATTGAAAAAGAAATCAGTCCGAGGTATCCCGGTTCTTAGAATATGGGATGTCGGCAATTGAAAACTTTCTTGATAAATTTCCGCCATTCTCTCTGAACCTGACGTAACATAATCAAATTTTTTATATACCTCTAAAAATCTTGTTCTTGCACGGGCAGAGCGGTTTTGAATGGAAGGGTCTTTTGCCCCGAATTGCTTAACGGCACCGGCCGCATGCCACACTTGAACACATTTCACTTGCTTTTTGAATCCAATGGCTGAAAGAAAGCCAAAATAATTATCAATGATGACCCATTTTGATGTAGCAAGGTGATAAATTGATTGGATCATGGCAATGATATTATTAGATTCAAACGGAAGGACGATGGTTTTTCCATCGTCCTTCACTTCTATATGACTGCTCGGCTTCATTAAAAATACTTTTTGAATAGGAATGTCCTGCTTGTCCATTTCATCCGCTATATATTGGCAGTTGTCCCCGAATGATGTGACAAAGGTCGTTTTATCACGTAAAGGGAAAAGTTTAAAGATAGAGAATAAAACCTTAAAACAAAAAAGGTAAATTCCTATCGCGAATTCTTTAGCCATTAGTAACTTGTAAAAGGTCATCTTTAATTTGGGATGTAGAAATGCCAATTGTTCTTGGAAGGTAGACCACTTCACAAACTTCAGATAATTCATCGAATTGGCCTTTCCAGTCATCTCCCATTACAAAGATATCTACACCTTCACGAAGGATGTCTTCTCTCTTTTGTTCCCAATTGTCTTCCGGTATAACCTCGTCCACAAAGCGGATTGATTCAAGGATCATCTTCCTGTTTTCAAAGCTATGATAAGCCTTTTTATCTTTTAATGCATTGAATTCATCCGTGGAAATGGCAACGATAAGATAATCCCCTAAATCTTTAGCACGTTTTAATAGATTGATATGACCCCAATGAAGTAAATCAAAGGTTCCATAAGTGATTACTTTCTTCATTTTTATTCCTCCTGTAAGACTCTTTATTTCCTTAATTAAATTAGGATATATATTTGGACTATTAGAATATTAAATGAAACAATAAAACAGGTAACCAGCTTTTCAGGGCATTCAGCTTTTTGCTTAAAGGCAAGACAAATGCGTTTTTAAGTAAGTCTTTCTCCTATTAATTATAACTTAATAGTTTTACAAATAAACCACAATTTTTTTACAAATAAACCACATTTATTTAATTTAATGATAATTGTAGATATTAATTTTTAAGCTATAATTAAATGTTGACTAAGTTGTATTATTCTGGAGGGAATATTAATGTGTCCATACAAAATATTTTATATTGAAATAGATATTGTATGGTTTATATTGAATAGTATTTAATATAATTTCAAACACACACCACTCTTATTACTTGAAGTCAAAGGTGATTGCTTAACAAAATTACAAAAAAAATATTATTCTTGCTGTAATTAGAATAAGCCATTCACATTAACCACATGTAGGTGAGAACATCATAAAATCCATGTTATATAATATAGAAGTTGAAAGTGTCATTAAAAAATCTAAATTCGATCTATAAAGGCAGAGGATGAGTCATGTATAGACTCTAAACCTACCGGAGAACATTTTATAGACCCATTTAGCCTATTCCTGTATTGAAAGCGTTAACTATGATGTTAAGAATGCTCCTATGCTATTAAGCATCTTGATTTTGCTATACCCTTTCTATTCTGGCTGGCAACGGAAGGACATGCAAATGATTTTTACGTTAGTCCTTCCTTGGCAACGAACACATTGTGCTCAAGGGGACAGTCATTGGCTTGTAGAACTTGGTCTTTTAGCCGATTGAAGTAAAGGTGTTGTTTTCAACCCAAACGATATCAAAAAATTAAGATATGTAATATTCGATGTAAGCTGCAAGTGACTCACATTTAAAGGTTCTATTAGGATAAGCTAACCAATAATGTCCCATTTTGTATATTCAAGGCGATTTGGGTAATATATGAACATTTCACCTGATATTGAGGAAAAACCGAAAAAAGTTTATGATTTTAAAGTGCAATGAAAGATTCATTTATTTAAATAATTTGTTATAGGTGGTCTAAAATGATAAAAAAGCTTCTTAGAAAAAGGAAAGCAAGAAAAACCCCTAAAATTAAGTTGAAACAAGTTCTGTCCATTGTGCAAGAGGAAAATACGCTCTTTATAAAAGGTCAATTTTCAAAAGAACATTATTGTGCGAAAGAACTATGGCTGTATTCTAGGGGAAATGAAGATCAAAAATTTAAAATAGCGGAATCGGTGGTTTCACATAAATTTGAGTTTGAAATAAATCTAATAGATTTAATCCGAAAATTAGAAGATGAACCCCATTCTGTTTATGACTGTTATATCAAAGTTTCCGTTCCAGTTGAAAATCTAAGCAAAAAATCAATCCTTAATATTGAACATAAAGCTGAATATGTAGAAGTATGCGAACAGGTTAATATTGAATATCCAATTCGTCTAGGGCGTTTTCAGGAAACATACACGAACAATTTAGGTTTTTATACCTATGAAGATAAACAAAGTATATTCTCTATAACCAATAAAGGGAATTTATCTCTTTATATCAATAAGGCCCCTGAAATTTCGATTAAGTCTCAAATCGAAAAAATCACCAACAAGTCGAAGACAATGCACATTAGTGGTCAAATCTTCACCAAGAATTCAAAGATAATAAAAGGTGAGAGCCTAGTAAAAGGCAGGCAAAGTGACAAAGAATATCAGGCAAATATATCTTTTATTCATAATAAGGAAATGAATATTAAGAAATATGGACTGAATCGATATATATATGATATGAATTTGGATTTAGAACAATTGGTCAGTGTGGATTTGGAAGATGATGTATATGATATTTACATGAAATTATATTTGCATGATCAGGAAGAGCCGAAAATGATACGCGTCGGAAGACCAACCACCAGAACTAAAATATTCACTAAAAAGACCGATGTTATCTCGGGTAATGGAGTTGCTATAGTCAATCCATACTATACCTTTAAAGCAGCTAATTTATCTTTGGAAGTGTTTACCTTCCCTACGGAAACATATCGATACTTAAAAAGGATGATGGGGTGGAGGCGATTTCTGGGTTTATTTAAAAAGAAAAAGGATGTCTGGATTATTGGAGAAAGAACTTATAAAGCCCAGGATACTGGATATCATTTTTTTAAATATATGAGAGAAAATCACCCTGAAAAAGAAGTGTATTATGTAATAGAAGAAAGTTCTGTGGAAGCTAAGAACGTCGAGCCCTTTGGAAATATACTTTATTTCAAGTCAAAGGAACATATTAAAAAGACAATGGAATCAACACGTATTATTTCATCACATCATCCAGATTATTTATATCCTTTAAGAACATCTGAATTTAAAAATCGTGTTAAGGGTGTTAAGGTGTTTCTACAGCATGGTGTTATGGGTACTAAGAATATGGTGGCAAACTACGGGAAAAAGGCAACCTCTGGTTTTAGTACGGATGTTTTTCTAGTAAGTTCAGACTTCGAAAAGGATATGATCGTAACTGATTTTGGGTACAACGAAAAAGAAGTATTCACAACGGGACTGTCAAGGTTCGACTCGCTGTTTAAGGATGATGTTTTAATAAAGCGGCAATTATTGATCATTCCAACATGGAGAGATTGGATTACATCCGATGAAATATTTTTGGAAAGCGAGTATTTTGAAAGGTATCAGAAATTAGTGAATCACCCGGTTTTACATGATTTATCTAAAAATAATGGGTTTGAAATCATTTTTTGCCTTCACCCTAATATGCAGAAATTCACGTCTTATTTTAAAGATGCTCCAGTTAGGGTAATTAGTCAGGGTGAAGTGGATGTCCAAAGATTAATTAAGGAAAGTGCGATTATGATTACGGATTATTCAAGTGTAGCTTTTGACTTCAGTTTTCTGCATAAACCGGTGATTTACTATCAATTTGATAGAAACCGTTTTATAGGGAAAAGACCGTCACATTTGGATTTGGATAACGATCTTCCGGGTGAAATCGTTGATGAATTGGATGAATTGTTAGGTGTTTTAGCCGAGTATGCCAAGTCTGATTTTGTCATGAAGAAAAAGTATATGGACAAGGCTGACCGTTTTATTAAATATCGCGATGTTCATTCTAATTCAAGGATATTCGAAGTGATTCAACATGCTGAAAAAGATCAAAATTCACTAAGTAAATTATATAACCATCCGGTTGTTAAACTCTTTGTTAATCGATTTAGGAAAAGTAAAAAGTATTTCCCTGTTATGAAAAATGTATATAAAATTATGTCAAGGCTTATCCCGGTTGACAGGAATCTTATTCTTTTTGAAAGTGGAATAGGAAAACAATTCGCAGATAGCCCCAAGTATATATATGAAGAGCTAGTGAAAAGGGACAATAATTATAAAAAAGTTTGGGTGTATAATGGTAATTTACCGATAAAAGGAAAGAATACGAAGCTGGTAAAACGTTTAAGCCCGGAATACTATTATTATTTAGCTAAAGCCGGCTATTGGATAAATAATCAAAACTTCCCTACCTATCTAAGCAAAAGGAAGGAAACGACTTATATTCAGACTTGGCATGGTACCCCTTTGAAAAAAATGCTATTTGATATAGAAAATATACAAGGAAGAGACGATGGGTACTTAAATCGGGTTCATGGTGCAACGAGAACTTGGGATTATTTAATATCACCAAGTCCATATGCGTCCAAGGCCTTCAGAAGTGCTTTCAAATACGAAGGAGAAATATTAGAAACGGGCTATCCAAGAAATGATTTATTTTATAGGGAAGATGCTTCAATGATCGCCAAGTCCGTGATGGAAAAACTGAAGCTACCAGCAGGAAAAAAAGTCATCTTATATGCTCCTACATTTCGGGATAATCAAACATCTAAAAGTAATAAATTTATTTTCGAGTTGAAATTTGATTTAGAAAGAATGAAAGAAGCACTTGGAAATGAATATGTCCTATTGTTAAGGATGCATGTTGTTATAAGTAATAATCTCAGCATCCCGAGTGAATTTGAGGATTTCGTTATAAATGTATCCAATTATTCAGATATACAGGAACTTTACCTGATTTCTGATATATTGATTACTGATTATTCTTCAGTAATGTTCGATTTTGCTAATACCGCTCGTCCGATTTTGTACTACACTTATGATATGGAAGATTACAGAGATAACATCCGTGGATTCTATATGGACTTTGAAAAAGAAGCACCAGGTCCTTTTTTAAAAACAACTGAAGAGATTATCGAAACTATTGGCGATATTGATGAAATAAACAAGCAATACAAAAAGAGATATAGTTTATTTAGAGAGAAGTATTGTGGAATAGAAGACGGTAAAGCTACACAGAGAATCGTGGATAAATTTTTTGATGATTGATTCCTTAAAGGGTATTTTTGCTTTTAAGTAACTGGTAAACTGGCTGCCTAATCGAAACATGTGCCTCTACACATAAAGGAGAGGAACCGTATGAATTTTTTGGTGCGTCAAAAAGCGAGGGAACTTTTAAAGAGCGGCAATATTCAAATAAAAAATAATCCTTCAAGCTTAAGAAATAAATTTTTAGGAAAAGTTAAAAAAGTCACTGTAGTTACTGCTGCTTTTAATGCTGAAAAATTCATTAGAAAAACGATTGAATCAGTAATAAATCAATCCATGGGTATATATCAGATTGAATATATAATTATAGATGATTGTTCGACTGATGATACCGTTAAAATTATTCAGGAGTATGCAGCTAGATATAAAAATATATGTTTAGTTTCCCTTCAGGAAAATAATGGGTCACCTGGGACCCCCAGAAACATTGGAATAGAACTGGGAACATCTAAATATATAACTTTTTTGGACGCAGATGACTGGCTTGCTCCTGATGGACTGGAAAGCCTCTATAACATCCTGGAGGAAACAGGTGATGATTATGTAGTGGGCAAAACGGTAAAAGTCGAATCTGAGTCAGAGACTGTTATTGGTGAGTTTGCTTCTATTAAAGAAAGAAGAAGCATTACCCCATTGGATGTTCCGCACTTTTTTTATCATATGGGTCCAACGGCCAGAATGATGAATTTGTCTATGGTTAAAGAAAATGAAATTGGTTTTCCAAATATGAAATTCGGTGAAGATAAATGGTTTTTTACGGATGTTTTCTTTAAAGTCAGAGCAGTTTCAACTACTAAAAAACCTATTTATTATGTCAACAGAACTTCAGAAAATCCATATTCTTTAACACGTGTTACGAATGTGTTAGATAAAAGAAAAGCGGATGTCGAAATAATAAGGTATATTCAATCCAAGGATATAGCCATTGAATTGAAAAGAGTGGCCCTTAACCGGATTTATGAGTACGATATTGTAAAAACGTTCGACAGTCAAACTTTTGTGAAATCCAAGAAAAAAGAAGATTTTATAGAAGTATTAAGGGATGCTGTCGAAACAACGAAAAACCTGTCATATGACTTTAAGAATGAATTTAAAGTCCCTATCTATAAATTTGCCATTGAATTATTCATGGCGGATCGTATTGATGATTTCATAAGGTTATTTGAATGGTTAAAGCAAGATGCTAATAAAAAATATCTTATTAAAGATTGTTTGCCTTATTATGAACTTCCATTTCTGGAAGGTGTTTATCGCTTCGTAAGGATACCGATGCTTGCTCGTGCAATAGATTCTTATGTTATCGATAATGTCTACCACCAGAGTTTTGAGATTTATGGTGATGATATAAACAACATAGAGTCTGTATTAATACGTGATAGAAAAAGAATGGACAATGAAATCAACTGTGAAGTTCGAATAGAAGGTAATAGAGGTCATTTTACTGTTTCATTAGATGAAATTGACCGAATGGAAAAGTCATTATTTACAGTGTTCATTCGATACAATGATTATCAATTGGTGAATATTAAAAGAATCCTGAAAAATAAGATGGCGTATAATAACAAAAATGTGGAGTTTTATACAACAGTGGCAAATAATTTGGGACTAGCTATAAAGTCTTTGGAGTAGCTGTTAGAGGTACACCAAAAATAAGCTCTCCCCTTTATTGGGCGAGCTTATTTTTAATTTGATATATTTGAGAAGAAGTTTGATGATGATTGTATGTAGTAGGTTATGGGGATTGTGTTAATAGGCATAACACAAAGAAAGACAGTGCTCCACGATTAATTATAATCATTATTCAATTATTACTAATTAATAAAAAGGGAGATCAGATATGTCAAATGAAACAATACAAACCTCAAAGAGACCTTCCTTTCTATCGCTATTAAAAAATGGGGCTAAAGCAATTATTTTAAGAGGATATAAAATGGCTTTTGCAATGGTAGGGCAAGTATTGCCAGTGGATCATAAGCTTGTAATATTTGAGAGTTTTTTAGGAAAGCAGTATAGCTGTAATCCACGAGCGATTTATGAATACTTGCAGAGTCACCATCCTGAATATAAAATGTATTGGAGCGTAGATAAAAGATATAGTGCTCATTTCAAAGAGGCAGGCATTCCGTATCTCAATCGTTTTTCATTCAATTGGCTGCTTAAAATGACCAGGGCCCGTTATTGGGTAACGAACAGCAGGCTCCCGCTTTGGATTCCGAAGCCGAAGCACACAATCTATTTGCAAACGTGGCATGGGACGCCATTAAAGAAACTTGCGGCAGATATGAATGAAGTACACATGCCTGGAACAACGACGGATAAATATAAAGAAAATTTCCATGCCGAATCAAGTAAGTGGGATTATTTAATTTCACCGAATGCTTA
Organism: Peribacillus sp. SIMBA_075; assembly: GCF_046534585.1. Lineage (NCBI taxonomy): Bacteria > Bacillati > Bacillota > Bacilli > Caryophanales > Bacillaceae > Peribacillus > Peribacillus sp. SIMBA_075. The sequence continues at coordinate 108,218 of NZ_JAWRYN010000003.1, read as the reverse complement.
TTCAAGTGAAATTTTTGCCCGTGCCTTCAATGTCGATACTTCTAAAATTCTCGAAACTGGTTATCCGCGCAATGATATACTTTACAATGGGAATAATCGTGATACAATCGACTCATTGAAACAGAAGTTGGGTATACCAATAGAGAAAAAGATCATTTTATACGCCCCTACTTGGAGGGATGATGAGTTTTATAGCAAGGGAAAATATAAATTTGAAATAAAACTGGATTTGAATCGAATGAAACAGGAGCTGGGGGATGAGTATGTCATTTTGCTCCGTCTTCATTATTTGGTTTCTGAGAACTTGGATTTAACAGCTTATCAAGGATTCGCCTACAATTTATCCAATTACGAAGATATTAGTCATTTGTATCTTATTTCGGATTTATTAATAACCGACTATTCATCCGTATTCTTTGATTACGCAAATTTAAAGCGGCCGATGCTTTTCTATGTATATGATATTGAAAATTACAGGGACAAGCTTCGCGGGTTTTACTTTGATTTTGAAAAGAATGCGCCAGGTATGTTAGTAAAAACATCTGATGCGGTCATTGATAGTATCAGTGCAATCAAATTTGAAAATAACAATGAGTTCAATCACTTTCACGAACGGTTTTGTGCCCTCGAGGATGGCCAGGCTTCACGCCGTGTCGTAGAAAAAGTGTTTTTAGGAAGGTCTGTGTAATATATGAGTTCAGCTTTGACCGTTTTAAAAGAACAAATCAATAATTTTTATTTGGTAAGGCGTTTATCTGTTTATGAGGTGAAAAGTGCCAACAGTAATAACTATCTGGGAATCCTATGGGAAATCATCAATCCGATGATACAGATTGCGATTTATTGGTTTGTATTCGGATTTATAATCTTAAATCGCGGTGAACATTTCCTTCCATGGCTTATGGCAGGGATCGTTGTCTGGTTTTTTGTGAATCCTTCAATAACCCAAACGTCCAAATCCGTCTTTTCCCGACTGAATATGGTATCCAAGATGAGCTTTCCAATGAGTGTCATTCCTTCGTATGTCATTTTTGCTAAGTTGTATCAGCATCTTGTGCTGCTGGGGGTCATTATCATACTATTAGGTTTTACTGGATACCTCCCTACAGTTTACATCCTACAACTGCCGTATTATGTTGTCGCGACGGTTGCGCTGTTATTTTCATTTGGCTTAATCTCGTCAACCTTATCAACCATTATTCGTGATTTTCACAATATGATCGTGTCATTAATGAAAGTCTTGTTTTATTTAACACCAATCCTTTGGGTATTAGATGCTAAAGATCATCCAGTAATCGTTAATATCATGAAGCTGAATCCTCTATATTATATTGTGGATGGGTATCGAGCTTCGTTATTGGGGGAATCATGGTATCTAATAGTGAATTGGGAATATACGCTATATTTCTGGGCAGTCGTAATCGTCTTCTTTTTGATAGGTTCCTCGCTGCATGTTAGGTTTAGAGATCGCTTTGTTGACTTTAAGTAAACTGGAAGTGAGAAAAATTGGAAAAATCGGTAATTGTCAAAGATATAACGAAAAAGTATAAATTATATAATAAAAACTCGGAAAAATTATTGGATCTCCTTTTACCTAAAAGCTATGGGGAAGAGTACTTTGCTCTGAGAAATGTAAGTTTTGAAGCGGAAAAGGGCGATGTAATAGGATTTGTCGGGGTCAACGGATCCGGGAAATCAACATTGTCCAATATTATTGCAGGTATTATCCCGCCTACGGATGGAAATGTCCAAACTAACGGGAAAACGGCTTTGATTGCCGTTTCATCGGGCCTGAATAATCAGTTGACGGGCAGAGAAAACATTGAGCTGAAAATGCTTATGCTCGGATTCGATAAAAATAAAATCAAAGAACTTGAGCCTGAGATCATTGAGTTTTCAGAGCTTGGCAAGTTCATTGACCAACCGGTGAAATCCTACTCAAGCGGTATGAAGTCCAGGCTTGGTTTTTCCATTTCCGTGCATATTGATCCAGATATCCTGATTATTGATGAAGCCTTATCGGTCGGGGATAAAAACTTTGCTGAAAAGTGTTTGGAGAAAATGAACGAATTTAAGGAAAAAGGCAAAACGATGTTCTTTGTCAGCCATTCAATCGGTCAGATGAAGAAGTTTTGCCAAAAGGCTCTATGGCTTGAATATGGAGAGTTAAAAGCATACGGTGCCATGAACGAAGTAATGCCGCAATATGAAGCATTCTTAAAAGAATATAACGCCATGTCTAAAAAAGAACAGAAAAAGTACCGTGAAGAACAAATGAAAAGACGTAGTTCTACACTGGTATGATAGTGAAAAGCAGACCCGGTCATCGGGTCTGCTTTTTTTAGTTAAGCACTTCATCATAAGTTTTCTCAAACCGCTCGGCAGCTGTAAGGTGGGAGTATTCGCTTTCCATTTTATATCTTGCTTTCGTAGCTAACATTGTTGCATATTTAGTGTCATTAAGCAGAATAGAGATCGCTTGTGCAAGTGCTTCTATATTTTTTTCCTCAACTAACAGACCATCTTCACCATCAATGAGAATCTCCTTTAAACCTCCGATTGCACTTGCAATGACGGGTGAGCGGCAACTCATCGCTTCTAATGCAGATATGGAAGTCGCCTCTTCCACCCCGTGGGAATGAACACTTGGGATGAGTACGATATCCGATGCTTCATAGAGGCTATGCATTTTCTCGAAAGGCACTGAACCTAAGAAAAGTACGGAATCGGATAATTTGAGCCGTGCTGCCGCTTCCTCAAGCCGGGTTCGCTGTTCTCCTGTACCCGCATAGACCAATACCGTTTCAGGATGGTTTTCCAGCACCTCCGGCAGAGCAAGGAGCGGGTAGATGACACCGTTCTTTTCCGTCATTCTTCTAGGGACGAAAAGCATCTTTTTATGTAGGGGGATTTGAAAATCCTGACGGGTTTGCTTCCGCTTTTCCGTTTCCCGTTTGAAAGCTGACACGTCAATGAAGTTCTTGATCGTTTCCGCCTCTATATGTGCCAAATGATTTATATAGTCTTTGATCCTTTGATCGACCGTCACAACTTTTGCAGCAGACTGATAGGCTTTTCTTTCAAGCTCCCGAATGATTAAATCTTCTTCACTGTCCGGAAGGAGGGCGCCCCTGCTGACTGCTTCGAATGAATAATACCCATGGACAGTTTGTACCGTTGGAATCCCGGATTCAATGGAAGCAAGCGTTGCGAAAATGTCTTGGGCATTAATGACATCATAGTTTTTTTTCAAGCTTTTAATAGATGAAGCCAATAATTTTTGGCGCTGTTTGTCATTGAAAAGCTGACCGCTCCCTTGTTTTACTTTATTCAATAAAAAACCGGGAGCCTGGGCGAGCATCTTCCTCTTGAAAGGGGGCAATTGAGAGAAAGATAATATGTCCACATTATGGCCCCGTGACATTAACCCCTTTTTTAACGTAGTGATATGACTTGATAGCCCTCCTTCATGAGGGTAGTTGAAAATCGTCGTGATTAATATGTTCATAATGGCACTCCTTCTTCTAATTTATTACTTTGATCTTATCCTTTTCATTACTTGCAGGCTGCTTACTTTAAAAAGCATGGCTAATGCGAAATATAATCCGAATACCAAAAGCGATATGATCACTAATTCCATAATGATGGGGAACGTTTCGGTAAGCGGATGGACCCAGAGCGCAAGTCCGAATATGATGGTTCCGATGATGATCAGCTTGCCGCTTTCCTGAAAAACATCCCTGAAAGCGGCCTTGTCCGTTCTTTCTGTCTTTAACCATAGGAAGCCGAATAGGTAGAGAGATTGCAGGAGCATGGATATCCCTGTGGCTAAGGCAATTCCGCCGACACCAAGATAACGTGATAGGAACCAGCTGAGCAGGACATTAAGCAATACGGCGAACAGGCAGGAATACATGGCCACTTTTGTTTTCTTTAAGGCATAGAAGGCGTTCATCAAATAATCCCTTAATGCAAAGAATGGGAGGGAAGCTGAATAAAAGGTAAATGCATTATAGGTCGTTTCGGTGGCTGAAGCATCGAAAGCCCCGCGTTGGAAAGCCAGAGTGATTAAGCTGTTTCCGCTGATTAACATGACGATCATGAAAGGAATGGCTAAAAATAAAAGTGACTTCAGACCTTTTAAGGTCAAATTAAGGAAAGATTGATAGCCTATAAGTGCCCGCTCGACGATTGTAGGATACAATACGGTAATCAACGGCGTGAGGACAATGCTTAATGGCAGCCACAGCAGCCGATTCGCATAGTTCAGAGCTGATACGCTTCCGGTTTCGAGCGAGGTGGCAATGATCCGATCGACGACACTATTCAATTGGATCGCCAAAGCGGCGATGATAATCGGGTAAAAGGTGTACAGTGTTTGAACGATCTGCCTTTTATGAGGCAGGAAAGAGACGATGGGCCGGATTCCGAATCTCTTTAATGATGGGTATTGAATCAGGAACTGACTGGCCGCACCGAACACAAATCCCCAAGCCAGCCCTTCAACCCCAAAGGGAGCAGCGAACAAAACGGTGGCTGCTATAATGACCGTGTTTTGTGCAGTCGAAGTGAGTGCTGGAAGAATAAAACGCTTATTCGCATTCAGGACTCCCGTCGCCATGTATGAAAGTGTGAAAAATAGTAAACTTGGCAGCATGATCCGGGTCAGGGACTCCGTCAGAGCAAGTTCCGAATCAGAGAAACCGGGGGCTACCATTATGACGAGCGGCTTTGTGAAAATCATGCAGGCAATGGTCATTAATCCGGCTATCAACATAAAGAAGGAACCTAAAACACTGATGAATTCATCAGCTTTCAAAGGGTTATTCGCCTTCTTTTCCAAGTAAATGGGAATGACGCCTGCCTGAAGACCGCTGCCGAGGGCCGTAAATAAAATGGTTGGTATGAGGCTTGCCACGAAAAAAACATCTGCCATTGACGATGCACCGAAATAGGCGGCAATGATCGATTCCCGCCCGAATCCGAGGACTTTTCCAATGGCTGCAATAATAGTGACGAGCCCGACCGATTTAATTACATGTGAAAGAGTAGGCATATTTTCAATCCTTTAAAGTGATATCCTTTTGTAAACAGAAACCTAAACAACTATAAAAAAATAGTGTAAACGTTTTATCTTCTAGAATATTGTAAAAAAGTCCTGCTAGCAATGCTGCTAACATCAGGCAGATAGTAAATACCGTTAAAGTGCCATTTCTCGATTTAATGATTTTACGGTAGGTAAAAAGAATGAATGCAAGTACCGCGAGAAAACCCAGCACCCCAGTTTGAACAAGAATTTGGATATATTGATTATCGGTATACATCCTTTCACCAATTTTGTATTCCTGATAGATTGGTGAGGAAAAGGAAAGGGTGGCAGAATCTCCGAAGGTTGCTAGCCCTGTGCCCATTATGGGATGATCTTTGAAAATTTCAAGTCCCTTGATTAGGACATATAATCGGCCCCATTCTGTACTTTGGTGAAGAGTCGTATTAGAGAACATTTCAGAAAATCGATTGGAAAGGGCATGTTCGTGTTCTGAAGTGGGAGTGCTGCCAATTGCCATATTTTCCATGGGAACCGATGCGGATACCTCCACTTTACTTGAAGCGAATAGAACAGGGTAATAAATCAGAAGCAGGCCGAGACCGAATGCGCCTACAGCATATTTGAGAAATGATTTATTTCTAGTCCAAATTATAAACACGAGCGCCGCGAAGCCGAATGCAATCATCGTACCCCGTGAATAGGTGAGCAGTAACGTACCAGAAAGTAAGATGGACGCTAGAAAGACGAAGGGTTTATATTTTTTCAGTGACTGAAATAGAAAGAAACTAAGGAATAACTGAATGCTTAAGAATAAGGCAAATACATTAGGGTTGGCAGGTGCTCCATAAATCCTCATCCGGTTAGTTGGAGAAAGATTCCACATTTCCCATTCATGGGGCAGCAAGATCGTACGTGAAAAGATTTTCTCCAATATGCCATGCAGGCAAAGAAAAATTGTAAATATTAGGATTACCTTCAAAAAGCGAAAGATATCCTTTCTTTCTAGATTTAATTCACCGATAATGTAAAGAAGTAAGAATGTAACAAGCAATGCCCGGAGTTCGAATAGGATGGGGAAGATACCCACTCCGTTTAGGAGTCCAGCTACTGCACCCACAAAACAAAACAACCAAAATGGCACAGTAAAATGATATTTAGAAATTTGCCATTCGTATTTCTTGAAATTTTCCATAAGCAAAGAAATGAATAAGGTGAGGATGATCAGATCACCTGTATAGGTTAAGCCGCTATTCAGTTCCATCAATAAGGGACGGGCAGGGAAGTAAATGAATAGAATTAATAACAGGTTTTTTTTATTTATACCGATAAAAACGAGCATTAACACCGTTGCCATGTAACCGGTGATAGGGTGAGGCACTGCTAATGGGACGAGCAGGCACATGATTAGAATGAATAACGATTGTTTTTCTATAAATTTCAATTGATTAACCACCTTTGAATCGAAAATCACGTTCTTTGATGTGTATGAAAAAATTTCTTGAATAATACCCCACCCTTTAGATGTATAGTACATATGAAAGGCTGAAGTGAAATGACAGAAAAGTTTGTTGAGATACTATCCATACCATTCATCGATAGCAATATGGATGAATTCATGAATGGAATGATCTATCCAAGATTAATGAATCAGGAAAAAACGTTTGTCGTTACGGCAAATCCAGAAATAGTTGAGTATGCAAATGAACATCAGGATTATAAGGACATCATTCTATCGGCTGATTACATCACTCCGGATGGCATTGGTATTATTATGGCCTCTAAATGGCTAAATCAACCTTTACAAGAGCGGATTACAGGATTCGACTTGATGAATGAATTATTTCGGGTCGCTGATGAAAAAGCGCTGAAGGTATATCTGCTCGGAGCGGAGGAACAGGTTATTGAAACAGCGGCCCTTAAAGCAAAAGAGCTATACCCTGGCCTCGAGTTGGTGGGATACAACCATGGTTATATCGATATTAAGGACGATAGCCTGGCCAAGTCCATAGCGGAACTTGAACCTGACATCATTTTGACTGCATTAGGGTTTCCTAGACAGGAAAAATGGGTTTCCAGGCATTATCCGTTATTTAAAAAAGGAATCTTCATGGGAGTTGGGGGAAGCTTTGATGTTCTTGCAGGAAAGGTGAACCGCGCCCCGGTTTTCTGGCAGAAGATGCGTCTTGAATGGTTGTACCGACTGATCCAGCAACCTTCACGGTGGAAACGGATGCTTGCTTTGCCAAGATTCGTTTTCAAGGTTAGACGGTTAAGGAAAACGGTCCAGCGTTCCTGAACATAAGGAGTGGAATGGATGAGAGTCTTGCACTTAAACGCTGGCAATGAAACTGGCGGCGGTATGTTTCATATTATGTCCTTACTGAACCAATTGAATAAAGAGGAGTGCTTGCTTGGTGTATTTGAAGATGGTGAACTTTACCGGCGGGCCATGTCTTCCGGGATACAAACCGAACTTTTCAAGCAACATTCCAAATTTGACCTTTCAATTTTGAAACCTTTACGGGACTTTATCCGTCTTAATAATATAGACATCATCCATACCCATGGACCGCGGGCGAATATATATGGTGCCTTTTTAAAGCGCTTCATTAAACGCCCTTGGCTCCTTACTGTTCACAGTTCACCTCATCATGACTTTTTGGGTCAGGGTGTAAAAGGAAAATTGTTTACGGGACTTCATGTAAGGTCATTTAAATATGCAGATCATATACTGGCAGTTTCCGATCGCTTTAAGCAAGGCTTGATTGACCAAGGAATCGACTCGTCCAAAATAACAAAAATCCTAAATGGAATCGACTTTGAAAAGGAATTGCCTTTCCCCTTCCAAAGAGATGATTTTGGGTTTAGGGCAGATGATTTCATCATCATCATGCCTGCAAGGCTTGAACCGGTGAAAGGTCACGAATTTGCCTTAGCGGCATTAAGTGAAGTGGTATCGAAATTCCCCCATGTAAAACTGTTGCTTTTAGGGGACGGGAGCAGGAGAACTGCTTTGGAAGAGATGGTCTCGGAAAAGGGATTATCCGATCACGTGTTCTTTTTGGGGTATCGTGAAGATTTAGAAAGAATCTACCCAATGGGGGACGTCACGTTATTGACTTCCTTAAGCGAAAGCTTTCCACTGGTTTTACTTGAAGGAGCAAGGTCCGGTCTTCCGGCTATCACTAGTGATGTTGGCGGTGTAAAGGAATTGATTCCGGATGGGGGAAAGGGCTGGATTACAGATATAGGAAATGTCGATCAACTGAACTTGGCGATCTGCAATGCTTTAGAATTAAAAAAATCCGGGGACCTGACAAAGATAGGGTCGGATTTACAAAAATTTGCAAAAAACAACTTTTCTATAGAGATTTTAGCCAAAAACGTATATAATGTTTATTTGAGGATGAAAAATTAAAATAAGCATTTATATATAGGTTTTCTTATAGATCGTTACGGGTATTAGATTTTTAGTTGAATTGAGGTGGTTCTTGATGTTAATAGGGGCCTTGTTGGTAGCCTTTTTATTATCCATTTTTTTGACTCCTTTTGTCGGAAAGTTGGCCTTTAAATTAGGAGCTACCGATAAACCGAGTGAGCGAAAAGTGCATAGTAAAATTATGCCGCGCATGGGCGGTTTAGCTATATTTTTGAGTTTTTCCATTACATTCTTAATTTTTACGAATGACTTGTGGGAGCAATTGCCTCTTCTGGTAGGTGCTCTTGTCATCATATTAATTGGAATGGCTGATGATATATATGAATTAAGAGCTGCACCCAAATTCCTTGGCCAGATTTTGGCTGCCCTCATTATCGTATTATGGGGCGGTCTTCAAGTGGAATTCATCAATTTGCCGTTCATTACCGATACACTTGAATTTGGTGTTTTAAGTATACCGATCACCATTTTGTGGATTGTCAGCATCATTAATGCAATCAACCTGATAGACGGACTGGATGGTCTAGCAGGCGGTGTCTCGACAATTGCATTAGTGACAATTGCAACAATGGCCCTTATTAAAGGGGATCTATTCGTTGCCATGGTCGCATTGATTGTGATTGGAAGCACTCTTGGCTTTTTGAAATATAACTTTCATCCGGCAAAGATTTTCATGGGAGATACAGGTGCCTTATTCTTAGGTTACATCATTGCTGTCCTGTCCCTGCTAGGATTTAAAAACGTTACGATGATTTCCTTGATCGTACCGATCATCATCTTGGGTGTTCCCATTTCGGATACATTTTTCGCGATTATCCGCAGGGTCGTCAATAAACAGCCGATTTCGGCTGCTGATAAATCCCATTTGCATCACTGTTTGATAAACTTGGGATTCACTCATAAGCAGACTGTTTTGCTCATTTACGCTTTAGCTGCTTGCTTCGGCTTAGCGGCGATAATCTTTTCATTTGCAACGATGTGGGGAGCTTTGATCCTTGTAACCGGACTCCTGCTGATCATAGAGATATTTGTGGAGAAAATCGGTTTGGTCAATTCAAACTATCAACCATTGCTGAAGATGCTCAACTTTAAAAACAAGCCATAATGCTTTGCAAATAGATTAATAGATTTGAATAGATGAAAAGCCTCCAAACGTTACTATAAACGGTTGGAGGCTTTTTTCTTCTATCGGTTATCCCTGACTTGGAAGTGGGGTAAGAATTTCAGAAGTGAGCCGGATGATTCATGAAAAAAGGAAACCCCCACTACATGAAGAGTGGGGGTTTCACTTTATTCTTGTGTTTGTGATTGAACGGCCTCAGTTTGATTGCCTTCTTTTGGCCCCAGGTTCAGGTGGGATCGAAGAGTCTGCCTAGCGTTCGCTACTGATGTATCGTTTAGTTGATAATAATAGGTTCCGTTAATGTAAGAATCCTGACCTTCAAGTTTGATGGTTTCAAGGTTAAGACCCTTATCGGTAGTCACATATTTTATGAAACCCTTAATTTGTGAGAATTGTAGGTTCGTCGTCATATTGTCACCGACAGCTTCCATTACGTCTGTATATTTCGTTAGGGACCCAGCAGAAGTTGCTTTAGCGACGATGGCTTTAAGGACTTCCTGTTGACGCTCACCACGTTGGATATCACTGTCCTTTTTACGTGTCCTTGCAAAGGCTAATGCCTCTTCACCATCAACGGTCTGTAATCCTTTTTCAAGATGGATGCCATTCTTCTTGTCATGTGAATCCAGTTCATTTATTTCATAAGGTACGTCGACTTTGATTCCATCCAATGAATCTACGACATCGATGAAAGCATTGAAATTCATGCGGACATAATAATCGACAGGGATATCGAGTAGCTCCTCAACTGTGTCCATCGTTGCTTTTGGTCCACCTGCAGCATGGGCCGCGTTGATTTTCGTGGTTACGCCTTTGGCTGGAACGTACACATAAGAATCACGGGGGATGCTTAAAAGTTTAATGGATTTCTGATCTTTATTGAATGTGGCCAAGATTAAAGCATCAGAACGTGAGTGTCCTTTATAGTCACGTTTATCACTATCATCGATCCCTATGAAAAGAATCGAGAAATTATCTTTAAGGGGATCTACCGCTTCACTCCGCTTGGCTGAAGCTTCAACCGGGTCATAGGAATTCTTGAAAACATCCTGGGCTTTCAAATATATAGTTGCAGCATACGTAGTGGCCCCTAGACCAAGTACCAGTAGGGGAACAAGCAATAACCAAAGCCTCTTCCGCCTTTTTTTCTTTGTTTTTTTAACTTTATAGACACGCCTAGTAGTAGACATCTTTTTCTTCTCCTTTTAAATAGCGAACATCAGACATAAATCGCCATTTTTCGAATCCTACAATATATTTCGTCATATATTAATCTTAATTTTACAATGATTTAATAACTTCGTAAAATATATATTTCTTTTCAATTATATTACAGCAAAAAAAAGGAAAAATATGCAGGAGAAAATCAAGCGAATTCCTGTTCCAAATAAAGCATTTCGCCTTCTGTGATTTGGCCTTGACCATTTGTCAGCTCTGTCATCCAGGCGGTATATGCCTCTTTTTGTTTTTCTTCAACATATACTTGGATATCGACCTGTTCAAGGTACTTGATTTCCTTTATTTGATAAATCGAAGATCGCAGTTCATTTTCCAATTTTCCAAGCCAGGTATAGTCGACGGTTGTCGAAATGACCCGCATTAAGTTTCTAATGACTACACCAGTGGCATTTATTCCTTCTGAAGTCGCTTTACTGTAAGCGCGAATGAGACCTCCTGCACCAAGTTTAATGCCACCAAAATACCGTGTGACGACAACGGCGGTGTCTTTCAGTTCTTTTTTCTTTAGAACTTCAAGGATAGGGACGCCTGCTGTACCGCTAGGTTCTCCATCGTCAAGGGCTTTTTGGATTTGATTTTGTTCCCCTATCATATAGGCTGAACAATTATGTGTTGCATCTTTATGCTTTTTCTTGATTTCCTGGATAAAGGCCTGTGCGGCTTCTTCGGTTTCGACCCTGGCGATGTGGGAAATAAAACGGGATTTTTCAATGACGATTTCATGTTCGCCGCGTCCTGTCACCGTTAAATATTGAGTGAGCATATTATTCCACCTTCGTACTTCCTATTAGTTGATTCATTATAAGGCTTTGCGGAAAAAGTGGCAATGACGATTCTATTTCATGCCGTCATGTGTAAAGAAACTTTAATATAAGAAAAAGCTGTACGTGTTATAATTAATTCTATTGCCTGCTATTATTATTAGCTGATCATATATGCTTAAAAGAATAACAATGTAGGAAAAACATGAGTTCTGTGCCATTATCTTGCCTTGTCCTTAACGTGTCCTCTCATTTCAAGGATTTTGCCATTTACTAAATGCATCTGTTTCATATGATAATCAATGGAGCGGAATATCCCATTTGATAGAAAAGAATAATTTGTATTGGGATAATAGAAATGGCTTTCTGCCTTTGATGGGTGACTATTACATGATCCCTAATAGCCGATAATATGAGATGGAAAGTTATTGCACATTTTGTGAAAATCAAATAAGGAAAATAACGTATTATTATTATTATTTTGGTACAATATGTTCATGAAGGTTACTTTATACAAAAGTTTCCTGAAAATTAGCCATTCATGAAAAAGGAAAAAGAACTTTTTTCCATATACATAGTCTTTAAGACAAGAAATTGTTTAAGTCTTTTGATTTAAGTGGAGGGGATCTTAATGTCCATAAAAAAGGTTGATGCTAAAGCATTGGACAAGATCTTAGAAACAATGGTGAGCACTGTTAGTGAAAGTAAGGATGAAGTCTTTGATATCGGCGAACAATGCCGAAACGACTTTGAATCATTAACAAAAGAGCTCGAAGATGTGAAAATTAGGGTCGCCATTGTGATAACCGACAGCGATGCACTGGACTCAAAGGCCAGGTTTGCTCGAAAAAGGCTTTCCGAAGTCAGTATGCACTTCAACCATTTTTCTGAAGAACAGGTACGCGATGCTTATGAAAGGGCACATAAGCTGCAAGTCGATTTGCAAATAAACAGGCAATTGGAGAAAGAGCTCCGTAATCGCCGGGATGAACTTGAATTAAGGTTAAGAGGTTTACAGCAGACGATCGATAAAGCGGTGCATCTCGTCTCGCAAATATCGGTTGTACAGAATTATTTGATGCAGGATCTTAAATTTGTAGGGGAAGCCCTCCAAGAAGCGAAACGCAAACAGGACTTCGGCTTGAAAATAATCGAAGCCCAGGAGCAGGAACGTAAAAAGCTCTCACGTGAAATTCATGATGGTCCGGCTCAAATGCTGGCGAACGTCATGATGCGTTCTGATCTGATAGAACGAGTGCAACGCGAGAGAGGTCCTGATGAAGCGCTGGTTGAAATCCGCAGTTTAAAGGTCATGGTAAGGAATGCTTTATATGAAGTGCGCAGAATCATCTATGATCTTCGCCCTATGGCACTTGATGATCTAGGCCTTGTACCTACCCTCAGAAAGTACCTGCAAACGACCGAAGACTATAATACTGGCGTGCATTTGAATTTCGTCAACCTTGGGCAGGTCAAAAGGCTTCCTTCCGATATGGAGGTCGCTTTATTCAGGCTGGTTCAGGAGGCTGTACAAAATTCATTGAAGCACGCGGAGCCAAAACAGGTTCAAGTTAAACTGTCCATTTCCAAAGAGATGGTGACCGTCGTCGTCAAGGATGATGGAAAAGGGTTTGACTCTTCGATCCAAAAGGAAGGTTCATTTGGCTTGGTAGGCATGAGGGAGAGAGTCGAGCTGCTCGAAGGTGAAATGACGATCGATTCACAACCAGGGGCGGGCACTTTGGTGTTTATACAGATTCCCTATCATTTATAAATTTTAGAATAGAAACTAGGAGGAAGAAGCCGTTGAAGACTAGTATCATCATTATCGATGACCATCAGCTTTTCCGCGAAGGCGTAAAGCGTATATTAGATTTTGAATCATCCTTTGATGTTGTTGCCGAGGGCGATGACGGAAGCGAAGCTATGGATCTCGTTGAAACACATAAACCGGATGTTGTTATCATGGATATCAACATGCCGAATATGAATGGGGTCGAAGCAACAAAAATGCTCGTGAACCGTTACCCTGAAACAAAAGTAATCATCCTTTCCATTCATGATGATGAAAACTACGTACAGCACGCATTGAAAACGGGAGCACAAGGTTACCTGTTGAAGGAAATGGACGCAGATGCGTTGATTGATGCTGTTCGTGTAGTCGCTGAAGGCGGCTCATACCTTCATCCGAAGGTTACCCATAATTTAGTTAAAGAATATCGCCGCTTGGCAGCCGAAGAGGGTGCTGATCGTGATTCCGTATATGCAATAGAAATCAGGAGGCCGCTGCACCTATTGACTCGACGCGAATGTGAAGTACTTCAACTTCTAGCTGACGGAAAAAGCAACCGTGCCATCGGTGAAACCCTATATATCAGTGAAAAGACAGTCAAGAACCATGTGAGTAACATTCTTCAAAAGATGAATGTGAATGACCGTACACAAGCGGTTGTCCTTGCCATTAAAAATGGCTGGGTAGAAGTGAAGTAATTAAAGTATTCGATAAGTCCGGCTCTTCAGTTTCCGCAATGCGTGCTGAAGGTCCGGGCTTTTTTTGGTGGCTCGATTTGACTAATTTTACATATTTCCGGTAATGAAGAAAGCTATTTAATGCAAATAAAGGCAATTTCAGATAGAATGGTGAATAAGATACAGAGCAAATTTTTATAAGGATGGTATTATTTATGAAAACCGCAGTCGTAACAGACAGCACTGCATATATACCTAAGGAAATTCGTGAACGTTTACATATACATATGATGCCGCTTAATGTCATTTTTTCCAATGAAGCTTACCGGGAAGAAGTGGACATTGCTGCGGATGAGTTTTATGAGGAAGTAAAGAGGCAGGAGAAATTGCCGACCACTTCTCAGCCCCCAATCGGGCAGTTTGTCGAAAAGTTCGAGGAGCTGCAACGGGAATATGATGATGTTATTTCGATTCATTTGTCGAGTGGTATCAGTGGTACGTATCAAGGAGCGATATCGGCAGGTGAAATGGTCGAGGGGGTTAGGGTACATGCCTTTGATTCGGAAGTCAGCTGCATGGTCCAGGGGTTTTACGTGATCGAGGCGGCTAAGATGGCACTTGATGGTAAAGCTGCAGGAGAGATCATGGCCAGGCTCGAAGAAATGAAACCATCGGTCAGGGCATACTTCATGGCAGATGACCTATCCCACCTACAGCGCGGCGGACGCTTAAGCAGTGCCCAAGCATTGATTGGCAGTCTGCTTCAAGTAAAGCCGGTCCTCCATTTTGTTGATAAAATCATCGTCCCATTTGAAAAAATCCGTACTAGAAAAAAAGCGATGAAACGAATTGCCGATTTACTTGGAGAAGACGCGGCAAGTGGAGAGAAGTATAAAGCTGTCATTATTCATGCAAAGCGAGAAAGTGAAGCTAAAGACTGGAAAACCGAACTCGAAGCACGATTCCCTAATGTCGAGTTCGATATCAGCTACTTCGGTCCAGTAATCGGAACGCATCTGGGCGAAGGCTCGATGGGGATGGGCTGGTATAAAATATAAGCTGGGACGTCTTTCCTTCGAAAAGGAGGAAGGCGTTTTTTTTATGAGCAAAAAGGGATCTGAGAGTAAAAGGCGAATGATATGGAGGAGTATAGTTTATTAAGAAAGAAGGTTACAGTTTGGAAAATATGGTCATTCCCCCCTTTTTTTCTCCGGAACTTCAGCACCATCTCACGGGAAGGCACCTTTTGGCCTTCGAAATCCCCTTCTCCCAGGAACTCATCGCAGGGCATCTCAAGAATGGGTATGTCTCGGAAACTTACGGAGTGCAGTCAAGCAATGGCCTGTTTAACTGTTTGCGCTGCGGTAACAAAGATCAAGCTTTGTTTTATACGTTCCCATGCAAGATTTGCAATCAGGATTGTACTTACTGCCGCTCATGCATCATGATGGGAAGAGTCAGTGAATGTACAAAGTTATATAGGTGGACCGGTCCGGGTTTTCAGTTTGAGATACCTGACAATGTGCTGAGTTGGGAAGGCACTTTATCTGCAGGTCAACAATATGCTTCTGACTGTGTCGTCGAGGCGGTAAACGGAAAAGGTGAATTCCTTGTTTGGGCTGTATGTGGTGCCGGTAAGACGGAGGTCCTGTTTGCAGCGATTGAGGTAGCCTTGCTTGCTGGGAAACGAATTTGTTTGGCAACACCGCGGACCGATGTCGTTCTCGAACTCTCACCAAGGTTAAAAAAAGCCTTTCCTGCCATTGAAGTCACGGCGCTCTACGCCGGCAGTACAGATCGACATGCGTTTTCGCCACTAACCGTTTCTACGACCCATCAGCTATTCCGTTTTATTGAAGCCTTCGATGTCATCATTGTTGATGAAGTCGATGCGTTTCCCTACTCAATTGATGATTCGCTGCATTATGCAGTTAATAAATCAAAAAATTTTTCTGCCGCAACCATCTACTTGACCGCCACACCTTCGAAACGAATGCAGCGACTATATCGAAGCGGCAAATTGAAAGCCGTTATAATCCCAGCCCGCTATCATCGTCAGCCAATCCCTGTCCCTGAAATGAAATGGAGCGGTAACTGGCAAAAACAATTTCATCAAAAAAAGATTCCTCCCGCAATCAAAGGGTGGGTATGTGAACGACTTGAGCAGAATATCCCCTTCCTATTGTTTTTCCCAAGCATTCAAGTGATGGAGCAGGCACTTCCGCTGTTTCAAATGCTGTCCCCTAAATTATCGATTGTCCACTCACGGCACCCTGACCGAAAAGAAAGAGTAATGGCATTAAGGAATGGAATGGTTCCTGGATTATTGACCACGACCATCCTGGAACGCGGCGTGACAATTGAACGGTTGGAAGTAGCCGTGATTGGTGCTGAACATAAAGTGTTTTCAGATAGTGCCCTCGTCCAGATTGCCGGCCGGGTAGGGAGAAGCTTTGCTAACCCTGCCGGGACGATCAGTTTTTTTCATTACGGTAAAAGTAAAGCGATGGTTGAGACGGTTCACCATATACAAATGATGAATAAGGATGCCATGAAAAGGGGGCTGCTGGATGAAGAGATGCCTAGTTTGTGATGAAGGAATGAAGGAAGCATTGACATGGAGGAGCCTATTGGTGAGGGCTGAGGCAAAGGTAATTTGCGAAAAGTGTGAGGGGAAACTTAATAGGATAACCGGGGAAACATGTACAATGTGCTCAAGGGAGCTGGGCAGGAATTACAGTACTGGTGACATCTGTATTGATTGTTTAAGATGGGAAAGGAATAGGGAATGGTCCGGCTATTTGTCGAAGAACATATCGCTATTTCATTATAATGAAGACTTAAAAGATATTATTGCTAAATATAAATACCGAGGGGATTATGCATTAGCTGAGGTATTCGTCCCTTTTTTGAAAGACAGGTTAAAGGACATGGAGTTTGACCTGGTAACGGCCATCCCGCTTAGTGATGAACGGCTTAGGGAGCGGGGATTCAACCAAGGACAGGCTTTGGCGGTACTTCTTGGACTTCACACTGCCGAGATCTTAACAAGGATCCATACGGAAAAACAGTCAAAAAAGTCACGTCAAGAGAGAATGTCATTACCCCAGGTTTTTCAGGTCATACAAACGGATTTGCTGGAGCATAAATCAATTTTGATCATCGATGACATTTACACTACAGGCACAACGCTCAGGCATGCAGCCAAGGCATTAAAAACGGCTGGGGCCAGAGAGGTATCATCCATCACCCTGGCTAGGTGAAACAGCTAATTTTAATAAACGTCCTAAAGTATCGCTGGTATTATTCGATATATACAGTAATAAGAATAATCGTTGTGATGGTGAGGGAGGGAAACTCAATGGGAATATTCAACTGTCCAAACTGTAATTCGTTATTCGTTATGACGAAATTCCGTGATCTATGCGATGCCTGTTATAAAGAAGAAGAAGCCCAATATGATAAAGTGTATGCCTATATCCGCAAGAAAATAAATAGAACGGCGTCCATGATGCAAGTGGTTAAGGAAACAGGCGTTGAAGAAACTTTAATTATTAAATTTGTGAAAACAGGAAAGCTAAGGATTTCGCAGTTTCCCAATCTAGGAATTCCTTGTGAAAAGTGCGGCACTCACATCAAGATCGGAAGGTTATGCGGCAAGTGCAGTGATTCCCTCGTTACGGATTTGCAGGCATTTGAAAGTGAGGAAAGGCGCCAAACTGAAATTCAAGGAAATGATAAAAAAAATACGTACTACATGAAG
Source organism: Peribacillus sp. SIMBA_075 (assembly GCF_046534585.1). Lineage (NCBI taxonomy): Bacteria > Bacillati > Bacillota > Bacilli > Caryophanales > Bacillaceae > Peribacillus > Peribacillus sp. SIMBA_075. Next base: position 90,374 of record NZ_JAWRYN010000003.1, on the reverse strand, counting down.
GATAATCAAAAAGGGTAGGTATCATGGCAATAGCATGCATGATTTGTGAAAACATTCGATATTGAGAACAATATTCGACAATGGTTGTCGAAGGAAAGATTACAGAAACAATAAAAGAAATCGATTCTTTGTCGATAATAACAATAGGGTGAATAACACAGTCCAGAGCTTTCTCATGGTCTGTTGAAGAATCATATTGTTATGGGATTTAAAAAATCGGCCGAAGGAGAGGATCTGGAATATGAAAATCAATAACGTCGGTATGACAGGTGTTAACCCGTATAATCTTCAAGCCAATAAAACGGGGAATATCAAAGAATCTAAGGTCAATGCCTCGGATAAAGTTGAAATTTCTTCAGCGGCAAAAGAAATGCAGCAATCATCTCCGATTCCTGCTGCTAGACAAGCAAAGGTGGACGAACTGAAAATTCAAGTTGAAAACGGAAATTATAAATTGAATGCGCAAGCAACGGCTAAGGGACTCATCGATTTTTACCGGAAATGAACTAAAGTTTGAATGAAGTGGACGGGACTATTTTCCGTCCTTCATTTATGAGCAGAGGAGGCAGCAAAATGTCTGCACGGAACATCATCGAATCGCTTGAAAAATTGAACAAGCTTCATAAAAGCTTCAATCAATTAGCGATAAGAAAAACGGCCATTTTGAAAGCAAGTGATACCGAGGCAATTACTGCCCTGCTGATTCAGGAACAAAAGCATATTAAAGCAATCAGTCAAACCGATATGGAGAGAGAGGGGGCAGTGAAGGAATTTCTTGCAGTAAATGGAACCGTGGGAAAGAGGGCCTCCATCCATGCCGTAACGGAACTGACAGGACCAGTTGAAACGGAAATCATTGAGCGGCTAAAAGCGGAATTGATTGATGAAGTGACTAAGCTGAAAGAGCGGAACGGTTTAAATCAGCAATTAATCTATCAATCCCTTCAATTCATCAATGTCTCTTTGGATATGCTGAGGCCGCAGAATCAGAACTTGAATTATGGGGATTCGGTTAAAAAGCCGGTAAAAAGCGTCATGGCAATGTTTGATTCAAAAGCTTAAGAAACAGAAAAAAGATGGAGGTTTGAGCAAATGATTTCAACCTTTATGGGTCTTGAGACGGCAAAGCGCGGATTATCCACCTCTCAAGGAGCCTTGTACACGACAGGGAATAATGTGGCCAATGCCAATACATTAGGATATTCAAGGCAGCGGGTCAACCTGGTACAGACGTCTGGCTTTCCAACTGTCGGATTGAACAGCCCGCGCGTAGCTGGACAAATCGGGACAGGGGTGGCGGCAGAAACGGTTCAGCGGATCCGGGATAGTTTCCTGGACGCACAATTCAGGACACAAAGTAATAAAATCGGCTTTTATGGGGCCATGAGCGAATCATTGTCTAAAATGGAAGGGATCATGAATGAACCAACCGACAGCGGATTAGCTGCCACGATGGAGAAGTTCTGGAATTCGCTGCAAGGGCTGACGGCCAATACGGAAAACTCCGGGGCCCGTGAAGTCGTTGCCTCAACGGGCGTCATGGTCGCGGATACCCTTAACTACTACTACAAATCGCTAACGAGCGTTCAAACGGATATCGGTAATCAGATAAACGTCAAAGCGAACGAAATCAATACGCTCATTAGCAGTATTGATCAACTCAATCAACAAATCAGTAAAGTGGAGCCGCATGGATATATTCCAAATGACCTTTATGATAAACGTGATGTACTTGTAGACCAACTTTCGCAGCTTGTCAGCATAAAAGTGAATAACGTCATTCCGACGGATTACGGAAGATCCAGCGATGTAGCTGCAGGGCTATACAACATCGAATTGATGCAAGAAGACGGTTCGTCTTATGTGCCGCCTATCAATCTAGTAAGTGTTAACCAAACTGGGATGGTGGGAACTTCGAAAGTTGAAGTTAGCTATGATAAAACGACAGGTATGGTAGACGGAGTGAAGTTCGGTTCAAAAACAATGACGGATTACAAATTCTCGGGAGAACTATCCGGTTTGATCAACAATTTTGGTTATAAAAAGGATGATGGTACGATCGGGGGAGCGTATCCTGATATGCTAAAAAAACTGGATAATATGACGACGGCTTTTGTGAACGAGTTTAATGCCATCCACAAACAAGGATATGCGCTAGGTGATAGCGATGCTTCAACATTGGACTTCTTTGAAATAGAACCAGGTAAGAGCGCTGCCCAAAGCATCAAGGTGAATAGTGAAATCGTAAAGGATCCCTCGAAAATTGCCGCAGGCGCTAAAAGCGGAGGGGCATCCGGGGATAATGAAAATGCCAAACTCCTGGCTGACCTGAAGAAGAAAGCGTTTAGTGAGTACTCGACTAAAGACCAAAATTCAAAGGAATTGACGGGAAGTTTCGACACATATTATTCCGGAATCATCGGAAAACTGGGTGTGGATTCTCAAAGCGCCCAAAAGAACCTTTCCAATTCTGTCGTGCTTGCTACATCCGTTAACCAAAATAGAGACTCTGTCAGTTCTGTATCCTTGGATGAAGAGATGACCGATATGATCAGATTCCAGCAAGCATACAATGCTTCTGCAAGAATGATGACGATGATGGACGAAATGCTCGATAAAATCATAAACGGAATGGGCACTGTAGGCCGATAATGGGAGTGAACGAACATGCGGGTAACGCAATCGATGCTAACCAATAATATGTTAAGCAATTTAAGCAGCAATTACGAGAAGATGGCCAAGCTGCAAGAGCAGGTTTCCTCTCAAAAGAAATTCTCCAAACCATCCGATAACCCTGTCGCTGCCATGATGGGAATGGGGTACCGGACAAACCTCAATCAAATAGGGCAGTATCAGAGCAACATCGCCGAGGCGACAAATTGGATCGACAGCACGGATGATGCCATTTCTGAAGCTGTTTCCGCCATGCAGCGGATACGTGAGCTGACGGTTCAGGCCAGCAATGGTACGTATGAAGGCGAACAACTGAAAAATGTTGCTGAGGAAATAAAGCAATTAAAAGAACATCTCATAACTCTTGGCGACACACAGATAGGCGGTAAGTATATTTTCAACGGCCAGGATACAAATGTGAGACCGTCTTCCGTTAAAGATGGGAATGGGAATACGGTGTATGGCACAGGAGACATAAACCTTGAAGTGTTTTCCGGGATTTCCCTGAAAATCAATACGGACGGTTCGAAGATTTTTGGTGATGCGCTTGCCGCTGGGGGAAGCATTGACCAAACAATCGACGCACTTGAAAACGGTGGGGACGTGAGTGGCACGCTGGCAGGACTTGACGAAACGATAGATACTTTTTTAGGCATGCAAGCACAGGTTGGCGCAAGGCAGAATCGGATTGAGCTGATGACGGACCGCCTCAAACAGCAGGAGGTCTTTGCTACTGAAATCCTTTCGAAAAATGAGGATGTCGATATCGAAAAAGCAATCATGGATTTGACGACCCAGGAAAGTATCCATAGTGCTGCATTAAGTATCGGTGCAAAAATCATGCAACCGAGTTTATTGGATTTTCTTCGCTAAGCTATTCTTAAATGGATGGCTTTTTTCTCTTAAGGAGTGTTGATGATGCAGATTCCACAAATTAGATTGCAATCCACCTCAATGAAGATTGGATTGAATATAGAACAGCCTGTACAGCAAATCGAACAGAAGGCAGCGGACCAATCTATCGAACAGCCGCAAGCAATCCTGGAAATCCGAACGGCCCCAGGCAAGCTGACGATCGACCAGTCACAAGCCAGGGGAGATATGGATTTAAAAAGCCTTTCAAAGCGAGTGGAGGAATTTGCCCGGCAGGGATATCAAGATTGGCTGGCTGGTATGGCAAGACGTGCTCAGCAGGGGACGGAGCTAAGGCATATTGAAAAAGGCGGTAATGCACTCGCTGAACAGGCCAGGCGAAACAGCAAAGGGCCGGAGAAGCAATTCAATCTTGGGTGGATTCCCTCTCATTTCAGCATGAAGCTTGACTATCAGCCGGCCCAGGTGGAGATTGAAGCAACCGCTCAAAGACCGATCATTGATGCTCGAATCAATAGACCGAACCATACATACACACCAGGGAGTGCAGATGTGGAAATTCTACAAAAAAATGCGCTGGATATAGATTTCATCAATTTATTTCCGGATGAGATAGGTGAGTGAAACAATGATGATTCTACAAACAAAATTTCATGGCGAAATCGAATTAGTGGAAGAAGAGATTTATCGATTTGATAGCGGGATACCAGGATTTCTAGAAGAAAAACAGTTTTGTTTGCTAACTCTGGATGACACGCCCTTTTTCGTCCTGCAATCTGTAAAAACAAAAGAGGTTGCCTTCATTGTGACAAATCCTTTTGAAGTGTTTCGTGATTACGAAGTGGAGCTTCCGGATGAGGTATTATCTTCTTTACAAATAGAAACGGAACTGGAAGTCATTACTTTCGTCATATTAACGATTCAAGACCCTTTCAGTGAAACGACGGCGAATCTTCAGGCTCCCATCATCATAAATGCCTCTAAAAAAACGGGAAAGCAATTTATCATGAACGGCAGTGAATACCGTACAAAGCACAGATTGATTGAACCTCCAGCAGAACAGGGGGAGGAATGATGCTCGTATTGACCAGAAAGCTAAACGAAGCGATCATGATTGGCGATGATATCGAAATTACGATTTTGGCTGTTGAGGGAGAACAAATTAAACTGGGTATCAATGCTCCTAAAAGCGTCGATATCCATAGGAAGGAAATCTACCTGTCCATCCAGCAGGAAAATAGCGAAGCTTCTGAAATAAAAACCAATCTTCTGGAAAATATAAATGAGTATTTCAAGAAAAAACCTTGAAAACCCGCTAAATATGTTTCCAAGCAGGCCGATATTAAATATACAACGATGAGCAGTGAAATAGACTTAACCATTGCTTTCGTAAACAACCACATGGACGTGGGAACTTAAAACTCAAGGAGGAAACATAAAATGATTATCAATCACAATATCTCAGCTTTAAACACGCACCGTCAATTATCAAGTGCAACGAATGCACAATCTAAATCAATGGAGAAACTTGCATCAGGTATGCGTATCAACCGTGCAGGCGATGACGCTGCCGGTCTTGCAATCTCTGAAAAAATGCGTGGACAAATCCGCGGTTTGGACCAAGCTTCCCGTAACTCACAAGATGCTATCTCTTTGATTCAAACTGCAGAAGGTGCATTAAACGAAACGACTGATATTCTGCAACGTATGCGTGAGCTTGCTACACAAGCAGCAACAGACACCAATACTGGTACAGACCGTAATGAAATCCAAAAAGAAATCAATTCCCTAACATCTGAAATTAACCGTATCGCTAACACAACTGAGTTCAATAATCAAAAACTATTAAACGGCGACAAAGATGGAGCAGCAGTGGCAGGGAAACCAGCAGTTGCAGGAGAATATTCATTTGATTTTGGATCAATTTCCACCACTGTAGACGATACAATTGAAATTGGTGGTCAAACATTCACAGTTGTAGCTGCCGGGGATGAGGATCCAGCTACAGGTAAATTCAGTGATGCAGATACATTAAAAGCTGCCATCGAAGGTAATGCCGCACTTAAAGATAACTATTCTGTAGCTGTTGATGCTGGAACAGGAAAAATTACTTTAACTCAAAAAGCTGACAAAGAATCTTCTGCTGCCTTGACTGGTAACGGCGTTGGAACTGTAACAGAAGTTACTAAGGGTGCAGAAAAGGTCGACGCAGTTCCTGCTGACCCGGATAAGAGCCTTAAATTCCAAATTGGGGCTAATGAAAAACAAAGTTTGACTCTTGATATTGGAAATATGAGTGCAGAAGCTTTAGGTATATCTACTAAAGGAGCAGATAATGCAGGATTAGCAGTAACAGACGGAACTAATAACGAAACAACTGAGCAAGCATTAAATGTAGGAACCCATGCTAGTGCTGCTGCAGCAATTACAAAAATTAATGACGCAATTAATACAGTATCAGCAGAGCGTTCTAAACTAGGTGCAAACCAAAACCGTTTAGAGCACACTATCAACAATTTAGGTACTTCTTCTGAAAACCTGACTGCTGCTGAATCACGTATACGTGATACAGATATGGCAAAAACAATGATGGAGCAAACTAAAAACTCTATCTTGGCGCAAGCATCACAAGCAATGCTAGCTCAAGCTAACCAGCAACCGCAAGGCGTTCTTCAGTTACTTCGGTAATTGAATAGTTAGCTTAACAATAAAGGGTCTGACACATCGTGTCAGGCTCTTTTATTTGTACTGATTGAAGGGTGTAAGGAACACTGTGATGTAGAAAAAAAGAGATTACTGCCCCTTAAAAAGGAAGGGACCATTCGTTCATGTCACCAAGGAACCTTATGGCTATAATCCTAATAGAGTATGATGGCACTGCAAAATACACAGCTGAAGATGTCAGTAATGTGTATGGTGAAATGACTGTGAACACAGCTATCAATCACAAGCTGGATGGGATATATCAATTTTTAGTATGTTCGCTGATTATTTGAATAAAAAGGGAAGTCCTAAACAAGATTGTAGGTAAAGGGCTTTCTATCTAAATATTAGAACAAAGTTGATTGGAACGGAAGGTACGAGACTCCTGCGGGAGATACGTGTCAAAGGGAGACCCCGCAGGCGAAAAAGCGCCGAGGAGTCTCCCGGACCGCCCGCGGAAAGCGAGTGCCTGGAGTGGAAATCAACTAGACCCCAAATATTTTTCTGGAGTTTTTTTAGTAGAATCTCTTTTATAGCAAAGGATCATTAATGAGTATTTGCAGGTGCAACCAAAATCTATGAGTGACTAAAAATAAAACCTTAATTACCGATATAAAAAGTAAACAGATCAAATTGGGGGCTATTTAGATGCTGGAGAGTTTGTCCACGAATATTCTTTCCTCACAGCTTAGAACAGCAATCTCAGACGGAATTAGTTCATATTATCAACGTGAAATGAATACGCTTGCCTATTCAGAACAAAGTGTGGAATCTATTAATGAGCCTGCTAAAGAAAAGGTGAATGAAGTAGTGGAAAGTTTGAACACCTTCCTGGATCCAACACAAACGGCCATCCATTTTGAGTATCATGAGGAGCTGAATGAGTATTATGTCAAGGTTGTGGATGACGTTACGGATGGGACGATCAGGGAGATCCCTCCTAAGAAGTTACTGGATTTCTATGCGGCAATGACAGAGTTTGTCGGGATTATGGTGGATGAAAAAATATAGGCGGGTGATTGATTGTGGTAAGAATCAGTGGTTTTGCGAGTGGAATGGACATTGATGAATTAGTTAAGAGTATGATGCAGGCGGAACGGGTGCCTTTGGATAAATTAACACAGAAAAAGCAGTATTCCGAGTGGCAGCGGGATGATTACCGCTCGATAAATACATCTTTATCAGAATTGGATAGACTCATTCGTGATGGGGTTGGGAAGCAGTCTTCCTTTATTAAAAAGAAAATATCGGTATCGAATCCAGATGCAGTATCGGTGAGAAATGTGGGATCGACCAGTGATTTTACTGGAAATATCAAGGTGAATGGGCTTGCCAAAGCAGCAACCATGACCAGTACAGATAAATCAGCAGTTACTGATTCCAAAAAGAAACTATCGGAATTGGGTATCACGACTCCTCAAGATATTACGATACTGGCTATAAATAAAGATGGCGGTTTTGATACGAAAGTAAAAGATGGAGTAACAATGGACAAACCGTATACGCTTACTCTTAATGAAAACGATACGCTAGAGAGTGTTATTAATAAAATTAATGCTAACTCGGGAGTGACTCTATTTTTTGATGAAACCTCCCAGAAGTTTTCCATCACTGCTAAAAATACCGGAGATGTAAATGATCGCCCTGAAATTGAATTAGGGGGTAGCGGAGATTTTTTTGCTGTGTTAAAAATGAGCAGTAATAATGAAGGGGCTGGCGGCGCAAAAGGGGAAAATGCATCGATTACTTATAATGGACTGGACATTTCCCGGCCTTCGAATACGTTTCAAATCAATGGAGTGGAAATAACGGTTAAGCAGAAAACGACGGATACCATCACATTCTCTTCAACGGCTGATGTGGATTCCATCTTGGATACAATCACTCAGTTTGTGAATAAATACAATGAAACCATTAAAAAGGTTCAGGATAAAACAGGTGAAGCGAAATATCGCTCCTTTACCCCGCTTACTACTGAGCAAAAGAAGGCAATGACAGAAGATGAAGTGAAGATGTGGGATGAGAAAGCGAAGAGCGGAACGTTAAAAAGTGACTCAACACTAAAAAGTCTCCTAACTACGATGAGAACGTCCCTATACACCTCGGTGGATGGAATTTCAGGAAAAAACAATCTCAGCAGTTTGGGTATCACTACGACCAAGAACTATTTGGAGGGCGGTAAATTAACGATTGATGAGGACAAGCTCCGGGCAGCCATTAGTGAAGATCCCAATGCGATTTATGATATGTTCATGGCCAATGGAACGGAGAAAAGCGATAAAGGCCTCGCGCGCCGGTTACGGGATGATATAGAATCATCCATGAAAGTGATTACTGAAAAGGCCGGAAAGGCCGGATATGTTAATAACAATTTTACAATTGGAAAATTGGTTGATGGGTTGGATAAGAGAATATCAACATTTGAAGCAAAGTTAATGAAATTGGAATCGCGCTACTACAATCAGTTCACGGCCATGGAAAAAGTGATTCAAAAGGCAAACAGCCAAAGTTCATCGTTAGCTTCTTATTTTAGTTAAGGCAAGTCGGAAAGGAAGATAAATATGGCGATAAATAATCCATATCAATCATATCAACAAAGTTCAGTCAATACAGCATCCCCGGGAGAGCTTACATTAATGCTTTATAATGGCTGCATAAAGTTCATCATGCTTGGGAAAAAAGCAATTGAAGAGGGAAATATCGAAGTGAAAAATACCAACATCATAAAGGCGCAAAACATTGTCCATGAATTGATGGTGACGCTGAATATGGATGTCGAAGTGTCCAAGGAAATGATGAGTCTGTATGATTTCATGAACCGACGTCTGATAGAGGCGAATATGAAAAATGATGTTGCAGCCTTGGAAGAGGTCGAGGGACTCGTTACTGACTTCCGTAATACCTGGAAGGAAGTTATTCAGATGAACCGGAAAAAACAGTTTACACAAAGCGGTCAAGTGTAATGACCATTCAAACCTTTCATGATTTGACTGTTGAATTACTTGCCGTTTTGGAAGATCGGACGATTGCAGAACGTGAAGATAAAATAGAAAGGTTCACACAGCTGATTGACCAGCGGGATGAACTTCTTTCTCAAATCAAACCGCCTTTTACTGGTGAAGAGCAACAGCTTGGCCGTGCAACAATGTTACTTAACGAACAGGTCGATCGCATGCTTTATCTCCAAAAGCTGGAGATAAAGCGGGACATCCAGGAAATAAATAAGAAGAAAAAATCATCTAATAAATACACGAACCCCTATGAAAGTCTATCAATCGATGGCATGTTCTACGATAAAAGAAATTGATTACCCAGCCGTTTGGATTCCAAACGGTTTTTATGTTAAATATTTTTAAATTTTCTGTAAATAATTTAGGCTTAATTTTTTCTTTATTGCTAGGCATTTGATATAATGAAGCTAGGGCAGACATCAACCCTTTCCAAAACCTTCCGACAATTGCTTCATAATTTCGACATATTTCATGATGTGTTTCTAAAGGGAACCGGAGGGGTATTGTAGAATCTAACTGTATAGTCTTAATTTAAGGAGGACTCACTTTATGAATTACAACGTACGCGGTGAAAACATTGAGGTAACTCCAGCAATTCGAGAATACGTCGAAAAGAAAATTGGCAAGTTAGAACGATATTTTAACAATACACCAGATGCAAATGTGTTAGTGAATTTGAAAGTGAACAATAATACATCCAAAGTCGAAGTGACGATCCCTATGCAGAATTTGGTTCTTCGCGCTGAAGAGGAAAATGCGGATATGTACGCTGCCATTGACTTAATCAATGATAAGCTTGAACGCCAAATTCGTAAACATAAAACGAAGGTCAATCGTAAGTTCCGGAACAACCTATCTACGACTCCTGAGGCATTCGCCTTCAATACGGAAGTTGACGAAGTGGTGGATGAATTCGAAGAGGATACTGATATTGAAGTGGTCCGCAATAAGCGCTTTGATTTGAAGCCGATGGACAGTGAAGAAGCCATTTTACAAATGAATATGCTTGGTCACAGTTTCTTCGTATATACGAATGCGGATACTAACACAACGAACGTGGTGTACCGACGTAAAGATGGACGCTACGGATTAATTGAACCTAGTTAAATATATTAATCTTAGATCGAAAGCACAACCCAGCCTCTGGGTTGTGCTTTTTTATACATTTTGGTAGTTTCCCATTAGCCGATGATTATTTCATTACTATTTTACTAAAGTTAAATGGATATAATCAAAAGGTATAAAAAATGACTGTAATTAACGAACAATTCTTGTTCTTTAACGAGATAGATGATTATTTTTACCTATTCAAACACCACCAACTTTTGTACTATGCTCAAGTTGTTAATTCTTTAAAGAGAACGAGTAGTTTCTTAATAAAAAACATTTGATAAAGGTGCAGAGGGGGGCGTTTTTTATATCGAAACAATTGCCATAAATACCATAGGGCTTCCTTTAGCAGTGCCGAATATGGAAAGTGGCTTTGCCCGATCTGCGGTGAGGACTTAACTGTGCAAAAAATTGGTTGCACCTAAAGAGAGAATTAATACGCCCCATCGATGGTTAATGAAGGCAGTATCCCCCATTTTATAAAAAAGCGAATATGAATAGGACTTTGATAATGATTGAATTAATATTAAATATTCCTAATATTGTAATATTTTGTCGGATAAAAGGTTTGCTTTTAGATGGATTACCGACATAAAATAGCAATATATGGAGTGTGTATCCGTTATAATATGTTTAAAAGTAATGTATTCGGTAATAGTAACACGACAAAGGCAAACTTATTGGAAGATTAGGGCGCAAAGGCACAGGTCTAAGGTTTAGCGACTACGATGGCTGGTCTGCCTGAAATACAAAGAGTATTTTAGGAGGTAGAAGAGGTGGCTAATGTGGAAATAGATCAAGAATGGGTAAAGTTGATTTCAGAAGCAAGGAGCTTGGGTTTCAAAAAAGAGGAAATTAGTGCTTTTTTTGAACGGGAAAGCCTTGAGGTTACATTAGAGGAGAACGATGGAAGTTGAGTACTGAAAAGGAGCGAGAACATCCCTATAAACAGTGGTTCAATTCATTAGCTGTTTATAGGGTTGTTCTTCCATGAGATTCTAGCAAGTCTGGTTCATTCAAGCTGTATTCTTCCGGATTATGTAGGTAGATTATTAAACTACTATTCTTCTTTATCTTTCCTCCATTTATTAAACTCGATGAATTCCCTGAATTGTTGTTTTGATACACCCGAATTCATAGCCTCCTCAACGATTTTCATCCAGTCAGTGTCCAAGTTTTCCTTATTTGGTGCATCGTAAAGAAGGGCATCAACAGGAATGTTAAGCACGGCGGAGATTTTTTCAAGAAATTGAATAGAAGGATTCGTTTGTAAGTTTCGCTCGAGCGAACTTAAGTAAGACTTTGCCACCCCCGCTTTATCGGCGAGTTCAGTCATGGACATTTTCTTTTCTTCTCGCAGTTTTTTTACACGTTTACCAATCATCAATACCACCTCGAAACATGTTCTATTTATCTTCTGCTTATAAGTTTGAGTAGCCCACATTAAATCATTCAAAGCATGGAGCCTGTAAGGTTTGATTACCTTGACATGCTATCGCTAGAGAAGGACACAGATCTAGTGATGGAAGGTTATGGATAGTTCTCAGTTGCATTTGGAATAGTGGGGAGTTTGCAATATATTTTTTATACTTCCTTTTATTTTAACAGTTTTACTCTTCATTTATCCATTGTTTTTCGCAAGAATTGTATTCAGGTCTATACCAGGTAAGTGACATGAAGTTGTACCTCTAGGGTAGAAGTGGTAAAATTAAGCGTGGATTGTAATAATAGAAGGTGTGTTTCTTCTTACTTATATGAATTTTGTTATTGAACGATCATTACCATAATAGAGGAGCGTTATTGAATGCTTAATATATTAAATAAAGTTTTTGATCCGAATAAGCGGGAAATAAAGCGTTTGGAAAAAATCGCTGATCAGGTCGAAGCGCTGGCTGATAAGACGGCTGCGTTATCGGATGAACAGCTGCGTGCCAAAACGGGTGAGTTTAAAGAGCGTTATCAAAACGGGGAAACAGTGGATGATCTGCTAGTTGAGGCTTTTGCGGTTGCGCGTGAAGGGGCAAAGCGTGCTCTGGGCTTATATCCTTACCGTGTTCAAATCATGGGTGGGGCATCGCTTCATGATGGAAATATCTCCGAGATGAAAACGGGGGAAGGTAAAACATTAACCTCCACCATGCCGGTTTATTTAAACGCGCTTACTGGTAAAGGTGTACATGTCGTTACTGTCAACGAATATCTGGCACACCGTGATGCCACTGAGATGGGTGTATTGTATGATTTCCTTGGCTTGACCGTCGGATTGAATTTGAACAGTCATTCTAAAGAAGAAAAACAAGAGGCGTACAATGCTGACATTACGTATAGCACGAATAATGAGCTAGGTTTTGATTACCTACGTGACAATATGGTGTTATATAAAGAACAAATGGTACAGCGCCCATTGCACTTTGCTGTCATTGATGAAGTCGATTCGATTTTGATCGATGAGGCGAGAACGCCTTTGATCATTTCCGGTTCCGCACAAAAATCGGCCCAGCTTTATATTCAAGCCAATGCGTTTGTGAGAACGTTACAAAAAGATACGGATTACACGTATGATGAAAAGACAAAAGGTGTTCAGCTGACCGAAGATGGGATGAACCGAGCTGAAAAAGCGTTTAACATCGATAATTTGTTCGATATTAGTCACGTTACTTTGAATCATCATATTAATCAGGCGTTGAAGGCGCATGTTTCCATGCATTTGGATGTGGATTATGTGGTCCAGGAAGGTGAGATTGTCATCGTTGACCAATTCACTGGCCGTTTGATGAAGGGCCGCCGTTACAGTGAAGGTCTCCACCAGGCGATTGAAGCGAAAGAAGGCCTTGAGATTCAAAATGAAAGCATGACTCTTGCGACGATTACGTTCCAGAACTATTTCAGGATGTACGAAAAACTTTCCGGTATGACTGGTACAGCCAAAACTGAAGAAGAGGAATTCCGCAATATCTATAATATGAATGTCATCGCGATCCCGACAAACAGGAATATCGTTAGGGATGACCGGGCAGATCTTATATACGCGTCAACTGATGGAAAATTCAAGGCTGTCGTGGAAGACATCGCCGAACGTTATACAAAGGGTCAGCCTGTGCTTGTCGGTACGGTTGCCATCGAAACATCTGAAGTCATTTCTGCCTATTTATCTAAAAAAGGGATCCCTCACGATGTTTTGAATGCAAAGAACCATGAACGTGAAGCGGAAATCATTGCGAATGCAGGTAATCAAGGCTCAGTCACGATCGCTACCAACATGGCAGGACGTGGTACGGATATCAAGCTTGGTGAAGGTGTCAAGGAGCTTGGTGGACTTGCTGTCATCGGTACGGAGCGCCATGAGAGCAGGCGTATAGATAACCAGTTGCGTGGTCGTTCCGGCCGTCAAGGAGACCCAGGGGTCACTCAATTCTATTTATCAATGGAAGATGAATTGATGCGCCGCTTCGGTTCGGATAACATGAAAAGCATGATGGCACGTCTTGGTATGGATGATTCCCAGCCAATTCAAAGTAAAATGGTGACCAGGGCCGTTGAATCCGCACAGAAACGGGTCGAAGGCAATAACTTCGATTCACGTAAGCAGTTACTGCAATATGATGATGTTCTCCGTCAACAACGGGAAATTATTTATAAGCAGCGTTTCGATGTAATGGAAAGTGAGAACCTACGTGAAATCGTCGAAAAGATGATTACTGCATCCATCCAGCGCAATGTTGCCGCATTTGCACCAATGGGCGATGAGGAAGGCTGGAATTTACAAGGTCTAGTCGATTACCTGAATGGTAACCTATTCAATGAAGGCTCAATCACTGTAAATGATTTAGATGGAAAAGATGAATTGGAATTGGTTGAATTCATTTTAGCAAAAGTGAAAGAAGGCTATGACCAAAAAGAAGAAGAGCTATCCGAAGAACAAATGCGTGAGTTCGAAAAAGTAATCGTTCTTCGTGCAGTCGATAGTAAGTGGATGGACCATATTGATGCAATGGAGCAATTGCGCCAAGGGATCCACCTTCGTGCTTATGGCCAGATCGATCCGTTACGTGAATATCAATCTGAAGGTTTCGCAATGTTTGAAGCCATGATTGCTTCTATGGAAGATGAAGTCGCTAAATATATCATGAAGGCTGAAATCCGCAACAATTTAGAGCGGAAGGAAGTCATAAAAGGACAAGCGGTCAACCCGAAGGAAGAAGACGGGGGAAAAGTGAAAAAGGCCCCTGCCCGTAAAAAGGAAGACGTTGGCCGGAATGCGTTATGTCCATGCGGCAGCGGTAAAAAATATAAGAATTGCCATGGTAATTTAGGCTAAAGTTAGGTGTATAATGATTATGAGACGGTAAAGTTTAACGCTTGCCGCCTCTTTTCATGTTTAGTTTGCATAAAGCAATATATTTGCATATAGTTTGAAGAGGTTAATTTGTAATGAAGCGAATCCCTCTACAGGGATTTTTTTTAACATACTTAATGAGGTGAAGAGAAATGGAATTGGCAGAAATTAGAAATGAACTCGAACGGACAGCGCAACGATTAACGGACTTTAGGGGGTCTCTTTGACTTAGATGAAAAAGAGGCACGAATCGCACAGCTTGAAAATGAGATGACACATCCTGATTTTTGGAATGATCAGCAAAAAGCACAGACTGTCATCAATGAAACGAATGCTTTGAAAGAACAAGTGAATCAATTGTCCGACCTTAATGAATCATATGAAAATCTGGATTTGACATATGAACTAGTGAAAGAAGAGAATGATGAAGAACTTTTGGCTGAGCTGGAAGAAGAAATCACGATTCTTTCACAAAAGATGAATGACTTTGAACTTCAACTTTTACTAAGTGAAGAATATGATTCGAAAAATGCCATTCTTGAACTTCATCCAGGTGCAGGCGGAACGGAGTCCCAGGATTGGGGTTCCATGCTACTTCGTATGTATACAAGATGGGGTGAAAAAAGAGGCTTTAAAGTGGAAACCCTTGATTACCTTCCAGGTGATGAAGCTGGAATCAAAAGTGTCACTTTAATTTTCAAAGGCCATAACGCCTATGGCTATTTGAAAGCGGAAAAGGGCGTGCACCGTCTAGTCCGTATTTCTCCTTTCGATTCATCGGGACGGCGCCATACTTCATTCGTTTCGTGTGAAGTTATGCCGGAATTCGATGAGACGATCAATATAGAAATACGCACGGAAGATTTGAAAGTCGACACGTACCGGGCAAGTGGTGCAGGTGGTCAGCATATCAATACAACTGACTCGGCAGTCCGGATCACCCATTTACCTACAAATACTGTGGTAACGTGCCAAAACGAGAGATCGCAAATCAAAAACAAGGCCCAAGCCATGAATATGCTGAAAGCCAAATTGTATCAACGTGAAATCGAACAGCAACAAGCGGATTTGGATGAAATCCGGGGTGAGCAAAAGGAAATTGGCTGGGGAAGCCAAATTCGTTCTTATGTTTTCCACCCGTATTCCATGGTTAAAGATCACCGTACTAGTGCGGAGACCGGAAACTTGGGAGCTGTCATGGATGGGGACATTGATATGTTCATTGATGCGTACTTACGTTCAAAATTATAAGATATTAAGTCGGACCTTTTCGCGGTCCGGCTTTTTTATGGTTTCTTATGAATGAAAGATCCTTGAATGACCTATTAAACACGTCCTCTGGCTGACATTAACAGGATATGAAAAGGGATGTTCTGCTTCGTTCGGACAATACTATATATAGAGGAAAAGAAACCGGGAGGCGAAGCATCCTTTAATGCAAAAGTTAATGGAGTATTGATGGGTGATTGTTGGTTCGGCCATAATTGCCATGACCGGGGTGGTGTTACAGGGATATCGGGATATAGCGGCTATACGGATGATACTCGTCCTATATATTGATGTGCGTAATAGACCAGTCGGAATTCACTAAATTGAAACAAATGGTGAAACAAGTTGACCCTAAAGCGTTTGTAATTGTAATCGACGCATCGGAGGAACTTGGGGAGGGTTTTAAACTGGAATGGAATTGGTATAATGTTCTTGTACTGGTATAAATCAGAGGGGGTAAATTCAATGAAAATGAAATGGTTAGCCTTAGTTCTGGGTACTTCTTTGGCCTTGGCAGCATGCGGTGGAAATGATGATGCTGGAGATAAAGAGCCTGCTAAAAATAGCGAAACGACAACGGCAGGTGCTGGTGATGCCGCGAAAATTTACGAAAACAAATGTTCAAGCTGCCATGCAGTGAATCTCGAAGGCGGTGTGGGACCGAATTTAACGAAGGTCGGCTCGAGGCTATCAAAAGCGGACATCGAAAAGGTCATTGCGAATGGCCAAGGTGCAATGCCAAAAGCTATAATCCAAGGCAAGGAAGCGAGTATGGTCGCGGAATGGCTTGCCGACCATAAGTAATGATCAATGAAACGTTCTGCTTAGCAGGACGTTTCATTTCGTATAGTCTCCTTTAAAATCCTCGAATAACCACATTTAATCCCTTATCAAGCAATCAAATCCTAGGAATATTACATAGATGTTGATATATGTCTAACTGAAATGAAACTGTAATATTTTTTATGCTTAATTTGACAAAATTTGATGTTATAATGTTTCTGTGCTCAAGTAAGAGAGATTCCTGTCAGATTTCAGTGAAAATTGTCGAAAAAGCTGTAGATACATAGTGATAATACAAGCAAATTAGGTGGTTTTAGAATGATAGAAATGATAGATGTGAAAAAGACATATCCAAATGGCGTAATTGCCATTAATGGTATCAATGTGAAAATAAAGCCAGGCGAGTTCGTTTATGTAGTAGGTCCCAGTGGTGCCGGAAAATCGACCTTCATCAAAATGATGTATAGGGAAGAAAAGCCGACAAGCGGTAATATCTTGGTCAATGGCATTAGCCTGCCAAGTATCCGCAATTCGAAAGTTCCTCTATTCCGCCGTAATATCGGTATGGTATTCCAAGATTTTAAACTCCTTCAAACATTCACTGCATATGAAAATGTAGCATTTGCCATGGAAGTTATCGAAAAGGAACCAGAAGAAATCAAAAAGAGAGTCATGGAAGTTCTTGATCTGGTTGGCATTAAACATAAAGCAAGGATGCTGCCTTCCGAGTTATCTGGTGGGGAACAGCAAAGGGTTGCGATAGCCCGTTCGATCGTCAATGATCCTAAGGTAGTCATAGCCGACGAGCCTACAGGGAATCTTGATCCTGAAACATCGTGGGAAATCATGAACATATTTGAAGAAATTAATAAACGCGGAACTACTCTTGTCATGGCCACACATAATAGGGACATCGTCAACAATATCAAACGACGTGTCATTGCCATTGAAAGTGGAAAAATAGTTCGCGATGAACATCGAGGTGATTACGGATATGAAATTTAGAACATTGCTCCGTCACTTCCGTGAAAGTTTTAAAAATATTGGCCGTAATGGATGGATGACGTTTGCTTCAGTCAGTGCAGTAACGGTCACACTAACATTGGTTGGCGTCTTTTTAGTGCTCATGATGAATTTAAATCATATCGCGGGAAATGTGGAGAAAGATGTCGAAGTTCGTGCACATATTGATAATGCGGCGAATGATGACGATATAAAAGATATTGGTAGGAAGATTACGAAGATGAAGGGCATTGAATCAGTCATCTTCTCTCCAAAAGATGAAGAGCTTACGAATTTAATAGATGATTTAGGCGATAATGGTGATGCATTTAAACCATTTGAACAGGACAACCCATTAAGGGACGTTTATATCATCAAGACGAAATCTCCGCAAGATGTCATCAAGGTGGCAAAGGAAATCGAAGGTCTTGATTATATCCAAAGTGTTAAATATGGACAAGGCTACGTCGAGAAACTATTCAAATTCGTGAATATCGCGAGAAACATAGGGATCGTTCTTATTGTAGGATTACTATTTACTGCAATGTTCCTGATTTCGAATACGATTAAAATTACCATTGTAGCTAGAAGAAAAGAAATTGAGATCATGAGATTAGTGGGAGCAACGAATACATTCATCCGTTGGCCATTCTTCTTGGAAGGACTATGGTTGGGAATCCTCGGTTCCATCATTCCAATCGGTCTGATTGCTGCACTCTACTACAATATTTATAAATATGCTGCACCACAGATTACGTTCAAATTCATAGATTTCCTGCCTGCAAACCCATTTATTTATCAAGTTTCGGCCATCCTCATTGTAATTGGCGCCGTTATCGGGATATGGGGCAGCTTGATGTCCGTTAGGAAGTTCTTGAAAGTATAAAAAAGCATCTTTACACTCGAATATTAAAAGAAGCCAGATACAGATAGAGAGACGTTACAAGGCACTGGATGTAACGGGATTGAAAGGGGAAATGAAACGTGAAAAAAAATATCATTGCCATGAATGCCTCCATCATGATTGGGTTGGGAAGCATTTTAGCGGCACCTTCGGTTCATGCTGAGTCGATTTCGGATCTGCAAAAACAGAAAGAATCCATTCAGGAAAAACGTTCGGGCGTTGAATCGAATATTTCAGACACGATGAAGAAAATCGATAACCTGCAGGATAAGCAAATGACAGCAGAAGAACAAATCGAGGCCATTGAAGCGAAAATTGCAGAGTCCTCAAAAAAAATCGATGCTAAAAATGCTGAAATTACAGAAACGAAAAAAGAAATAGAGGCATTGAAAGAAGAGATTAAAGTATTAAAAGAGCGGATCGCAAAACGTAATGAAGTATTGAAGGAAAGGGCACTTTCTTTCCAGGAGACTGGTGGGGACGTGAACTATCTTGAAGTATTATTCGGATCATCCAGTTTTGGGGATTTAGTTGACCGTGTCGGAGCTGTAGCGACAATTGCTGAAGCCGACAGGGATATTTTAAAACAGCATGAGCTGGATAAAAAGGATCTGGAAGAAAAGCAAAATGCCGTTGAAACGAAGCTTGCCAGTTTACAAGTGGCAAAAGCTGAACTATTGGAAATTCAAATGCAACAAAAGCAGCAGAAGCAAGAAAAGGATGCATTGGTTAAGAAATTAAGGCAACAAACTAAAGAACATGAAGATGTGAAGATGGGCTTAGAGGAAGAAAAAGAGAATCTTGCTGCTCAAGAAAAGGCTATCAAGTCAGCCATCAACTTAGAGCATCAACGTCTTGCCGAATTGGAAGCAGCTCGTAAAAAAGCGGCAGCCGAAGCGCAAAAACGTGCAGAGCAAGAAGCGGCTCAAGCGGCAGCACAAGCAGCATCTCGAGCATCCGAATCTAAAAAACAATCTACTTCTTCAGAATCCAGTGCAAAAAGCAACAGTTCATCACCATCACCTTCACTCTCTTCGTCTAATGTAAGTCAAGTGCCAGCTGTATCGTCGGGTACTTTCACTAGACCAAGTGCAGGATATGTATCATCAAGAATGGGCGAACGCTGGAATAAACAGCATGCCGGCATCGATATTGCTGCTAGCGGAACGGTTCCAGTTGTAGCAGCTGCAGACGGAGTGGTTAGCCGTTCTTACTTATCAAGTACATACGGTAACGTCGTCTTTGTTACCCATTCAATCGGCGGTCAGCAATGGACTACTGTGTATGCACATTTAAGATCTAGACAAGTAAGCGAAGGTTCTGTTGTTGCCAAAGGCCAACAAATTGGCATCATGGGTAGCACAGGACATTCAACCGGTCAGCATTTACACTTTGAGTTACATAAAGGGCCATGGAATTATAGCAAGTCAAATGCTGTTAATCCTTTAAACTATATAAATATTTAATACCCAATATATCATCGGAAAAACAGATTAGGATAAATTCCTAATCTGTTTTTTTGTGGTGTATCATTTTCTTCAAGCATATTCACTCCAATCCCCACATATAGTGAAATACATATCAGGGTCAGAAATGGGGATAAATATGGTCAAAAAATGGGTACTTCCTCTAGCAATCATCATGTCACTAGCCATTGGAGCAGTGGGGGGCATATATTGGACAAGCTTCCCGGATAAGAATGAAGCAAAGGAAGAAAGTCAAACAATACCGAAGGATAAGGAATGGGCAAAAGTGGAACAAGCTTACGGTTTGATCGTAAGCCAGTATGTAGAACAGGTGGACGGTTCTAATCTGGTGGAAGGTGCCATCCAAGGGATGCTGTCAGCGTTGAAAGATCCTTATTCCGTATATATGGACAAGGAGACCGCTAAGCAATTCAATGAAACCTTGGACTCCTCTTTTGAAGGGATAGGGACTGAAATTGGCATGGAAGATGGTAAGGTCATAATTGTATCTCCTTACAAAGACTCGCCTGCCGAAAAAGCTGGATTAAAGCCGAAAGATCAAATCCTTAAGGTGAATGGTGTAAGTGTAGAAAGTTTAGATCTATATGAAACACGCCTGAAAATCCGTGGCGAAAAAGGGTCACCCGTAAAAATGGAAATAAAGCGGGCAGGGGTTGCCAATCCACTTGAATTCAATATGGTTCGTGCTGAAATTCCATTGGATACCGTATTTTCATCAATTAAGGAAGTCGCCGGAGAACAAATAGGTTACATCGAGTTGACTACATTTTCGGAGAATACTGCCACTGATTTCAAAAAACAGATGAAGGAGCTGGAAAAGAAGGGAATCGAAGGCTTGGTCATAGATGTACGAGGCAATCCAGGTGGCCTTCTTTCTAGTGTGGAAACGATTCTTGGCGAGTTCATCACAAAGGAAAAGCCCTATTTGCAAATTGCAGAAAGAACGGGAGAAACCCAATCGTTTTTTACAAGCCTTAAGAAAGCGAAAGATTATCCCATTGCCGTTTTGACGGATAAAGGCAGCGCATCAGCCTCGGAAATCCTGGCTGGCGCCATGCAGGAGGCGGGAGGCTATCCATTGGTCGGCGAGAAGACCTTCGGGAAAGGCACAGTACAGCAAGCTGTACCGATGGGTGATGGCAGTAAGATTAAACTTACATTATATAAGTGGCTGACGCCTTCAGGCAACTGGATCCATAAAAAGGGGATCAAACCGACAATCAAAGTAAAACAGCCAGATTACTTTAATGCCCATCAGCTGGCCGTTGAGAAGGTCCTGCAGCGGGATATGAACGATGAACAAATCCAGTATGCACAAAGCATTCTGAAAGGAATTGGATTTGAACCGGGTCGTGAGGATGGTTATTTTGATTGGGGTACGGAAGTCGCTGTAAAAGCATTCCAAAAACAGTTTGGACTGAAAGTGACTGGCAAGCTGGACGCTAAAACCGCGGCACATCTTGAATCCGCCATACTGGAAAAGATCCAGGATGAAGATAATGATATTCAATTACGCACGGCTTTGAATTATTTAGTGAAATAATGCGAAGGCACCGCAGCTTAAGAAGCGGTGCTTTTTTTGCGCTTGATCAAGCTTCCGTCTGGAAACATGAAGGCAGTGTAGGGGAAACAAAAGATAAAGCTACTTTTTCTGCATCTTAATAGGCAGGGAGGTTACATTTTTGATAGAATAGGAGGTATATGACCAGAACGAAATTCAACAAAATTTTGATTACTTTTGAGGATGGTGGATAGAAATTGACAACGGATTGGCTGATAGCATGCTTAATGGGATTAGGAAAACTCTTCCTTCATCCTTTGCTTTATGTTTCGATTGCATATTGTTTATTCATCGGCTATCTTCGCGTTAAACGGGAACGCCATGATTTTAATACGAAGATCTACAGTATTTCCATGGAGCTGCGTTCCATGTTACCTCAAGGGTTGATATGGGGATTAATCCTTTCTGTCCTCACGTTGGCTTTGGGACTCACCATTCCCTTGGCGGCGCTGTTCATCATGGCAGGGGTTACGATCTTGTCTATGTTATCCATGAAAAGGAGGTTCGTTTCCCCCGTTTATACAGTGGGACTCACTTTCTTTATCCTTTTCTTTTTATATGATAGAGATATCAAGCTGACGGTATTTCAGGATGCATTTAATCAGCTGGATCAGTCCGTATATCCGACACTTGTTATTTTGATAGGGTTATTGCTGATTGCTGAAGGGTTTTTGATTGTAGGCAATGGAAGTAAAAGGGTATCCCCACAGTTGGAGGTATCCAAGAGGGGGCAGCCGATAGGTGTGTATGTTTCACAGCGAATCTGGCTAATTCCAATGTTCGTTATGATTCCAGGAGGACAGCTTCCAGCGCCTTTCGAATGGTATCCGGTTTTTTCAATCGGGGACATAAATCTGTCGCCAATCGTGCTTCCCATTTTAATCGGCTTCAAGCAAAAAGTTCATGGGACGCTCCCGGAACAGGCCATTAGGGCGCAAGGCAAAAAGATAGGAGCATTGGGATTTGTGATTACGCTATTAGCGGCAGTTGGTTACTGGTACCCGCCATTGGCAATCATTACGGCCATTTTAGCAATCCTGGGTCGAGAATTCCTGCATTATTCCCAAAAGGCAATGGATGAAAAGCTCCCTTTTTATTTTTCAAAAAGTAAGCTTGGTGTCCAGATCTTAGGCATAATCCCTCAATCTCCGGCAGATAAGATGGGGTTGCTTAAAGGGGAGGTCATTTCGAAAATAAATGGTGTCGTCGTCAGGGAAGAAGAAGAGTTATACAGGGCGCTACAAATAAACCGGGCGCATTGCAAGCTTGAGGTCATCGATAATAATGAACAGATTCGTTTTGTGCAAAGAGCCCTATTTGACGGGGAGCATTACGAATTGGGCATCTTGTTCGTTGACGATCAATTAAAGGAAAGTGGACAAGCGGGGTAAGTCATTTAAGCGAAGCGCATGAATGTAAAGTAAAACGGCCTTTCTCGAATCTTATATCGAGAAAGGCCGTTTTCAGTAGGATCGCGATCCGTATTTTTACTTTTTAAGCATGATTTTTTCTATATCGTCCAGCATTTTATTAGCTGCTATTACTCCGCCGGCCGTATTCCATGTTGCGTCACTAACCTCATAAGCATTTCCTTTTTTGACTGCATCAAGGTTTTTCCAAAGTGGATCATTAGTCCACTCTTTTGCAGAGCTTAGTGCTTGTTTGTCGCCTTCAGGAGCGTAGGTGAAGTAAAAGAGAATATCTCCATCCATTTTAGGGATGGCTTCTTTCCCAACCTCGATGGCAAGGTTGCCTAATTTATTATTTGGAGTGAACAGCTCCTTCTGTTGTTCTGGACGTTTAAATCCTAATTGATCGAAAATCACTCCAGAGAATGAATCTGTATAATAAATACGAGTTGTTCCAGCCATGAAACGAACAATGGAAACTTTTTGATTTACCTTATCACCCAATTTAGCTTTAAGATCTTCTGTGCGTTTATCGAATTTAGCAATTACGTCGTTTCCTTTTTCTTCAAGGTTCAAGGCTTTCGCATATAGTTTAAAGTTTTCTTTCCAATCTCCTCTTAGCGTTTCAGAAAAAACGGTAGGGGCGATTGCATTTAACTTATCATAAACAGCTTCTTGGCGTATCTTGCTTCCGATAATCAAATCAGGCTTCAGTGATGCGATTTTCTCTAAGTTAACTTCATGTTCAACACCAACAACTTCGACCCCATCCATATCATCTTTAATATGGTCGTACCAAGGGTCACCAAGCCATGATTTAACGGCACCAACAGGTTTGATTCCTAAAGCAAGTAATGCTTCAGTGCCTTCATTTGTTAGAACGACCACTCTTTTAGGCGTTTTTTTCAATTCGGTAGTGCCCATGGCATGCTCTATTGTGTAGCTTGTGTCTTTTTTCTTGTCTTCAGCTTTATTTCCTTCGGCTTGATCCTTCGAATTCCCGCAAGCTGCTAAAAGGAAGACTGCAAATATTGTAAAAATCGTTAAAAGTGACTTTAATCTAAACATCTATGTATCCCTCCCAATTTTAAAGCAAATGATAATCATTCGCACTTACCAGCATCATCATAAAATGAATATACTTTTCTGTCAATATATAATTGAAAATGATTCTCAAAATCATTGACATAATCCTGTTAACGCCAGTACAATTGAATAAAATAAGGATTTACAAACGTGATTGGAAAGGTAACTGGTTATGTTATTAAAAAATTCATGGCAGAAATGGATGGGGCTATTCATTACCATTCTTTTGTTGCTTTTTTTACTATGCTCAAGCATTGTATACGGATATACAAATACAACATGGCAAATGGCCATTGATGCTTTTACCCATTTCAATGGGACGAATGAACACATTGTCATTCAATCAGTCAGACTTCCACGGGCCCTGATCGCATCGGCAATTGGTGCAAGTTTAGCCATCTCGGGGGTTTTGATGCAAACGCTGACTAAAAATCCCCTCGCATCTCCAGATATATTCGGGGTCAACGCAGGCGCGGGATTGGCGGTTGTCACTGGGGTCACCGTTTTTGGGATAAGCAATCTTCAAGTATTCACTTGGTTGTCTTTTATAGGGGCAGCAATAGCCGCGATAAGCATATATATGATAGGAAGCATGGGGCGGGGCGGCTTGACACCGATGAAGCTGACATTGGCCGGTGCAGCCATGACTGCCATGGTATCTTCACTGACACAAGGTCTTCTCGTTTCCAACGAGGCCCTTTTAGAGCAAGTCCTATTCTGGCTTGCTGGATCAGTTTCCGGAAGAAGTTTAGACAATTTAATAGCCGTCCTCCCTTATCTTACTGTTGGCTGGGGCATTGCCTTGGTCGTCTCCGGTAAAATGAATGTGTTATCCATGGGTGAAGATGTTGCAAAAGGTCTTGGACTGAATATAATTTTCCTTAAAATTGTTCTGGGACTGGCAATCATTCTGCTCGCTGGAGGATCAGTGGCGGTTGCAGGCCCGATTGGTTTTATAGGAATTGTCGTTCCGCATCTTACCCGTTCAATAGTAGGCATTGATCATCGCTGGTTGATTCCGTTCTCTGGACTTTTCGGAGCGGTGCTTTTGATCACAGCAGATATCATATCCAGGTATATCCTGATGCCTCGAGAAGTTCCGGTTGGAGTCATGACAGCCATAATCGGAACCCCATTCTTTATTTATATAGCTAGAAAGGGGTTCAGCGGTCGATGAAATCGTTTAAGAGCTTTCGTTTTTTTAATGAAAAAATATCATTCTTAATGGATAAAAAAGCCATGATCGTGATCTTTATATTATTTTTGGTCACTTCATTAGTATTTGTGATCAGTACTGGAGTGGGTGAAATGAATATACATCCTTTGAGTGTCCTCCAGGTCTTTATCGGAGGGGGAACTGAGGGCGATCGGCTTATCATCCAATCTTTCCGGCTGCCTAGAATAATCGTTGCTCTCTTGGTAGGGATGGGTCTTGCTGTAGCTGGAGGAATCCTGCAAGGGATGATTCGAAATCCACTTGCCTCCCCTGACATCTTGGGGATAACAGGAGGAGCGACTGTAGCGGTCGTTGGCTTCATGGCCATTTTTAGCGACAAGAATCATTCGTTAACGGTGAGCATCAATTGGCTGCCGTTAGCTGCATTCATTGGGGCGACAGTCGTAGCTTTACTTGTTTATTCCTTAGCCTGGAAAAATGGGGTTCCCCCGATAAGGCTTGTGTTGATCGGGATTGGGGTGATGGCTTTAATGAAGGCACTCACAACAATGATGATGATTCTTGGCCCAGTCTTTCTAGCGAGCCAGGCAAACCTTTGGATCACGGGATCAGTGTCAAACTCCAGCTGGAGTAATATTGCTGTGCTTGCTCCGTGGACGATTCTATTCCTTTTACTTGCCTTTCTGTATGCTAGAAATATTAATTTACAGGAGCTAGGCGATGACCTTGCAACGGGGCTTGGGGGGCATGTCCAAAAACAGCGATTTACATTATTGATGATCAGTACAGCATTGATTGGTGGTTCTACAGCTTTTGCTGGAGGAATAGGCTTTGTGGGATTAATGGCACCCCACATGGCTAGAAGGCTGGTTGGTTCGAGTTTTGGAGTGTTATTGCCGACTTCAGCTTTGCTAGGTGGCATCCTGGTTATGGTGGCGGATTTGGTTGGACGGACCTTATTCTCACCTTTGGAAATACCGGCTGGTGTCTTTACAGCGAGCATCGGGGCTCCATACTTCATTTATTTACTGTATAAAACGAGGAATTCGTAAATCCGGTAAATGTAGAAAGAAGCAGTCATTCTAGCGATGGCTGCTTCTTTATTTCATTAAGCTTCTTTAGCTGCTTCGATTTCGATGGTTAGAGTGATTTGATCCCCGATTAGTACGCCGCCTGTTTCTAATGCTGCATTATAGGTTAAACCATAATCACTGCGTTTAATTTTCCCTTTTCCGCTAAAGCCTGCTTTTTCATTACCCCATGGATCTTTTCCTTGGCCTTCGAAGGTGATGGCGAAAGTTTCTTCTTGTGTGATTCCGTTAAGGGTTACATTACCTGTTACATCGTATTCATCATCATCCGTGTTTACTATTTTTGTTGATTTGAATGATAATGTAGGATTTTTTTCTACATCAAAAAAGTCAGCAGAACGCAAGTGATTATCCCGATCTGCATTGCGTGTGTCAATACTGGCCACATCAACGGTAAACTCGATATCCGCAGTTGTTAGATCCGATGGATTTGCTGAAATGATTGCCTCGAATTTGCTAAAACTTCCTTTTACTTTAGCGATCATCATATGTTTTACAGAAAATTCAATAGAACTGTGAGTCGGGTCGACTGTCCATTTTGTATTGGTCATGGTTATTCCTCCTGAATATTAATCTTGAATTTATATATCTTTAATTTGAGATACTTGAACTTAATGTAATTATAAGAGGTGAAAGTAATAGTGTCAACTGAAAGTTTTCCTTTATTTAGAAAACGTGTAAAAACCCTGTGCATTTAAGGGGCACAGGGCCTTTTAAGAAGAGGTGTGATTACCTTTCTTTATAAATTGTCATGTTGTTTCACTTGTTGATTAGTCACTTTACTCGGCCAAAAGGCACGTCGGCCAAGTAGGGCGGTTATCGCAGGAACCAGGAAAGGGCGTACGATGAATGTGTCCATTAACACACCCAGGGCGGTAATGAGCCCGAATTGAACCAATACTTGAATGGGAAGTGTGGCAAGAACGGAAAAAGTGGCTGCCAAGATTATTCCGGCGGAAGTGATCACACCGCTAGTTTCTGTAACGCCTTCTCTTATGGACTGCTTGATTGGCATCGTTTTTTTCTTGCGCCAAATGCTTGAAACCATGAAAATGTTATAGTCTTCTCCAAGTGCAACCAGGAATACGAATGAATAAAGTGGAATTGTCCCCTCTATGGCATCCACACCCATGAAATAGTGCAAGATTATCCAGCCTAAGCCCATAGCCGCAAAGAATGAGAGTATGACTGTTCCCATTAAATACACCATGGCTGTCATAGATCGCAAGTAGGCTAAAAGGAGCAAGGAAATCAGGACGATGATAATCGGGATGATCATGAATTCATCGGCTTTTACGGTATCCCTTTTATCAAATTGTGTCGCAGTTTGCCCGCCAACCCAAACTTTTTCATCAACTGAAGAGACATTGGCCGCCTTCAATTCTTTCTCCGCCATGTTGCGGATTTCTGGAATTGAATCAATGGCCTCGATATCATATGGGTTTATGTTGAATGTGACATCATAGGATTGCAGATTTTTATTTGATTTACTTGTAACTGGATCAGCAACACTTTGAACGATGCTCATCCCTTTTAATGCATCCGACAAATCGATATCCTTACCATCCGTATCGACAACCACTGTCGCTGGTGCCAGTTCGCCTGGTGAGTAAGAGTTGGATATGACAGTATAGCCTTCCCGGGAGTTCATATCTTTAGGGAAAGAAGAGAGAATATCATATGAATATTTTATTTGCGAAGAATATCCAGCTAAAACACTGAAGATGATCAGGCATGTAAGAATGACGGTCCATGGTTTGGTTGTGACGATATGACCAATCCAATTACCGATTCGGCCTGATCCTTTAAATTTTTTGACGGCTTTTCCCTTTTTCTTAGCACGTGCTTCTTCCATTTCTGGTGTGCGAGGAACGATTGGGAAGAAGGAAGCCCTACCGAATACAGAAAGCAATGCCGGTACAAGTGTTAAAGCCGCTACCATCATGATTAAAATGGACAAGCTGAATGGTACAGCAAAACGGTGATAGGCTCCGTATTTGGCTACAAGCAATGTTAGTAGGGAAATGACGATCGTAAGGCCGCTCATCGCAATCGCGCCTGATGAATCTTTGAATGCCGCGATCATGGCATCCCGTTTACTTTCATGAGTCCTTAATTCACTTCTGTAGTGAGCGATTAAAAATAGACAATAATCCGTTCCGGCACCGAATAATAATACGGTCATGATTGAAATGGCCTGTGAATCGACTGTAATCCAACCATGGTCTGCCATATATCCAAGGATCGGACTTGTGACAAGATAGGCGAAGCCTACTCCGATTAGCGGAATGATGGCTAAAAGCGGGGAACGGTAAATGAGTAATAAGACAACAAGTACAAGTATTACAGTCGCTAAAAGCAATTGGAAATCAGCACCTGAAAATAATCCCGTTGCATCGACGGATATCCCTACAGGGCCAGTCACTCGAAGGGATATTTCATCTGAATCCGTCGGGACCTTGAATGGGTCCGACCCAATGCGTTCCGATACTATTTCATTAATGGTTCCAAGATTTTTTTCCAGAATGGCAGTCCCGGTCTTTTCCTTAAAGAAAAGCGGCTGTACGAAAGTCGTTCCATCCTCTGAAACTGATTCTTGCAGAGCAGGCAATGGGATGTCATGAAGCGGTGGTAAAAAAGATTGCTGTGTAAGTGGGTTATCTGTAAGTTCTTTGGAGATGTACTGGATTTCGGCCAAGTCGGCTGCTGTCAGTCCGCCTTCCCGATGCCATGTCAGCAGGGCTGGTAATCCTGAAGAATTCGGAAACTCTTCGTTAATAAGTTCATCAGCCACGACAGAAGCAGAGTCTGCAGGCAAGTCAGCGGCATTATTCGCTGTTCGATCATTTACTGCAGGCAATGTGAAGGTTAATAGAATTGCTGTAATTATCCATACAGCAATGACAATCCAACGACTGGTTTTTCCAGTCATCATCCTGCCAAGTCTTCCTAATATTGATTCGTCCAATGAAGGCACCCCGCTTTTTGTTTTTTATCCTTACTTCATTATATTTGGGTTTTGCTAGCTTATACAAAAATGGGTATGCTCCCTTCATGTTTCTAAAGCTTCAATCCATCATGAATCCCGTTTGCAGCGTATCTTGATAGTTACTGGGTGCTAACAGTTTTTCTTCCGTAGGATTGGGAATGAATCCTGATCCAACTAAAATGGCAGTTGTTTATTAGCTCTAATATCCTGCAAATTACGCGTTTTTGTACCTCGATTCCTTATATGTTTTTTCGATTTTATGAAGCGGCGTTATTAATGGAGTGAAAATATACTTATTCACATATAGGAGAAAAGCGATTATTTATCTGATTTCTATTAAATTTGAAGATTGAAGAGTGAAATAAAGGGAATAGGGGAAAGTATAGTGTGTTGGCTTTTATTAACAAAGGAGGGATTTTTTTGTCTGATAAATCCAAAAAAACCAATGATGAAGCGCAAGAAACATTAACGAACAGGCAAGGGCACCCCGTAACGAATAACCAGAGTCTTAGAACTGTAGGGAACAGAGGTCCAAGTACACTTGAGAACTACGATTTCCTGGAAAAGATCAGCCACTTCGATAGGGAGAGGATTCCTGAACGTGTCGTGCATGCCCGTGGTGCAGGTGCACATGGTTATTTTGTTCCGACTGGTAAAGCAGGAGAAGAGCCGATTTCAAAATATACGAGAGCGAAGGTTTTTCAGGAAAAAGGTAAAAAAACACCGGTATTCGTGAGATTTTCATCTGTTATTCATGGAGGGACGTCACCGGAAACGCTACGTGATCCCAGGGGGTTTGCCGTAAAATTTTATACGGAAGATGGGAACTGGGATCTTGTAGGGAATAATCTGAAGATATTCTTTATCCGAGATGCCATGAAATTCCCTGATCTGATCCATGCATTCAAACCGGATCCGGTTACGAATATCCAGGACGGAAGAAGGATTTTCGATTTTTGCTCCAGCTCCCCAGAAACATTTCATATGATTACGTTTGTTTTTTCCCCTTGGGGCATTCCTGCCAATTACCGCATGATGCAAGGGTCAGGGGTCAATACTTATAAATGGGTGAATGAGGAGGGCAAAGCCGTACTTGTCAAGTATCACTGGGAACCGAAACAAGGGATCAAGAACCTGACCCAGAAAGAGGCTAATGAAATACAAGCTACGAATTTCAATCATGCCACACAGGATTTATATGAAGCGATCGAACGTGGGGACTACCCGGAATGGGATCTAAACGTACAGATCATGAGTGATGACGATCATCCTGAATTGGATTTTGACCCGCTGGACGATACAAAGATCTGGCCGAAAGATGAATTCCCATGGCTACATGTCGGTACGATGGTATTGGATAAGAATCCGGAAGACTATTTCACTGAAGTGGAACAGGCTGCATTCGGCACGGGTGTCCTAGTGGATGGATTGGACTTCTCGGATGACAAGATGTTACAGGGACGTACTTTTTCTTATTCCGATACACAGCGTCACCGTGTTGGCGCGAATTACCTGCAATTGCCGATTAATGCTCCAAAGAAACGGACAGCCACGAATCAGACTGGCGGACAGATGCAATATGAAGTTGGCAGGGGGAACCAAAGCCCCCACATCAACTACGAACCATCAACAGTTGGCGGTTTGAAAGAAGCTGAACAGACGGGCAAGGAGTATACACCTATGGTAGAAGGGAAACTTGTCCGTGAGACAATCGATCGCCAAAGCAATACGAAGCAGGCCGGTGAAACATTCCGTGAATTCGAAGATTGGGAAAAAGATGATTTAATCTCCAATTTAGTGTCGGCATTGGCTCCTGCCGACAAGCGCATTCAGGTAAAAATGATTGCCCTCGCTGAAGAGGCTGATGAAGAGTATGGCCGCAGATTGAAAGAGGGATTAGCCTCGGCTTCTAAACATACGGAATCTTCAAAACCTCTGGGTGGTACGGATAATCCGGAGGCCGCAGTTAGAAAAGGACATGAAGCCGATCCATATTGATTGGTCTGAAAAGAAGCAAACATCCCTTTAAAAGGGGTTTGCCTCTTTTTTTTATGGGCATAATTGATGGATGGGTGGGTGGAACGATCTTCTAAGGATGCTTTTGAAAAACTAGTGGGAAATTAATTGGCAAAAAACTTCATAATCATTTAAACTGAAACTACTCTATTTTTCTCTTATAAAGGAGATGAAAAAATGATTAAAATTCTTTCTGCCCTTTTCTTTCCTTGTCTACTTGTCATGCTATTTTCAAGAGTCACCTATAACAATGTCGTGGGCCTTGTTTTAACTGTTGCCTTGATTACAGCTTCTGCATATAAAGGTTATACGCATACAAACTTATTGATCATCGTTGATGCCTTATCCCTTACAGTGGGATTTTGGTTATCAAAAAGAATGATGAAACGAACATCCAAGAGCGCCTGACATCAAAGGTGCTTTTTTTTTCTAAAAACATTCCATTTCCCTCAACAAACCATGAGTCCATAAAACTAAAAAGTAGAATGGATGTTCGCTTATTGCTGGTTTGTTTTGAGGCTATTGTGGTAGAATGAGTATATATACTTTCTTAAACCGGAATAAATAGAAGGGATATGCTCATGTCCCGTTTTCATATAAAAATATTTCAATAGGAGGCTATGCTTGGTGAAGGATAAGTTTGAGTTAGTCTCAAAATACTCTCCTCAAGGAGATCAACCTGCAGCAATTGAAATGCTTGTCGAAGGCATTAAAGAGGGAAAGGAAATGCAGACATTATTGGGGGCAACGGGGACAGGGAAAACGTTTACCGTTTCGAATGTTATTCAACAAATCAATAAACCGACACTTGTCATTGCCCACAATAAAACGTTGGCAGGGCAGCTTTACAGTGAGTTCAAAGAGTTTTTCCCTAATAATGCCGTTGAATACTTCGTCAGCTATTATGATTACTACCAGCCAGAAGCTTATGTTCCCTCCACTGATACATTCATCGAAAAAGATGCAAGCATCAATGATGAAATCGATAAACTGCGTCACTCGGCAACCTCGTCATTGTTCGAAAGGAAAGATGTCATCATCATTGCCAGTGTTTCGTGCATATATGGGCTGGGTTCTCCGGAAGAGTACAGGGAGATGGTTGTTTCTCTCCGTACAGGCATGGAAATAGACCGAAATGCCTTGCTCCACAGGCTCGTGGATATTCAATATGAGCGGAATGATATTGCTTTTCAACGGGGAACTTTCCGCGTTCGCGGTGACGTGGTTGAAATTTTCCCGGCATCACGCGATGAACATTGTGTACGGGTCGAGTTTTTCGGAGATGAGATAGACCGTATCCGTGAAGTCGATGCCCTGACTGGTGAAATCACAGGTGAACGCGAACATATCGCTATTTTCCCAGCTTCCCATTTCGTAACCCGAGAAGAGAAAATGAGGATAGCCATTCAGAATATCGACATGGAACTGGAAGAGAGATTAAAGGAATTAAGGGAAGATGAAAAACTTCTTGAAGCACAGCGCTTGGAGCAACGGACCCGTTATGATTTGGAAATGATGCGGGAAATGGGTTTTTGTTCAGGGATAGAGAACTATTCCCGCCATCTAACGCTTCGCCCATCAGGTGCGACACCATACACTTTAATGGATTACTTTCCAGAGGACTTCCTATTGGTCGTGGATGAATCACACGTTACCCTTTCGCAAATCCGGGGCATGTTCAATGGAGATCAGGCACGAAAGCAAGTGCTTGTCGATCATGGCTTCCGTCTGCCGTCTGCAAAAGATAACCGCCCTCTAAGATTTGAAGAATTCGAAAAAAAGGTCCACCAATCCATATTCGTTTCGGCAACTCCGGGACCATATGAACTCGAACATACGCCAGAAATGGTTCAGCAGATCATCCGTCCAACCGGATTGCTGGATCCAACGATTGAAGTGCGGCCAATTGAAGGACAGATAGATGACTTGATCGGTGAAATACAGGAGCGGGTCAAAAAGAACGAACGTGTCCTCATTACGACCTTAACGAAAAAGATGTCTGAAGATTTAACTGATTATTTAAAGGAAATTGGCATCAAGGTCCAATACCTCCATTCGGAAGTGAAGACCTTAGACAGGATAGAAATCATCCGGGAACTGCGAATGGGCAAATATGATGTACTTGTCGGAATCAATCTATTAAGGGAAGGCCTGGATATTCCGGAAGTGTCATTAGTGACCATTCTGGATGCCGATAAAGAAGGGTTCCTTCGCTCGGAACGTTCGCTTATTCAAACGATGGGCCGTGCAGCCCGTAATGCAAACGGCCACGTTATCATGTATGCAGACCGCATCACGAATTCGATGGAACTTGCCATCAATGAAACGAGGCGGCGCCGTGAAATACAGGAAAATTATAATAAAGAGCATGGAATAATGCCTCAAACCATTCAAAAGGATATCCGAGACTCCATCAGGGCCACACATGTAGCCGAAGAAGGAGAAGCGTATAAAGAAGATCTTGCACCAAGCCTCGCGAAGCTCCCTAAAAAAGAGCGTGTTAAAGTGATGGCAAGCATGGAAAAAGAAATGAAGGAAGCTGCTAAGGCACTGGACTTCGAGCGAGCTGCCGAGCTACGTGATTTATTACTAGAGCTAAAAGCGGAAGGGTGACGAAACATGGCAATGGATAAAATTGTGATAAAAGGCGCCAGGGCCAACAATTTAAAGAATATTGATATCACGATACCGAGAGACAAACTTGTTGTGCTAACCGGATTATCCGGATCTGGAAAGTCTTCCTTGGCCTTTGACACGATTTATGCAGAAGGGCAAAGGCGTTATGTGGAATCACTGTCCGCTTATGCGCGTCAATTTTTGGGCCAAGTGGATAAACCGGATGTCGATGCGATTGAAGGTTTGTCACCAGCCATTTCCATAGACCAGAAAACGACCAGTCGAAATCCTCGTTCAACCGTGGGGACTGTTACGGAAATCTATGATTATTTAAGGCTGTTATATGCACGGGTGGGCAGGCCGACCTGTCCGATCCATAATATTGAAATCACCTCACAAACGATTGAGCAAATGGTGGACCGCATCCTTGATTACCCTGAGCGAACCAAGCTCCAGGTATTGGCACCGCTTGTCTCAGGCAGAAAAGGGACACATGCAAAGGTTTTGGAGGAAGTTAAGAAACAAGGATATGTCCGAGTTCGTGTGAACGGGGAAATGCATGATCTTAGTGATGAGATCACTCTCGAAAAAAATAAAAAACATTCGATTGAAGTCATAATAGACCGGATCGTCATTAAAGAGGGTGTCATGGCGCGGCTGGCAGATTCACTGGAAAGTGCTTTGAAGCTTGGCGAAGGCAAGGTCATCATTGACGTTATGGGTGAAGAAGAGCTGCTGTTCAGTGAACATCATGCTTGTCCATACTGCGGATTTTCGATTGAAGAGTTAGAGCCGAGGATGTTCTCCTTCAATAGCCCTTTTGGAGCCTGCCCGGATTGTGATGGTTTGGGGGCGAGGCTTGAGGTGGACCGTGATCTGGTCATCCCGAATAAGGAATTAAGCCTCCGTCAGCATGCTATTGCGCCATGGGAGCCGACGAGTTCTCAATATTATCCCCAGCTTCTTGAAGCGGTAGCCAACCATTATGCGATAGATATGGATATGCCCGTTAAAGATTTACCGGAAGATAAATTGGAGAAGGTCTTGCTTGGTTCAGGTAAAGATAAGATTTATTTCCGTTATAAAAATGATTTTGGAAGAGTGCAAGAAGGATATATTCCTTTTGAAGGAGTTTTAAGAAACATTGAAAGGCGCTTCAAGGAGACGAGTTCAGACTTTATTCGTGAGCAAATGCAGAAATATATGTCAGAACACCACTGTCCAACCTGTAAGGGTCACCGATTGAAAAAAGAGAGTCTTTCTGTGCTCATACAAGGGGCCCATATAAGTGAAACAACAGCTTTATCAGTGGAAGATGCGTTAGTATTTTTCGATAAGCTTGATCTGACTGAAAAGGAAGCTGCAATTGCGAGATTGATTTTACGTGAAATTCATGAGCGGCTCGGTTTTCTAGCCAATGTAGGTTTGGAATATCTGACGTTGAGCAGGGCGGCAGGAACATTATCAGGCGGCGAAGCGCAACGTATACGATTGGCGACGCAGATCGGTTCCCGATTGACAGGAGTCCTGTACATCTTAGATGAACCTTCAATAGGGCTGCATCAGAGGGATAATGATCGATTAATTGAAACGTTAAAGAATATGCGCGAAATCGGGAACACCCTGATTGTTGTTGAGCACGATGAAGATACGATGCTTGCAGCGGATTATTTGATCGATGTTGGTCCTGGAGCTGGAGCCCATGGGGGAGAAATAGTGGCCGCTGGGACTCCGGAAGAGGTCATGAATAATCCTAAATCGTTAACGGGCCAATATTTAGCAGGGAAGAAATTCATTCCTTTGCCATTGGAACGCCGGAAGAATGATGGCCGTGTCATTGAAATAAAGGGTGCCAAGGAAAATAATTTGAAAAACGTTAATGTAAAATTCCCTCTTGGAGTCTTTACAGCCGTTACAGGAGTCTCGGGATCAGGGAAAAGTACATTGGTGAATGAGATCCTCCATAAGTCTTTGGCTCAAAAGCTGAATCGGGCCAAAGCTAGACCAGGAGATTTCCGTGAGATCAAGGGCATTGAGCATTTAGACAAAGTCATTGATATTGACCAATCACCGATCGGTAGAACGCCAAGATCAAATCCAGCTACCTATACAGGTGTATTTGATGATGTTCGTGACGTTTTTGCCTCGACTAATGAAGCGAAGATCCGCGGTTATAAAAAAGGACGATTCAGTTTCAATGTGAAGGGCGGCCGCTGTGAAGCTTGCCGTGGTGATGGCATTATCAAGATTGAAATGCATTTTCTCCCTGATGTCTATGTCCCATGTGAAATCTGTCATGGGAAACGTTATAACAGGGAAACGCTTGAAGTGAAATATAAAGGGAAAAACATCTCTGACATTCTCGATATGACTGTTGAGGAAGGCGTTAGTTTCTTTGAAAATATCCCGAAAATCAAACGTAAGCTACAAACGATTTTTGACGTTGGCTTGGGTTATATCAAGCTTGGACAGCCTGCGACCACTTTATCAGGGGGGGAAGCGCAAAGGGTGAAACTTGCTTCTGAATTGCATCGCCGTTCCACTGGGCGCTCCTTTTATATCTTGGATGAACCAACTACAGGACTTCATGTCCACGATATAGCGAGGTTGCTTGAGGTCTTGCAGCGGCTGGTTGACAATGGGGATACAGTTTTGGTGATTGAGCATAATCTGGATGTCATCAAGACGGCGGACCATATTATTGACCTAGGTCCGGAAGGCGGAGACAAGGGCGGAACGATCGTCACTTATGGTACACCTGAAAAAATATGTGAAGTGTCCGAATCATATACGGGGAAACACTTAAAACCAGTACTGACTCGTGATCAAATTCGCATGGAAAATTGGATTGAAGAAAAAGAGCAAGAGCATGAACATGCTTAAAAGAACAAGCCGGCCGGCTTGTTTTTTTTGTAGAAAAATGACAATGTGCATTTAATCAATCATTTGATTAAACAATAGGTAAACATGATATTTCCGGGGAAATCGTACATTTCCCTTTTCGGAAATTGTCATTTTCCTTTGTCGAATGATGGGAAAAATGGTATTTATGAAACTTTTTAGATATCTGGGCGTATGTATAAATAAAATGATAGGAGAAAGCGAGGAATGTTCATGCAGGAGGAAAGAAAGAAAATTTTAGAAATGATTCAAGATGGCAAGCTATCAGCGGAAGAAGCTATGGGCCTTTTAGAAGAGTTAGAAAAAGCTAGTCAGGAAAGTGAAGCAAAAGAGCAGAAATTACAAAATGAATTATCGACGGTTGTCGTGGATAAGCAAAGCGAAGGAAGCACTCAGGATACGTTTAAGAAGAATATCCAGTCATCGAAGGAAAAGATTATTGATTTCGTTGAAACTGCTTTTAAGAAAATCAAAGAAACAGACCTTGATTTCAATTTCGGGAAATCTGTGGAGGTCAGTCATATTTTTCAACATGATTATGATTTTCTAAATGAAGTTGATGTAGATATAGCAAATGGGAAAATAAGAATCGCTACATGGAATCAGAATGATGTCCGGGTTGAATGCCAAGCTAAGGTATACCGGGTGGAGGACATGGAAGAAGCTAGGGAAAACTTTTTGGAGGAAGTCGATTTTTCGATCGAGGATGGAAAGATGAAGTTCAAGGTTCGTGAAAAATCCATAAAGGTCGATACGATCATGTACATTCCAAGGAAGGAATATGATGACATTCATGTAAGGATGTTCAATGGTGCAATCACGACAGAGTCATTGAAATCAGAGAACCTTAAAGCAAAAACAGCGAATGGTGCCATTCATATCATGCAGGGTACAGGTGATTCGTGTGAGCTTGAAACGGGTAATGGAATGATCACCATTTCAGATACCAACTTTAATTACTTGGAAGCTGAGACCCTGAATGGAGCGATTAATGCCGATGGGTACTTCAAGAAAGTGGATGTTCAAACTTTCAATGGGGAAATCGTCTGTACAAATTCAGGGATGGATTGCGATTCAATACATGCTAAGTCAGTTACAGGAAAAGTCCAGCTGATCCTGCCACAAGGTAAGGCGATTGAAGGAGAGTTAAAATCCAACTTAGGAAGCTTTAATGTAAGCTTGGAAGGAATGACCATCATCGAAGAGAAAAGTGATGTCGTTCAAAAGGTCCTTAAGTTTAAAACGGTTAAAGAAGAGGTCCCTGTTCTTCATGTTTTTGCAGAAACCAAGACTGCTGCGATAACGGTTTCCTGAAGAAAAATAAAGTACGCTGATATAACTGGCGGGCTCAGAATGTAGGCAAATCCGATGAAAATCGAGTTTGCCTACATTTTTTTTATGTCTTGTACAATTTGGATGTTGATTTCCGCTCCAGACAATCGCTTTTCCTAGCTTGCGCCTGCGGGGTTCTCCCCTGGACGCACTTTTCCTGCAGGAGTCCCGCACGCTCCTCTCCAATCAACTTTTTTATTGAATTTAGATAGAAACCATACCTAAGTAGTTGAAGGCTTTGGAGTTGGTTCGGGAACATCATTTGTTGAAAGATACGTTTTCCGACTACTTTTGTCTACAAAGTGAGCCCGCCGATATAAACTGGCGGGCTTTCTTATATTGGCATGAAACGAGTGTAAGGATTCATGTATGTTCAGCTCATCTTTTTCCTATTCACAGGGACCTTCCCGCTGCCATCAGCCGAAGGAAGTGAATAAAAAATCAATAAATCGATAATGCTTTGTTTGGTTATTAACAGAAAAATGCTAAAATAGTAAAAGTATCTCTAGAAATAGCATCGCTCCAAAAGGAGGAAAGATATATGGCAAAAGTCCGTACAAAGGATATAGTTGAAGCGTTTGGCCTAGAACTTATCAGTGGGGAAGAAGGAATTAACCGACCAATTGTGACGAGTGATCTATCTCGTCCAGGACTTGAAATAGCCGGTTTTTTTGATTACTATCCCGCGGATAGAGTACAGCTTTTAGGTATGACGGAGATGTCCTTTTTTAATCGGTTGAATGAACCGGAGCGAATACAAAGGATGGAAGAGTTATGCAGGGACTTTACTCCAGGCATCATCATTACGCGTGGTCAGGAAGTGCCGATAGAGTTGATTGAAGCTTCTGAGCGGGAATCCGTTCCTGTGATGAGGTCTAGTATGAAGACAACACGATTATACAGCCGTTTGACCAATTTCCTTGAAAGTAGATTGGCACCAACTACTGCTGTTCATGGTGTATTGGTGGATATCTATGGGCTAGGTGTGCTGATCACCGGTAAAAGCGGCGTCGGTAAAAGTGAGACAGCCTTGGAATTAGTGAAACGGGGTCATCGTCTCGTAGCGGATGATTGTGTCGAAATCCGACAGGAAGACCAGGATACGCTAGTCGGGAATGCGCCGGATTTAATCGAACATCTTCTTGAAATAAGAGGGTTGGGAATCATTAATGTAATGACACTTTTTGGAGCTGGTGCAGTCCGGAGCAATAAAAAGATCTCAATCGTCATCAATCTGGAACTATGGGAAAAAAACAAGCAGTATGACCGGGTTGGTCTAGATGAAGAAAAAATGAAAATCATCGATACAGAAGTGACGAAAATAACCGTACCTGTACGTCCAGGCCGAAATTTATCTGTTATCATTGAAGTGGCAGCCATGAATTACCGCCTGAAACGAATGGGAGTAAATGCTGCAGAACAGTTTTCAGATCGCTTGAACCATGCAATTGCAGATCCGGAACATGATGAATTTTAAAAGGTTATAGGAAAAGAGGAGACAAAATGGAACAAGGAATACAGCCGCTGAATCCGATAGCGATTGATCTAGGTCCCATTCAGGTACATTGGTATGGGCTAATCATCGGTTTCGGTGTGTTATTGGGTCTTATTATCGCATTAAGGGAGTCGGAGCGAAGAGGTCTTGATAAAGAAATATTTACTGATTTAATTTTGTTTGCCGTCCCAATCGCGATCATTTGTGCCCGTATATATTATGTCATCTTCCAATGGGAGTACTATTCACAAAACCCAGGGGATATCATAAAAATATGGAATGGCGGAATCGCCATACACGGTGCATTGATTGGAGCGGTGTTAACTGCCATAATTTTTGCCAAGGTCAAGAAGGTCTCATTTTGGAAGCTGGTGGATATTGCTGCACCGAGCTTATTGTTGGGGCAGGCGATTGGCCGTTGGGGTAATTTCATGAATCAGGAAGCACATGGGGGAGAAGTAACAAGGTCATTCCTTGAAAATATGCATTTGCCTGAATTTATCATAAATCAAATGTACATAAACGGTACGTACTATCACCCAACCTTTTTGTACGAATCGATTTGGAATATCGTCGGTGTAATCATTCTCTTAAGTTTACGGAAAGTGAACCTGCGCAGGGGTGAACTATTTTTAACCTATGTGATATGGTATTCCATCGGCCGTTGTTACATTGAAGGATTCCGGACGGATAGTTTGATGCTGACGGAATCACTGCGGATCGCACAAGTTATCTCGATTGTGTTAGTAGTTGTTGCCATTGTTTTAGTGGTCTATAGAAGGGTCAGTGGGCAAGCAGTCAAAAGATATTTAGATGAATAGGGAATATGTGTAAAGGGAGAGGGCATAGTGATAGTGGATTCGGTTAAAAAGGGACTTCTATCTGGCTTGAATACAACTTGGTCTTTAGGAAAAGTCATATTTCCAGTTACTCTGATCGTCACTGTGCTTCAATATACGCCTGTATTACCATTTATCATCAACTTGATAGCTCCTTTAATGAATCTCATCGGTCTTCCAGGGGAAGCGGCCATTCCGCTCGTGTTAGGGAACTTCCTGAATTTGTATGCAGCGATAGCGGGCATATTAACGCTTGATTTGACTGTTAAAGAAGTTTTCATTATCGCTATGATGCTATCTTTTTCACATAATTTATTGATCGAGTCAGGTGTGGCGATGAAAACCGGTGTCAAGCTGTGGATTATATTAACAGTAAGGATCGGGCTCGCGCTGTTGTCAGCAATCGTCATCAATTTTGTTTGGCAGGGCGGATCTGAAATGGCCCATGGAGTGGCTATCGGGGAGACTGTTGAGATTACCGGAGCGGGTGCAATCCTTTTACATGGGGTCATCAAGGCCCTTTCCGGAATCGCCCAGCTGGCGGTCATCGTTATTCCGCTAATGGTAGTGGTTCAAATCATGAAAGATTTAAAATGGCTGGAAGCCTTCTCAAAAGCCCTTGCTCCATTTATGAAGGTTTTGGGGATGAAGCCGAATGCTTCGATGCCTTTCGTGACAGGTTTGACTCTTGGTTTGGCATATGGGGCAGGCGTAATGATTCAAGCAGCGAAAGAAGATAATGTCTCGAAGAAGGATATGACGATTGCATTCATCTTTTTAGTTGCCTGTCATGCAGTTGTAGAAGACACACTGATTTTCATTCCACTGGGGATTCCGGTCTTGCCGTTGTTATTTATTCGCTTACTCACGGCTATTGTTCTAACGATGGCCGTTGCGTATATTTGGAATCGGACTGACAGAGTACAGAGAAAGGGAGCTGTATATGAACGGTAAAATAACTACATTATTATTCGATCTTGATGGGACGTTGATCAATACAAATGAATTGATCATCGCCTCTTTTACAGAAACTTTAAATCATTTTTGTCCTGGAAAGTTCAATCGGGAAGATATCATTACATTCATCGGCCCGACTTTGGTTGATACTTTTTCGTCCATTGATCCAAAACGGGTGGATGAAATGATCGCTTTCTATCGGGAGCATAATTGGAAGAACCATGATTTGCTTGTCACACAATTTGACGGGGTATTCGAAACCGTTCAAACATTGAAGCAGAGCGGCTATAAATTGGCGGTCGTTACGACAAAGAAACGTGATGTCGTCGAAAAGGGCCTGAGATTAAGCAAACTGGATCAGTTCTTTGAAGTGGTGGTCACGCTGGATGAGGTTGAAAAAGCAAAGCCGGACCCAGAGCCTTTGGTAAAAGCTTTAAATCAACTCGGTTCGGTTCCTGAGGAAGCGATCATGATTGGTGACAGTTATCATGATATTTTGGGCGGGAAAAACACAGGGACAAAAACGGCAGGGGTCTCATGGTCCATTAAAGGTCGTGAATTTTTGGAAAGTTACCATCCTGACTATATGCTTGAGCAGATGGCAGATTTATTGAATATCGTTGAGGTTGAAAAGCTCATGGAGGATAGAAAATGAGACGCACGTTCCGCTATCCAGTTGAAGGGGCAAATTCACTATGGCATGTGTATAAGACCGTTCCATTCTGGAAAGTCGTAAAGAATTTTGTGGTGATACAGCTAGCGCGTTATACGCCTTTTCTGGGTATGAAGAATTGGCTTTACAGGACTTTTTTACATATGAAAGTCGGAAAGCATACTTCGTTTGCTTTGATGGTCATGCCGGATGTGATGTTTCCTGAAAAAATATCCGTGGGAATTAATACAGTCATTGGCTATAATACGACGATTCTCGCTCATGAATATTTGATTCATGAATATCGTTTAGGAGATGTAGTCATTGGGGATGAGGTATTGATTGGAGCCAATTCGACCATTCTTCCAGGGCTTTCAATTGGTAATGGAGCGATTGTTTCTGCAGGGACGCTTGTCCATAAGGATGTTCCAGAGGGAGCTTTCGTCGGGGGAAATCCAATGAAAATCATATATACGAAAGAGGAAATGCTTGAGAGGGATCAGCAAATTTCTTTATGAAAAAAGACTTGCCCAAATATGCGGCAGGTCTTTTTAATGGCATTTTGGGTATAGCGGAGTCAGTTCATTCTTTAGATGATCTATGACTTCGTTAATCGATATATTTTCCTTGTTCACTGTCGTTTCATAAGTGTCTTTCAAGATTCGAAAAAACTTTTCCTGCACTTGTTTATCCATACTCAGCTTGTCCACCTACAATCTTTTTAAGATTTATGAAGAGAGGGCTGAACAACTTCAGCCCCCATATCTCATTTATCTATTTCCGTTTTCAATAAATCGGCAACCAATACGTATCGTTCCGGTGCACTACCAATATATGAAAAAGGATAGCAGGTTGTTACTGTAAGTGTTGCTTTAGGCTTGGGAACGATCACGGTACGGTCATCTGCATCGACGATACGAACCTTCCTCACTTTATATGTAAACGTACCAGCTTTTGTCTTGGCTATCAGCAAGTCACCTTTACCGACTTCACCCAGATCTCTAAAAATGGTATCTCGATGCCCGGATAAAACGGAATTATCCTTTTCACCGGGGAGGACAGACCCTGCATAATGGCCGACACCCTTTTCGAGTTCATCTTCATCCGTTCCATGGTAAATTGGGAGT
This sequence comes from Peribacillus sp. SIMBA_075, assembly GCF_046534585.1. Lineage (NCBI taxonomy): Bacteria > Bacillati > Bacillota > Bacilli > Caryophanales > Bacillaceae > Peribacillus > Peribacillus sp. SIMBA_075. The sequence goes on along the minus strand of NZ_JAWRYN010000003.1, from coordinate 46,975 downwards.
GTTGCCTCGATTTTTGGAATATAAAGCTCACCCATCAAATCCCCTGTCTTTGGCCGTTCATCATATAGTTCAGGCCCATCGGGAATATCTGCTTTCGTCTTCGGTCCTGGGAGCTTAGCCGTCGCCTCGACCAGCTCCGTCGTCTCAGGTGTTTCAGATTTATTCCATTTATATATGGCATAGCCTTTTAATAGTGTATAGGCGTTTGTCGTTGTAAAATAAAAACCAAGGCTTAAAAAGCAAACAGCCGTGATGAGTAACCATTTTCTCTTATGCCTGGATTGCCTATTTTTGCTCACCTTAATTTGCAAGTCTCGCTTTTCTAATTAATCCGAAAGCAATGCCCATCATCACTAAACCGATTAAAGCACCGAATAGGTAATTACCAGCCGTTTTAGGAAGCACTCCGCCTTTTTCCGTTTTATGTACGGGTTTTGCGTGTTTCTCGGGTTTCTTCTTCTTTTCTTTTTTTACTTCAACCACTTTCGAAATGACCTCAGTGGACTGTTTGATGTCATTCCCGGTTTCTTTCACTAAATCGGAACCAATCATTTCACCTGTCAATTTAAAATCGAGCAATAGATTGCCGTTTAAATCATAAATGGAAACTAGTAAACTAGCATTCGTCAATTCCTTAAGCTGGAATAAAGCCTCAAGGGATAGGTTTGTAGTGACGCCATCCTGAATTAAGGCGAATTTGAATTGAATTTGCAGCAAGTTTTGCAGATCATTATATATAGAAAGCAATTCCGCCACTTGCTCTGCAGACAATTCATCAATTGTTTCAAAATAATCGAGTTGGTTCATCCTATCGGAAATTGCCATTAAACGATCTTCAAAAGAAGGATCCTCGACGATAGGTAAAAGGTGGTTCATGAATCTATCCAGCTCTTCGTCTGTAAGATCGATCTCAGAAAAGAGCCCATCCATTAAATCGAGGATCTCTTCATCATCATATTCCGTATCTTCATCATCATAACCCATTTCCAAATCGATGATATCTTCTATGTCGTAAATGAAGTGGAAGGTATCGATGATGGAATCTCCTTCTTCCAATTCACCGTAATCTATTAATAATTCCGTAAGTTCAGCTTCGGTCATTTCATATTCTTTAAGTAGATCCTGTAAAGTCTTAGGAGTAACGGCCGGTCCTAATGTATCACGCAACTCTTCTACAGATTCCAATTCATTCAATGATAAGTCGTAAAAGCCTAAATACTCTTCCAATTCTTCTTGAGTCATTCTGACTTCAGAAAGGTATGCATTAAGCTCATCCTGGTCGATCTTAGTGGCGGCGAAACTCTTTGTTCCGCTAAAACCAAGCGAAAAAAGTACGATAAGCGCCACAAAAAAAGAAAAATATTTCTTCAATTCCATTTCCCCCTAAAAATTTATAATAATACCAAACTCCTAATATTATAAAACAGCTAAACCAAAAGGTATACATTTATAACAATGAATGGCTAAAGATAGGAATATTTATCCGGGGAAAAGGGTATGGCTCCTTCCAATTGACTTTAAAAACGGTCATGAGAAATATCAAAGACCGTCATGGGATTGGAGTAATGGGATTACTCACCTTTTTCTTGACGTTAGGTTGGGGCAGGGGTAAACTATTAGTAACTTCACCTTGCTACCATATTAGCGAACTAAAGTGATTTGATAGATTATTGTGAGTATTTATATGATTATGTCATTTTATTTGATAATATTTTTATATGTTATCTGAAATTTGGATTTAAGCCTGTAATTTTGGAAAGATAAACAAAAAGGAATTATGGCAATGACATTGGTTTTTGCCTTTAGGCGGACTGATTGGATATATATAGCAATCAATATTTCATAAGGAAGTGCAGTCGTGACGAAGCCATTTATGTTTGAGAAACCATTAGGCATGAGAGATACATTGCCGGTGCTGTATGAAACGAAAGTATCGGCCAGAAATAAAATGAGTGATGAAATCAAGAAGTGGGGTTATCAATTTATTGAAACGCCTGCTTTGGAATATTATGAAACAATTGGTGAGGCTTCGGCAATTTTAGATCAACAATTGTTTAAACTTCTTGATTCCCAGGGACATACGCTCGTACTTCGTCCCGAGATGACAGCCCCCATTGCACGAGTCGCAGCATCCAAATTATTAAAACAGCAAATTCCGCTTCGTCTGGCCTATTCTGCGAATGTATATCGGGCACAGCAGCGTGAAGGAGGCCGGCCGGCAGAATTCGAACAGATTGGTATTGAGTGTATCGGAAATAAGTCCATTAGTGCAGATGCTGAAATGATTGCCCTGCTTGCGGATGTTCTAAAGGCTGCCGGTCTTCAGGAATTTAAGATTTCCATTGGACATATCGGATTTTTACAAGAATTTTTCTTAAGCATTCTAGGTACGGAGGAAAGAGCCTCTATATTAAGGAAGTTTTTTTATGAAAAGAATTATGTTGGTTTTCGGGAGCATGTAAAATCGCTGCCGCTTTCATCCATTGATAAACAGCGGCTTATCGAATTTACCTCCTTAAGAGGCAGTGAAGGCACCCTTAAAATGGCGCAAGGGTTGGTTGAAAATAATAAAGGGCAAGATTCTTTGGCTGAACTGAAGGAATTGTCTGAGCAGTTGAAAGAATTTGGCGTCGATCAATATGTTAGCTTCGACTTAACATTGGTCAGTCATATGAGTTATTACACGGGAACTTTATTTGAAGTGTATGCGGGACATGTGGGTTCGCCAATCGGCAATGGCGGCCGGTATGATAATCTGCTTGGAAAGTTCGGCTGGAATGCTCCTGCCACAGGTTTTGCAATCCGGGTGGATCGCCTTGCCGAAGCTCTTGGGGAGCCGATGCAGCCTGTCGCACCGGAATGTATTTTATTCAGTCCCGAACGGAGATTGGAAGCAATTGAATTTGCAAGAACAAAACGATCCGAAGGGAAATTGGTAACGATTCAAGATATTACAGTTGTTCAAAATGTCGATGCTTTTACAAGAACATTTTCTGAAGTGCATTTATTTGTAGGGAATGGAGGGAATGGAAAAGATGAAAAGTAGCTTTTTAACGATTGCGATGCCAAAAGGGAGAATATTTGAAGAAGCGGCAGAGCTATTAAGAAGGGCCGGTTTTCGTCTCCCTCCTGAGTTTGATGATTCCCGGAAATTGATCCTTGAAGTGGAAGAGGAGAATCTGCGTTTCATTTTAGCTAAACCGATGGATGTCGTAACCTATGTGGAACACGGCGTTGCTGACATTGGAATTGCAGGGAAGGATGTCATGTTGGAGGAAGAACGTGATGTATATGAGTTACTTGATTTGAAAATCAGTGCCTGCTACTTAGCCGTGGCTGGTCTGCCTGGTACGAAAATAAGTGACATCGCCCCCAAAATAGCCAGTAAATATCCGAATGTTGCCTCCAGCTACTTTCGCGAGCAGGGAGAGCAAGTTGAGATCATTAAGTTGAATGGGTCTATTGAGTTAGCACCGTTAATTGGTTTAGCTGAACGAATCGTGGATATCGTTTCAACGGGACGGACATTGAAGGAAAACGGTCTCGTAGAATATGCAAAAATTGCCGATGTGACTTCTAGGCTGGTGGCAAACCCTGTCAGCTATCGAATTAAAGAAGCAAGGATTACTGAAATTGTCGATCGGCTAGCAGGAATTATTGAATAGTAAATGAGGTGAACGTATGAAAATAGAACGGTTTGCGGAAGGGATTTCACTGAAACGTTCAGTTGATGCAGGTACTGCCGATCAAAGAAAAGCGGTTCAGGATATTATTTATGAAGTCAGGAGAAGCGGAAACGCCGCTTTAAATAGCTATACCGAAAGTTTCGATGGTGTCAGTCTAGGGGAATTACTTGTATCGGAACAGGAAATGGAGGAAGCGGCAGCGGCCATGACTCCGGAGCAGCTTGATATTATTCAAGAAGCGGCAAATAATATTCAATTGTTTCACGAGAAACAAATTCGAAATTCATGGTTTATGACTGATGATACGGGAACGATGCTAGGACAAAAATTAACACCTCTTGATGCTGTGGGTGTTTATGTACCTGGAGGCACAGCGGCGTATCCTTCGTCTGTACTGATGAATACGATGCCAGCTAAAGCAGCGGGGGTGGAACGGATCGTTATGGTATCTCCTCCAGGGAAAGATGGAAAATTATCGCCGGCGGTGTTGGCAGCAGCCAAAATTGCCGGAGTTACGGAAATCTATAAAGTTGGCGGGGCTCAGGCAATAGCGGCTCTCGCATATGGGACGGAAACAATAAAAAAAGTGGATAAAATAGTGGGTCCGGGAAATATTTATGTGGCGCTAGCGAAGCGGGAAGTATTCGGAGATGTCGCCATTGATATGATTGCAGGACCAAGTGAAATAGCGGTATTGGCGGACGAATCCGCCATCGCCGCAGAAGTTGCGGCTGACTTGCTATCACAGGCAGAGCACGATCCCCGTGCTTGCAGTGTTTTGGTGACGACGTCCACGTCTCTTGCAGAAGAAGTGGCCGCAGAAGTGACCAAGCAGGTAGCGTTACTACCGCGCCATGATATTGCTGCAGCAGCCATAAGGGACTATGGGAGAATTGTTGTATGCGGGAATATGGCAGACGCTATTGATGCCATAAATGAACTTGCACCTGAACATTTGGAAATTGTGACCGATGATGCACTTGAAGTTATGGCTAAAATCCGGCATGCCGGGGCAATCTTCATTGGCCGCTTTAGCTCGGAGCCTGTAGGGGATTACTTTGCAGGTCCCAATCATGTGTTGCCTACTAATGGAACCGCCCGTTTTTCCAGCCCGCTGAATGTGGATGATTTCCAAAAGAAATCGAGCATCATCATGTATAGTGAAACGGCCTTCCGCAAAAATGCAGAAAAAATTGCTGCATTTGCCCGCATGGAAGGACTTGAGGCCCACGCCCGTGCCATCGAATCACGGGGTGTGAAAAAATCCGGGAAATAGTGCCTGAATCCTTACGAAATAAATAAAAAAACTGAAATAACGACTTTTGATATGCTTTTGACATCTTGGGAAAAGGGGTCTTACCCCGATAGGAGGACTTGTAATGGAACGTTTTGCTAGTGTGGAGCGAAAGACGAATGAAACGGAAATCAGTTTGAAGTTTGGTGTGGATGGTGAAGGTAATTCCTCCATTAAAACGGGCGTTCCGTTTATGACGCATATGCTGGATTTGTTCACGAAACATGGGAAGTTTGATTTGACTGTAGATGCAAACGGAGATACAGACGTGGATGATCACCATACAACTGAAGATATTGGCATTTGCTTGGGTCAAACGTTAGTGGAGGCCCTTGGAGACAAGCGCGGGATAAAACGTTACGGAAATGCTTTCGTACCTATGGATGAAGCACTTGCCCAGGTTGTCATCGATTTAAGTAATCGTCCGCATCTAGAGTTCCGGGCTGAGTTTCCTTCACAAAAGGTTGGTACTTTCGATACTGAACTGGTGCACGAGTTTCTTTGGAAACTCGCTCTTGAAGCCAGGATGAACCTGCATGTAATCGTTCATTACGGTCACAACACACATCATATGATCGAAGCAATATTCAAAGCGCTAGGACGGGCATTGGATGAAGCTACTACCATCGATCCACGGGTCAAAGGCATCCCTTCAACGAAAGGAATGTTGTAAATGATCGGGATCGTCGATTACGGCATGGGGAATTTATTTTCTGTAAGTAAAGGGCTGGAGCGTCTTGGTGCCGATTCATTCATTTCCGATGACCCTGAAGAACTTTCAAAGTCGAAAGGGATCATTCTCCCTGGCGTTGGCTCTTTCAGGGATGCCATGGGTCTTTTGGAAAAACAAAAGCTAGATGAATTCCTGAAGGAATATGTAGCAGGTGGAGGTTACCTATTAGGCATCTGCCTTGGTATGCAGCTTCTCTTTGATGAAAGTGAGGAAAATGGACCGGCAAAAGGATTATCGCTCATCCCGGGTAAAGTGGTTCGTTTTAAGGGAGTGGATGCGAATGACCAGGTTTATAAAGTGCCGCACATGGGCTGGAATCGTCTTGAATTTAAACACGCATCACCAGTGAATGAGGGGCTGGAAGAGGAACATGTTTATTTCGTCCATTCTTATTACGCCGATACGGATGAATCATTCGTTACCGCTTCGGCGACGTATGATGTGGAAGTGCCGGCGATCGTCGGTAAAGGGAATGTATTCGGAATGCAGTTTCATCCGGAAAAAAGCGGGAAGATGGGCATGTCACTCTTGAGAAATTATCTGTCATTAGTAGAAGGGAAGGAAGAAGCATGAGCAGCTTTACTATTTACCCGGCGATTGATATGCGCGGAGGCAAATGCGTCCGCTTAATCCAGGGAGATTACAATCAGGAAACCGTTTATGGCGATTCCCCCTTCGATATGGCTAAAAGCTTTGCGGACCAAGGAGCCGATTGGATACATATGGTCGACCTTGACGGAGCTAAAGAGGGAGTGCGCATCAATGATTCGTACGTAATTAAAGCTGCAAGTGAGTTAGGGGCCCGCATTCAAATCGGCGGCGGCATCCGTACTGAACGGGATATAGCCCATTACCTGGATAATGGAGTGGAACGTGTCATTCTAGGCAGCACGGCCGTTTCAGACCCTGATTTCACTAAAGATATGATTAGGAAATATGGAAGCCATATCGCAATAGGGATCGATGCGAAGGATGGCAGGGTTGCCACTCATGGTTGGCTTCAAACGTCTGGAACCCTTGCAATAGATCTTGGCAAATTACTGGCCGATGCTGGTGCAGAGATCTTTATCGTGACTGATATCGCGACAGATGGTATGCTTTCGGGTCCGAATGTGAAAGGTATATTGGCGATGGCGGAGGAAACTGGGAAAAAGGTGATTGCTTCGGGGGGCATTAGTTCCCTGGAAGACCTTATCACCCTCAAAGAATATGAAGCTCAAGGAATTGCAGGGGCAATCATTGGCAAGGCGCTTTATACGAATCGCTTTACTGTGGAAGAAGCACTAGAAAAGGTGCGTGGTTAAATGCTCACAAAACGAATAATTCCTTGTCTCGATGTAAAAGATGGACGCGTAGTTAAAGGCATACAATTTGTATCCCTTAGGGATGCTGGAGATCCGGTCGAGCTTGCAGCCTTTTATGATCAGGAAGGTGCCGATGAGCTTGTCTTCCTTGATATTTCCGCTTCACATGAAGGCAGGGAAACGATTGTCGACGTCGTTCAAGCGGTAGCTGGCAGCTTGGCAATTCCGTTTACAGTGGGAGGCGGTATTAATTCTCTAGCGGATATGAAGAAAATCTTACGCGCTGGCGCAGATAAGGTTTCCTTAAATACAGCAGCCATTCTGCGGCCTGATTTAATTAATGAGGGTTCTGATTATTTTGGGGAACAATGTATCGTTGTCGCTATAGACGCCAGATATGACGAAGAGCTTGGATCATGGCGCGTATACACCCACGGCGGTCGAAAACCGACTGAATGGGAAGTGATCGCGTGGGCGAAGGAAGCCGTCAGCCGCGGTGCAGGTGAAATTTTATTGACTAGCATGGATTGTGATGGGGAGAAACAAGGGTTTAATATCGCTTTAACAAAAGCGGTATCTGAAGCTGTTTCGGTGCCGGTCATCGCCTCAGGCGGGGCAGGTAACGCGGGGCATTTCCAGGAAGCTTTTGAAGAAGGTAAAGCGGATGCAGCATTAGCCGCATCGATTTTTCATTATAAAGAAACATCCGTCAAAGAAGTCAAAGCGTTTCTCAAACAACAAGGAGTGGTTGTACGATGAATCTTGAAACTATTAAATACGACGATAAAGGTCTAATACCGGCAATCATTCAAGATGCCGGAACCGGTGAAGTGCTGACACTTGCTTACATGAATGAAGAATCTCTAAAATTGTCCATCGAAAAAGGCGAAACGATTTTCTTCAGCCGCTCGCGCAATGAATTGTGGCATAAAGGAGCAACCAGCGGTAATATACAGAAAATCATCGAAATGAAGTATGATTGCGATCAAGATGCATTGGTGGTTCGAGTCGTTCCTGCAGGTCCAGCGTGCCATACAGGGGCAACAAGCTGTTTTAGCGAATCGATTTACCAAAACAATGAAGCTGGACAAGCCATGCAGGCGAATGTGACTTTCTTGGCGGAATTGGAAACATTGATTAAAAAAAGAAAATCGGAAATGCCTGAAGGTTCATATACAACTTACTTATTCGAAAAAGGCGTTGATAAAATCCTGAAAAAAGTCGGTGAAGAAGCCGCGGAAGTCATCATTGCTGCCAAAAACCGCGATGCAGAGGAACTTTCCATGGAAAGTGCCGATCTCCTTTATCACTTATTCGTTCTTCTTCAGGAACAAGAACTGCCTTTCCAAGCGGTGCTTGATGTATTGAAGGCTAGACATTCCGATAAGGACGAACCAAAAGAAACCGAATGAATGGTGATGGCCCTCCGTCATTAGGAGGGCTCAGACTGAAGACAAACTCGATGAAAATCAACTTTGTCTTCAGTTTTTTTTGCTTGTTATTTGGACGTTGATTTCCGCTCAAGAAACTCGCCGCGGGCGGTCCGCCCTCGGCGCCATTGCGCCTGCAGGGTCTCCCCTAGACGGTGCTTTCCCCGCAGGAGTGTCGCACCTTCCTCTCCAATTAACTTTTTCTACATAACTTTGGTAGGAACCATATCTGAGATTTGAAGGTGTTGCTTTGTTCGGGAACATAATTGATGAAAGAGATATTTTCCAACCCCTTTTGTCTACTAACTGTGCCCTCCGTCAATAGGAGGGCTTTATTTGTATTAACGACTAATCTTGACTCCCCATTTGACTAGGAAGATACTTAAATTTTTTCTTAAAGAAAGCATGGGAATTTCTGTTTTCCATTTTCTTGAATTGTTCGGCAAATTTAGTCCAATATGTTATAATACTATGGTTAATCAACTTGTAGATGGAGGATTACATGAGTAAAGACTCTAAATTTGGACAACAGGCAAAAATTCTAACTTTTCACCCAACAGGTGAGTATTATTTCACCAAGGGTTTAAAAGCTTATCATAGACGTGAACTACCTAAATCAAAAAAATACCTGGAACGTGCGCTGGAACTTGAACCTGCAGAACCGATGATAGCCTGTCAATTGGCAATTACATGCTCGGAAATCGGTGAATATAATTATTCAAATAACCTCTTGGAAAACATCTTGGATGTGATGGATCCCTATATGTCGGAATGTCATTACTTCCTGGCAAATAATTATGCCCACTTAGGCATGTTCAAGGAGGCATACCGTCACGCCAGTGCTTATCTTGATAAAGAAGAAGACGGGGAGTTCAGCGATGACGCAGAAGATCTGCTTGAACTGATAACTTTTGAGTCGGATGAGTCAGAAGAAAATCCCTTTAAGCATGATGGGCTCATTACCAAACAGGAAAAAGCCCGCGAGTATCTGGAGTCAGGGAATTTCCCGAAGGCTATCGAAGTACTGAAAGAAACGATTGCCGAATACGAGGATTACTGGTCCGCTTATAATAACCTGGCACTTGCCTATTTCTATCTCGGCCAAGTAAATGAAGCCTTTGAAACACTGGATGGGGTACTGGAAAAAAGTCCGGGAAACCTGCATGCGCTTTGTAACCTTGTTGTTTTTCATCATTATCAACAGGATGAAGAGAAGGTTGAAGAGCTCATACAGATGCTGGAGAAAATTCGGCCGATGCTATCCGAACATCGTTTCAAGCTTGGAGCGACCTTCGCATTGATCGGAAATTACGCATCTGCATATAAATGGCTGAAAGTATTGCAAAAGCAGGGATTCGAGGGAGATGGGACCTTCTATTATTGGCTTACTATTTCCGCTTTCCACTTGGGTCATGAACAGGCTGCCAGAAAGGCATGGAAAAAGGTCGTGGAAATGAACCCTGAAAAGGAAGGCATGGAGCCATGGGGAGATATGAATGCGACTTCAGATGGTTTTGAACATCATTTTCCTTCTATTTTAAAAAGGCTGGAAAGCGAATTCATTGAGGAAAGGCTGTTTGCCATTTTCCTTCTGAAGCATTCCGTCCATAAACAGAAGCTACTGAAAAACCAGGTCCTAAACCTAAATCAGAATTTCACTGATTTGGAACGTGATTATGCAGATCTTGTGCAAGCTCCTGCTAAAGATCGCCAATTAACACCGATTGATTTTGCCGATCGCACAGCTGAGTTATTATATCAGCATTTCCAACCGATACAATTAGATGAAGCCGGACTCTATTTAATGTGGTTTTCCGTCTTTATCGAGGCGGTGAAATCCGAGCAGAAGCTAAACAATCCAGCAGGCTGGGCATCTGCGGTGGAGTACGTGTGGAATCAGCTTAAAAATGAGAAGGCAAGCAAACAGGCAATCGCGGACAAACATTTCATATCTGTGTCCACCTTATCGAAGTACGTAAAATTGGTTCAAACCCTTCTGGGGTGAGCATATATTTGGACGAAAAATTATTTGTTATATAGGATAATGGGTAGGGAACACTAACCGTAGTGAAGGTTCCATTGTAATGGAATATGGAGGAGTGAGAACATGTCTGAAAAAATTTATGACGTTGTTATTATTGGTGCTGGTCCTGCAGGGATGACGGCGGCTGTCTATACATCACGTGCGAACCTTTCAACATTGATGTTAGAACGCGGAGTACCTGGCGGGCAAATGGCCAATACAGAGGAAGTTGAAAATTATCCTGGTTTTGACACAATTCTCGGACCTGAACTTTCAACGAAAATGTTTGACCATGCAAAGAAATTCGGTGCGGAATATGCTTATGGGGACGTTAAGGAAATCATTGACGGTGAAGAGTATAAAACGATCAAAGCCGGTTCCAAGGAATTTAAAGCACGTTCAATCATTATTTCATCGGGTGCCGAATACAAGAAAATCGGTGTTCCTGGCGAAAAGGAATTGGGCGGCCGCGGTGTATCGTATTGTGCTGTTTGTGATGGTGCATTTTTCAAGCAAAAGGAACTGTTCGTTATCGGCGGCGGAGACTCTGCTGTTGAAGAGGGAGTGTACTTGACCCGTTTTGCCTCAAAAGTGACGATCGTCCACAGACGTGAAGAACTTCGTGCTCAAAAGATACTTCAAGATCGTGCATTTGCCAATGAGAAAATTAACTTCATCTGGAATCATACTTTGAAGGAAATCAATGAAAAAGGCGGTAAAGTCGGCGGTGTCACTTTAGTTTCCACTGTAAATGGAGAAGAGACAGTGATGGATGCAGACGGTGTATTCATTTATATCGGAATGCTTCCTCTAACTAAACCATTTGAGAACTTGGGCATCTTGAATGCTGCAGGCTATGTTGAAACGAATGATCGGATGGAGACACACGTCCCGGGTATTTTTGCAGCTGGTGACGTTCGTGAAAAAACATTGCGCCAAATCGTTACAGCTACAGGTGATGGAAGCATTGCTGCTCAATCCGCTCAGCATTATATTGAGGAACTTCAAGAAAAATTGCAACCAAAGGCTTGATTGCACAAAAGTTTCACACTTCGTAATTCGGTTTTAACGATGTTGTAACACGTGTGAAATAATGATTGTGTATAGTATGGGTAGAAAGTTGACCCCCTTTAATTATAAACGTTTGAGGACACAGATTAAGTATCTGTGTCCTTTTTTTGTGTGTCCTGCTTTAAGACTATATCTTTAGTGCCGATTTTTAGGTAAATTTTAATTGCTTGGAATGTGAAGTTAGGCATCTCTTTGAATTTAGGCAGGGAAAGTGGAGAAGAATAGGGGTTAAGCAGGAGATAAAGACTTACTCAGTGATTCCTTGAGAATGAATATTCCCCCAATGCAGGAAGTTTCCTTTATTGTTAGCTCATTTCAAAAATAGTATAATGATAAGATATACTAAACATATCTGTCAAAAGGTAATAAGATGTAAAATACAACTTGTTTGAACTATTAGCATTTGAGAATCGCCAAATGGATATCTAACGGCGGTTTAATGATATAAACTGAATCTCTTCAAGCAGAAGGGGGAAGGTTTCTATAGTCGAGCAGAGGCCAATTGAGGTGAAGAACGTGCAACGTGTCACAAACTGTGTATTGATTAAGGATGATCAAATCCTCTTATTGAAAAAACCTAGACGCGGATGGTGGGTAGCTCCAGGCGGCAAGATGGAGCCTGGGGAGTCTGTACGTGATGCTTGTATTAGAGAATATCGAGAAGAAACAGGAGTTTATTTGAAAAACCCTTCCATAAAAGGTATTTTTACCTTCATTATGAAGGACGGGGATAAAGTTTTGTCAGAGTGGATGATGTTCACTTTCTTTGCGACGGATTCAGATGGTGTCAATGTGGATGTTTGTGAAGAAGGGGAACTTAGCTGGCATCCGGTTGATGATGTTAAAAAGCTGAAAATGGCTGAGGGTGATTTTCATATTCTGGACTATATGGTCCATGGAAGTGGAATCATTTATGGAACGTTTACCTATACGCCTGAGTTTAAGTTACTCTCTTATCGATTGGATCCAGGTTAATATTCAATATAAAAAAGATTGCTATATATGGGGGCGGAGAACTATGAGTACAGGGGAGATTAATGAAACGCAATTGGTCATCATAACCGGAATGTCAGGAGCAGGTAAGACAGTGGCGGTTCAAAGTTTTGAAGACCTCGGCTTTTTTTGCGTCGATAATTTGCCGCCCACGCTATTGCCAAAGTTTTTGGAGTTAATGAAGGACTCCGGGAATAAGATGAATAAAGTGGCTCTTGTCATGGACTTGAGGGGGAGGGAGTTTTTTGATTCCTTATTTCTTGCACTGGATAAATTAACGGAATCAGCGGCAGTATCACCAAGAATCCTTTTTCTTGAAGCTGATGATGATTCCTTGGTACGCAGGTATAAGGAAACGAGAAGGACCCATCCCCTTGCTCCATTAGGCAGGCCATTGGAAGGCATTAAAATGGAACGGGAACTATTGGACGAACTAAAGGGAAGAGCTCAGCTGATCTTTAATACTTCACAACTGAAACCGCGCGAATTGAGGGAGAAAATCGCTTCGGAATTTTCTGCGGATAAATGTGTAGGTTTCACAGTCAATGTCATGTCCTTCGGGTTCAAGCATGGTCTGCCAATAGATGCCGACCTTGTGTTTGATGTACGTTTCCTGCCAAATCCATATTATATTGACCATATGAGGCCAAAGACTGGTTTGGAACAGGAAGTGTCGAGTTACGTTTTAAAATGGAGTGAGACTCAAAAGTTCTTGGAAAAGGTGACCGATCTGCTTGCCTTCATGCTTCCACATTATAAACGTGAAGGGAAAGCACAGCTTGTAGTTGCGATTGGGTGTACAGGCGGTCAGCATCGTTCTGTAGCATTGACGGAGTATATTTCAAACCACTTCAAAAAGGATTACAGCGTTCAAATATCTCATCGCGATATCGAAAAAAGTAAGGGGAAAGCAGATGTTAGATAATAAGAAACAACCTAAGGTTGTGATCATCGGAGGGGGAACCGGCCTTCCCGTTTTGTTAAGAGGTTTAAAGAAGCACCCAGTGGATATAACGGCGATCGTCACTGTAGCAGATGATGGCGGAAGTTCGGGTCGCCTTCGCGAGGACATGGATATCCCCGCGCCAGGTGATATTCGTAACGTTCTAGCAGCGTTATCGGATGTAGAGCCTCTTGTTGAACAAATGTTTCAACATCGCTTTCAGAGTAAAAATGAGCTATCCGGGCATTCGCTGGGGAATTTGATCCTGGCGGCAATGACCTCGTTGACCGGAGATTTTGTCCATGCTATCCAGGAAATGAGTAAATTCCTTAATGTCCGTGGTAAAGTGCTTCCGGCTGCCAACCAAAGTGTGGTTCTCCATGCGGAGATGGATGACGGAACGATTGTTACAGGAGAATCCAAGATCCCCTTTTCAGGAAAGAAAATAAAAAAAGTATTCCTGTCTCCTCAGCATATAAGGCCGCTCAGTGAAACTCTTCAGGAAATTAAGCATGCAGATCTTATTGTCATTGGTCCAGGAAGCTTATATACTAGCATTCTGCCTAACTTACTTGTCCCGGGCCTAGGGGAAGAAGTTGGCCGCTCCAAGGCTAAGAAGGTGTACATTTGCAATTTAATGACACAAGCCGGCGAGACGTTGGATTATAGCGCGAGCGATCATATAAAAGCTATATATGACCATATGGGAAATGCATATATTGACAGGATACTGGTTAATAATGAGGAAATACCGACTGAGATTCAGCAACGTTATCAAGCTGAATATGCCAAACCGGTCATGTATGATGTGGAAAGTTTAAAACGGATGGGTCTTGAAATCATACAAGAACGCATTTTCAGCTATGAAGGGAATGTAATACGCCATGACACGAAAAAAGTGGCGGATTTGCTTTATAATATGCTTGTAAATGAAACAAAAAGCCACATTGTTCCGTAGATATAAGCGGGGACGGTTTTTTGATTGATAAAATAGATTACCTGCGTTCGATTGGGGGTGAAATGGATGTCTTTTGCTTCAGAAACGAAAAAAGAGCTTACTACATTAGAGGGAAAGGATTGCTGCGGAAAAGCGGAATTGTGTGCGCTTATCCGGATGAACGGATCCCTTTCATTTTCTAATCGGAAGCTTGTCGTGGATATTCAAACTGAGAATGCTGCGATTGCCAGAAGGATTTATACGCTGCTGAAAAAAAGTTATGAGGTCCAGGTCGAGCTTTTGGTCCGTAAAAAGATGAAGCTTAAAAAAAATAATGTTTATATTGTCAGGATGTCATCTGGAGGGCAGCGGGTTTTAACCGATTTGGAAATTTTAGGCGACGGCTTTGAAATTCTCCATGCTATATCCGACACTATTGTTGGGAAGAAATGCTGTAAGCGTTCATACCTAAGAGGTGCATTCCTTGCGGGGGGATCGGTGAATAATCCGGAAACGTCTTCCTATCACCTTGAGATTTTCTCACTTTATAAAGAGCACAATGATGCCCTTTGTGAGCTAATGAATAAGTTTGGCTTGAAGGCCAAGACGCTTGAACGCAAAAAAGGGTACATCATTTATTTGAAAGAAGCCGAAAAGATAGCTGAGTTTTTAAGCATAGTCGGTGCCCATTCAGCGTTATTAAGATTCGAGGATGTACGGATTGTCCGTGATATGCGTAATTCAGTAAATCGACTTGTGAATTGTGAAACAGCCAATTTGAACAAAACGATTGGTGCCTCATTGCGCCAGGTTGAAAATATCCATTACATTGAGGATACGGTAGGACTAAGCATTTTACCGGATAAGCTTCGGGAAATTGCGGAGCTTAGGATAGCATTTCAGGATATAACCTTAAAGGAACTTGGAGAAATGGTATCAGGAGGAAACATCAGTAAGTCAGGGATTAATCACCGATTACGCAAGATTGATGAAATAGCTGACAGGCTCCGTGGGGGAGAGGCTATTGCTGCGAAAAAATAAAGCTAACAGGGGAGATCAAGATGGTGGAAAAACAAGTTGAAGTAAAACTGAAAACAGGTTTGCAAGCCCGGCCGGCCGCTCTTTTTGTACAAGAAGCTAACCGCTTTCATTCGGATGTTTTCCTTGAAAAAGAAGGAAAAAAAGTGAATGCAAAAAGTATCATGGGATTAATGAGCCTTGCCATCAGTTCTGGCGTGTCCGTTAAGTTAATCGTCGAAGGACGCGATGAAAAGGAAGCAATAGAGGCATTGGAAGAGTTCATTCAGCAAGAGGGGTAAAATAAGAGGATGCCAAAAGTGCATCCTTTTTTTTTATGATTTTTCACATTATGTGAAAAAAGGCTCCGAAAGTCGCTTAAGACGACTTTCGGAGCCTTTTGTATCATTTTTTTATTTAGAGTCTTTTTTGGCATCAAGAATGCTGCGCGTGATGACTTTGTCAATCAAGCCATATTCAAGAGCTCTTTCGGAAGTCATGAAGTTATCACGTTCCGTATCTCTTTGAAGGACTTCAATAGGTTGACCAGTACGTTCTGCCAAGATTTGGTTCAGCTTATCTTTCAAGTGAAGGATACGGCGGGCAGCAATTTCAATTTCCGTTGCTTGACCTTGGGCTCCTCCAAGTGGTTGGTGAATCATGACTTCACTGTTTGGCAACGCATAACGTTTGCCCTTTTCACCAGCGGCCAATAGGAATGCACCCATGGAAGCGGCCATACCGATGCATACAGTGGATACATCAGGTTTGATATACTGCATAGTATCGTAAATGGCCATACCGGAAGTGATGCTTCCACCAGGGCTGTTGATGTATAGAGTGATATCTTTTTCAGGATTTTCCGCTTCTAAAAATAGTAATTGAGCAACAATTGAGTTGGAAACATTATCGTCAATTCCACTTCCTAGCATAATGATCCGGTCTTTTAATAAACGGGAGTAAATATCGTAGGCACGCTCCCCACGACTTGTTTGTTCGATAACTGTAGGAATTAAATTCATGTTCATTTCCTCCTTCGATTAAGAGAATCATTTAAATTCTTTATGTATGTATGATACACTTTTTGGTCAATTTAGGTCAAACAAAACAAACCCTATAATGGATAATTTGTTCGACAATTTTCTGGCAAGTCCCCTTCCCGAATAGATTTATTTATAATTATGCCGCACAGGGATGAATTTCCACATTACCCATAATACCCAAAAGGTGAAGTTTTAAACCTGATAACCCTTGCAAAGGATGGGATTCTATCATATAATGAAGTCTGTCGAAAAAAGATTTTCTATTTCGCCCTCGTAGTGCAACGGATAGAACGCAAGCCTCCGAAGCTTGAAATGCAGGTTCGATTCCTGCCGAGGGCATTACCAATCTCCTGCTTAATAAAGTGGGGGATTTTTTATTGGTCAATTCAATTAGAAGGCATCAAATGGTTCCTTGCGATTTTTGATGGATTTACTCGATTTCCGTAAAATTCCGTCGAATCATGGTATTTCACTCCCTTGCCTCAGAATATTCGCCCCTACCATTGAAAAATGGTGATTTTCCAGTAAAAGTAGTTGTGAAAATCGCATTTCTGACATATAGTATTTAAAACAAATACACTATTCAGAAAAAAACGTAAGCGTTTTCATGGGTTTTTGTGTAGAATTTTCTCCTGATAATGTAAAATGGAGTGGGGGAGGGATGAATCGATGAGTATGAATATGAAAGCAGGACTTTTTCAACAGCAAACATTAAAGATGGCAATGACCCAGGAGCTTATGCAAGCAATTACATTGCTGCAATACTCCTCACAGGAGCTATCGGCATTCTTAGAAGATAAAATGGTGGAAAATCCATTACTGTCCCTAGATCAGCCAACATCTTCTTTATTTCAGCCAACCTTTGACCGAAAAAAGGGAAAACGGACTCTTAAAAATACGTATGATGCCAACTATTGGATTGAACAGATCAGTGAAGATACATTATCGCTTGAACAGCATGTCATGTCCCAGGTGAATCACCAGCAACTTTCCGGTGAGCAGCAGAAGGCGATGCTACTATTAATTCATAATCTTGATGAAAACGGTTACTTAAGGACTCAGCTGGAGGATATATGTGTTCCAGGCATATCTTCAGTCGTTTTGGAAGAGAGCCTTTCGATTTTACAGCAGCTTGAGCCGCATGGAATTGCAGCTAGGAATCTTCAAGAGTGCCTTTTACTTCAGGTAAAAGCAGAAGGGGTGAATTTGCTGGCAGAATCGATCATAGAAAATCATTTCCTTGATTTTGCTGAAAAGCGTTGGAAGGACTTAAGTAAGAAAATCGGTGTTACAATGAAGGAGATTCAAGAAGTCTTTGATTATGTCCAGACGTTGAACCCGCGTCCAGCTTCACTCTTTTTTCAGGAAAAACCTTCTTATATAGTGCCGGATGTCGTCGTGGAAGTTCGTGATGGGGTACTGCTTGTGGGGAATTATGATGGCAACTCACCAAATCTTAATGTGGATAAAGGGTATTTGAACCGAATGAAGAGCCATAAGGACCAGGGAGTGCAAAAGTTCATCCAGGATAAGTGGCAGGAATATCAATGGATCTCTAGAGGGATACAACAGAGAAAAGAAACGATATTGAAGGTTATTCAGTGCATCGTCGAAAAACAGCCGGCGTGCTTTCGTCATGGCCTTAACCATTTGAAGCCGATGACGATGAAAGAAGTCGCCGACGAGATTGGTATACATGAATCCACAGTTAGCCGGGCCGTTAAAGGAAAATACGTGCAGACACCATTTGGCACAATTGAGATGCGGATATTTTTCACTACTTCTTTACAGTCAGTCGGCCTTGATGAGGATATGTCGGGCATGCAAGCAAAAAAGGGCCTGCAGGCAGCCATCAATGGTGAAAATAAACAAAAGCCGCTTTCGGATCAAGATTTGGCAGAACGATTGAAAGTGGAACATGGAATTATACTGGCGCGCCGAACGGTCGCCAAATACCGGGAACAATTAGGGATCCCTTCTTCATCTAAACGAAAAAGATATGATTGAAAAGGATGAGTGGTTTGGAATCAAATGCGTTTGTTTTATATAGTAGGGAAAAATGCCCGTTATGTGATAAAGCCAAGCAGATACTTGAAGAAGTGAAATTCGAGTCAGGCATAGGGTATAAGGAAATTGATATCCATACCGATGATGCTTTGGTTGAGAAATTCGGATTGATGATCCCTGTTGTAGAATGGAAAGATGATATCGTTCAATTTGGAAATGTTGATAAATTAGCTCTAAATAGGCTTTTCGAAAAATAATTTTTCAAATCATTTGAAGAAACATTCCGTTCCTGCTAGAATAAAATATGTAGCAGGAATATTTTTTTTGGTGTAAGTGGGACAGAAAACGACTACGCGGGACATTATGTGTCCAACTTAACTATTTAGGAGTTTTAAATATGCGTACATTACTCGAGGTACAAAGAAAATTATTACCTGATTTCCTTATGGCTATGCAAAAAAGATATGATATCCTGCGTTATATCAAAATGATGCAGCCAGTTGGAAGGCGAAGTCTGGCCGTGAGCCTTAATTTGACTGAGCGGACGCTTAGAAGCGAGGTTGATTTTCTGAAAAGTCAGAACCTGATTAACATATTCAGTTCTGGTATGACGCTGACTGATGAAGGGGTTGAAATCCTGGATAAGTTAGAAGGAATAATGCGTGAAGTAATGGGTATAGACATAATGGAGCGGCAATTGCAGGATTTGTTACAAGTGGATGAGGTCATTATTGTCTCAGGAAATTGTGACGAAACCCCATGGGTGAAAAAAGAATTGGGTAAAGCTTGTGCAAACCGTATGAAACGAGAATGGAACTCAAAAAATATCATTGCGGTTACTGGTGGATCGACAATGGCCGAAGTGGCTAATTCGTTGTCACCTGATGAGGCTTCCAATAAATTGACATTTGTCCCAGCCCGCGGGGGAATTGGTGAAGCAGTGCAGAACCAGGCTAATACGATTGTCGAAAAAATGGCACAGAAGGTGCATGCCTCTTACAGAGTGTTATACGTACCCGATCAATTAAGCGGTGAGGTTTATGCTTCCTTCATGAAGGAACCTGCAATTAAAGAAGTGATTTCCCAAATCAAATCTGCCGATATGATCATTCATGGAATTGGTGATGCCATGGCGATGGCAGAGAGAAGAAATTCTTCGCCAGAAATGTTAAAGAAGCTGTTAGATGGAAATGCTGTAGGAGAAGCATTCGGTTATTACTACGATGAAAACGGAAAAGTTGTTCATAAGGTTTTGACAGTCGGAATCCAGTTAGATGATCTTAGCCCTGAAAAGCGAGTGATAACTGTGGCAGGTGGAAAAACTAAAGCTAAGGCTATCCGTTCTTACATGAAAGGCGCGCCTTCATCGACCGTTTTGATAACGGATGAAGCGGCAGCCCTAGAGTTAATTCAGGGGAATTACACCCCTTAATATATTTGCGAACTTAAAAGGAGGAATTTTTCATGGCAGTAAAAGTTGGAATTAATGGTTTTGGACGTATTGGACGTAATGTATTTCGTGCAGCATTGAGTAATCCTGAGGTAGAGATTGTGGCTATTAACGACTTAACGGATGCTAATATGTTAGCGCACCTTCTTCAATATGATTCAATTCATGGATCTCTTAATGAAAAAGTAACGGTTGATGGGGATTACCTTGTTGTTGATGGGCATAAAGTCAAAGTATTGGCTGAACGTGATCCTGCACAATTAGCATGGGGTGAACTGGGAGTAGAAGTAGTAGTTGAATCTACAGGACGTTTCACAAAACGTGCGGATGCTGCTAAACATTTAGAAGCTGGCGCGAAAAAAGTAATCATTTCGGCTCCTGCATCAGATGAAGACATCACAATCGTCATGGGTGTAAATGAAGAAAAATATGATGCAGCAAACCACCATGTAATCTCTAATGCTTCTTGTACAACGAACTGCTTAGCGCCATTTGCTAAAGTGCTTCAAGAACAATTCGGAATTAAACGCGGTATGATGACGACTGTTCACTCATATACAAATGATCAGCAAATCCTTGATTTGCCTCATAAAGATTATCGCCGTGCCCGGGCAGCGGCTGAGAATATCATTCCTACAACTACTGGGGCAGCAAAAGCTGTTGCACTTGTCCTTCCTGAACTTAAAGGGAAATTGAATGGTATGGCAATGCGTGTACCTACTCCAAACGTATCTGTTGTCGACCTTGTTGCAGAGCTTGAAAAAGACGTAACGGCTGAAGAAGTGAATGCAGCATTTAAAAAGGCTTCAGAAGGCGAACTAAAAGGAATTCTTGAGTACAGCGAACTTCCGCTAGTATCAGGTGACTATAACGGTAACCCAGCATCATCTACAATTGATGCCCTTTCCACAATGGTAATGGAAGGAAACATGGTTAAAGTATTATCTTGGTATGATAATGAAACAGGATATTCTAGCCGTGTTGTTGATTTAATCAACTATTTGGCTAAAAAAGGATTGTAATTAGAATAATAAAAAAAACCTCACCAAAGTGAGGTTTTTTTTATCACACCTCTAAAAAAACTTGGCAGAAGATGATATTATAAGTTAGTCATTAATCAGTCAAGCGTTTACATTTCTTGTTTTTGGATAATTTCCTTTAAACCGACTATAATGAAAAAGAGAAAAGGGGAGTTGGGATATTTACCCTCTCCCTTTTTGATTAAAAGAATCAAAAATATGAAAACAATATCTAAGGAGGTTCTTGGATTATGAATAAAAAGTCGATTAGAGATATTGAGTTAAAGGGGAAACGCGTATTTTGCCGTGTTGATTTCAACGTGCCGATGCAGGACGGAAAGATTTCGGATGATACGAGAATCAAAGCTGCACTGCCGACGATTTCCTATCTGACGGAACAAGGCGCTAAAGTCATTTTAGCCAGCCACCTTGGCCGTCCTAAAGGACAAGTCGTTGAAGAATTACGTTTAGCTCCTGTTGCGGAAAGACTAAGTGAACTTAGTGGCAAAGATGTGCAAAATGCTCAAGAAGCTTATGGTGAGTCCGTTCAATCAATCATTGATAACATGGAAAATGGTGAGATCTTGTTGTTGGAGAACGTTCGTTTCTACCCGGGGGAAGAGAAGAACGATCAAGAATTGGCGAAGTCATTTGCTGCACTGGCGGATGTTTATGTAAATGATGCATTCGGAGCTGCACACCGTGCACATGCGTCAACTGAAGGGATAGCACACCATCTTCCAGCTGTTGCCGGATTACTGATGGAAAAGGAACTTTCTGTGCTGGGAAAAGCCCTATCCAACCCAGAACGCCCTTTTACAGCTATAATTGGCGGAGCAAAAGTAAAGGATAAGATAGGCGTCATCGAAAACCTTTTGGAAAATGTCGATCACTTGATTATTGGTGGTGGACTAGGTTATACATTTATTAAAGCACAAGGTCATGAAATCGGTAATTCTTTATTGGAAGAAGACAAAATAGAATTGGCCAAATCTTTCATCGAAAGTGCAAAGGAAAAAGGCGTAAAATTGCATTTGCCTATTGATGCAGTTGTAGCAGCTGAATTCTCACCTGATGCAGAATCAGAGAATGTTGATATCGATGCTATTCCAAATGATAAAATGGCTTTGGATATCGGTCCAAAAACTAGTGAATTATTTGCGGATGTAATTAAAAGTTCCAAGCTTGTCATATGGAATGGACCGATGGGTGTATTCGAGTTCGATAAGTTTGCAAATGGAACGAGAACGGTTGCTGAAGCATTGGCGGAAGCAAAAGGTACGTACAGTATTGTAGGCGGAGGCGATTCAGCCGCAGCTGCTGAAAAGTTTGGTTTAGCAGAAAAGATGTCCCATATTTCAACTGGCGGCGGTGCATCTCTTGAGTTCATGGAAGGCAAAGAATTGCCTGGCGTTATGGCCTTGAACGATAAATAAGCGTTAACCGTTACATAATTCAACTTTAGAAGGGATGAGAAACAAATGCGTAAACCGATTATTGCAGGAAACTGGAAAATGAATAAAACACTATCTGAAGCGACTGCCTTTTTAGAAGAAGTGAGTAATCTGATTCCGAAGCAAGATTTAATCGATACGGTTGTATGTGCTCCAGCTTTGTTTCTGGATCAACTGGTTAAAGCAGCAAAAGGAACCGATGTGAAAATCGGGGCGCAGAACATGCACTTTGAAGAAAGTGGTGCTTTCACAGGAGAAATCAGTCCAATCGCTTTAGCTGATCTGGGTGTATCCTATGTAATTCTTGGCCATTCCGAACGCCGGGAAATGTTCAACGAAACGGATGAAGGCGTTAATAAAAAAGCGCATGCCGCTTTTGCACATCAGTTAACCCCTATCGTTTGTTGCGGTGAAACACTTGAGCAAAGGGAAGCGGGCGAAACGAATGATTTCGTTGGAAGCCAGATTGAAAATGGCTTGGCGGGATTATCTGAAGATCAATTAAAACAAACCGTCATTGCCTATGAGCCTATTTGGGCGATTGGAACAGGGAAATCGTCTTCTGCTCAAGATGCAAATGAAGTTTGTGCACATATTCGCTCAGTTGTGGCTGACAAGTTTTCAAATGAAGCGGCTGCAGCCATCCGGATTCAGTACGGTGGCAGTGTAAAACCTGAGAATATTAAAGAGTACATGGCACAGCCTGATATTGACGGTGCGTTGGTAGGCGGGGCAAGCTTGAAAACCGATTCCTTTTTACAATTGCTGGAGGCTGGTCACTATGAGTAAGTCGCCTGTGGCACTTATCATCTTAGACGGTTTTGGCTGCCGTAGCGAAGAAAAAGGAAATGCTGTTTTTCATGCGAAAAAACCGAACTTTGACCGTTATTGGGAACAGTATCCGCATTCCCATTTAACTGCAAGCGGGGAAGCTGTCGGTTTGCCTGCCGGTCAAATGGGGAACTCCGAAGTGGGGCATTTGAATATTGGGGCAGGACGGGTCGTTTATCAAAGTCTTACACGTGTGAACCTGGCAATCCGTGAAGGTGAGTTTGCAGAAAATCCAACTTTGATCGATGCCATGAGCCATACCAAGAAAAAGGGCACGGACCTTCACCTTTTCGGCCTTCTTTCAGATGGCGGCGTACACAGTCATATTGAACATATGTATGCCCTGCTGAAATTGGCCGCAAAAGAAGGAGTTAAAAATGTATATGTACATGCATTTTTAGATGGACGTGATGTCGGACCGAAAACGGCGCAAGGTTATATTAAGGAAGCGGAAGCGAAAATGAAGGAAATCGGTGTCGGTCAGTTTGCGACCATTTCCGGAAGATATTATTCGATGGACCGTGATAAACGGTGGGAACGTGTGGAGAAATCCTACCGTTCGATGGTGTATGGTGATGGACCTGCTTACTCTTCAGCTATGGAATGTGTCGAGGACTCCTACGAACATGGCATTTTTGACGAGTTCGTGATACCTTCAGTCATAACGGCGGAAGACGGTAAACCGGTGGCAACGATTAAAGATGATGATGCCGTTATCTTTTATAACTTCCGTCCAGACCGGGCGATCCAGATTTCCAATACGTTCACGAATGAGGACTTTCGCTCATTTGACCGCGGTCCTGGACATCCGTTGCACCTCCATTTTGTATGCTTGACACATTTTTCAGAAACAGTTGACGGATATGTTGCTTTTAAGCCGACAAATCTTGATAATACATTAGGGGAAGTACTTTCCCAAAACCAGCTTACCCAGCTTCGTATCGCTGAAACTGAAAAATACCCGCATGTGACGTTTTTCATGAGCGGCGGACGTGAAGAGAAGTTTCCTGGTGAAGAGAGGATTTTAATTAATTCTCCGAAAGTCGCTACATATGATTTACAACCGGAAATGAGTGCTTATGAAGTGACGGATGCATTAGTGGAACAAATTGAGGCTGACCGTTTCGATGCGATCCTTCTGAATTTCGCCAACCCGGACATGGTTGGTCATTCAGGGATGCTTGAGCCTACCATTAAAGCGATTGAAACGGTGGATGAATGCCTAGGCAGGATTGTCGATTTAATCGTCTCAAAAGGCGGTACAGCAATCATTACAGCTGATCATGGCAATGCCGATGAAGTCGTAACGCTTGAAGGCGACCCCATGACAGCCCATACAACGAATCCCGTGCCTGTCATTATCACTAAAAATCAGGTAACATTAAGAACAGGTGGTATCCTAGGTGATTTAGCTCCAACGATGCTTGATTTGCTTGGAGTCGAAAAACCTGTTGAAATGACAGGGAAATCCCTATTATCTAAATAAAAATTGTGAATTGGAAAAGGAGAGATTTATAATGCCGTACATCGAACATGTATATGCACGCGAAGTGCTTGATTCCCGTGGTAATCCAACAGTAGAAGTAGAAATCCAAACAGAGTCCGGATATTTCGGACGTGCAATCGTACCATCAGGTGCTTCCACAGGAGAACACGAAGCGGTTGAGCTTCGTGACGGAGATAAATCTCGTTACCTGGGTAAAGGGGTACAAAAAGCAGTTGATAATGTAAATGAAATCATTGCTGACGCTGTCATTGGTTTGGATGTAACGAACCAAGCAGGCCTTGACCTTACTATGATTGAATTGGATGGTACTGAAAACAAAGGAAACTTGGGAGCTAATGCAATTCTTGGTGTATCAATGGCTGCTGCCCATGCCGCTGCTGAATTTTCAGGTTTACCATTGTATCGTTATCTTGGAGGATTCAATGCGAAACAACTTCCGACTCCAATGATGAACATCATTAACGGCGGATCACATGCCGATAACAATGTTGACTTCCAGGAATTCATGATCCTTCCTGTAGGTGCCCCTAGCTTCAAAGAAGCCGTTCGTATGGGTGCTGAAGTATTCCATGCATTGAAGTCAGTCCTTTCTGCTAAAGGCTTGAATACGGCTGTTGGCGATGAAGGCGGCTTTGCTCCAAACCTTGGATCAAACCGTGAAGCGCTACAAGTCATCATCGAGGCAATTGAAAAAGCAGGCTATAAAGCAGGCGAAGATATCTACCTTGGTATGGACGTAGCTTCATCTGAATTCTATAACAAAGAAACAGGCAAATATGATCTTGCAGGCGAAGGCCGCAATGGCGTTACATCCGAAGAAATGGTCGCTTTCTATGAAGAGCTAGTGAATGAGTTCCCGATTCTTTCCATCGAAGACGGCTTGGATGAAAATGACTGGGATGGCCACAAACTTCTAACTGAACGCATTGGTTCTAAAGTTCAATTAGTGGGTGACGATTTATTCGTAACGAACACGAAAAAATTGGCTGAAGGCATCGAAAAAGGCATCGGCAACTCGATCCTGATCAAAGTGAACCAAATTGGTACACTTACTGAAACGTTTGATGCAATCGAAATGGCGAAGCGCGCAGGCTACACTGCAGTCGTTTCCCACCGTTCAGGTGAAACGGAAGATGCAACAATCGCTGACATCGCCGTTGCAACAAACGCAGGCCAAATCAAAACGGGTTCCATGTCCCGTACAGACCGTATCGCTAAATACAACCAACTTCTTCGCATCGAAGACCAGCTTGGTGACTTGGCTGTATATGGCGGCTTGAAATCTTTCTATAACTTGAAGAAGTAATTATCTTGAATTCCGCTTCTGACTAGAAGCGGATGGGTTCATTATAATAATTTCTTTTAACCTCCTATTCAATGTGGCAATCCACAGTTGAATAGGAGGTTTTCTATGTTTATGAGGGGGGAAGTGTGCATTCAATATGGGGCAGTCCTATTTGTTACCAAAACCTTATGAAGTCAGCGAAAGTGACTATGAAAGTACAGTCGCTTCCGATTCATTTCGAACGGTTATCAAACCTTAAAGTCAATGCTTCATTAAGATGGGCTTGTTACAGCTTAGACATGATTCCAGGTGGATTCAAGCCCATTTAATCAAACGTTTGATTAATAAAATCCAAGACAAAAAAAGGTGCCGCATATGGGCACCTTTTCTTATTTATTCGATACAGCTTTCACTGGCACGGCATTATAGTATTCTTCCAATGTACTCTTCGTTTCGGAAATTTCAGTTGCGGCTTCGACACCAACATAGCGGATGTGCCATGGTTCGTATTTATAGCCTGTGATGTTTTCCTTGCCTTCTGGATAGCGGATGATAAATCCGTATTCATGGGCATGCTCGGCAAGCCAGGTCGCTTCATTCGTGTCACCGAAGCAGTCTTGGGCAGCACATGCGCCGTCGTGGGTCGTTACATCAATCGCGAGACCCGTTTCATGCTCGCTTGTCCCAGGCATTGCACTGTAGGTTCTCGCTTTTTCTTCCCCGTCCTTAGCCACATAGTTATTAAAGACCGCGATTTGTGTTTGATGTGAACGGTATGCGGAAACACCGGCAAAGTGCATGTTTTCTTTTTCGGCAGCCTGGAACAATTTTTCAAGAGCCTTTCCCGCTTCTTTGCGCATCATTCTTTTTTCAATTTTATCTTGAAAGATGAAATCCACTTTTGGGTAGATAAGGTCCTCAGGTTTGTAATCTTCCGGCAGGCTGTATTGTTTATTGACAAGTACAGGTATGCTTTCCGGGTTGGCTAATGTCTGAAGGCCAGCCTGTGCGGGTTTAACCGTTTCATCAACTTCCACCTGGCGTTGGGCCGATTCATTTGAATCATTATTCTTATCAGTTTCTGTCTCCTTATCCTGGGAGCTCGGTTGTTCTTCTTTTGGCTCTTTTTTATCATCGCTGGTCAGGTCGAATGAACAGCCAGCCATCAGAATGAAAGATGATAGAGCGGTTGCTGCAAATATAGGTTTTAACATATGAAAGGCCCCTTGCTTTTAATATAAGATTTCCAATAGAAATAGTTTTGAAAGATTATCGTGATAAGTAATCCCTTGTTAATTCACTTTGATATTTATCAAGAAATAAGCCAATCCAGACCACCATCAACAAAAAAGGATAATCATTACGGATTGCGGTTTCCAAGACAGGATCAGACCAAAAGTGCGAAAGGAAACCAGATGACATCCTGATTGTCTCAAATGTGACAAGGGCGTGCAGCGATAACCAAAGAATCGTAAGGGTATTGGTCCCAAACCCGATCACCGCTGCTATGATGCTCAGCAAGACGGCTGCTGCCCCAATCAGGAGGACATGGAAGCTTGATTGGAAAAAGTCGATACCGCTATTGGAAAGTCCATTATAAATAATAGCAGTAAAATAAACGGTTGTCGTGATATATGCAGCAAATAATAAGTATCGATTTCCATGATACTTTGCCAGCAGCAATAGAGGCGGTGATAGGATGATTAATAGGACACTTATAAGATTGCTTCCGCCTGTCCATAAAGAATAACCGGCAAACGCCGAGAATAGGATGGTCAGGAGATCAAGAATCCGAAGTATGGACTTAAACATGGTGACACCTCTTTCTCTTTATGCAAATTATCTCAAACTTTGTTTCAAAAAGAAAATAAACGACTATGGATTTAGGAATTCTTACCATTATAGTATAACAAAGATTGTGGATATTTAGTGGGTGTGGTAAAGTTAAAGTAATTGTTTATTGGTTCTTCAGGAGGTGTAATTGCATGCATGCATTTCTCATAACGCTTTTAGTGATTGTCAGTATCGCCCTCATTGTGACTGTATTGCTTCAATCAGGTAAAAGTGCAGGTTTATCAGGTGCGATTGCCGGCGGTGCCGAGCAGCTATTCGGAAAGCAAAAGGCACGCGGTTTGGACCTAGTTTTACATCGGGCAACGGTAGTATTGGCCATTTTATTCTTTGCTTTAACTTTACTTGTTGCATTCTTTGATGTGTAATGGATCAAAAATGAGTCTAGCTAAATAGCTAGGCTTTTTTCTTTGCACAATAGTCGCATGAATAGATATAGTGATTTTAGTACTTAATTATAGGATAGGGAATTCTATTTACCGATAAAGGAGTTTAAAATCATGAAAATCAAGCTGCAGCAGCCCTTTACTTTTAAAGGCGGAAAAAGAGCTGTTTTACTTTTACATGGATTTACGGGGAATTCCGCAGATGTGCGGATGCTTGGCCGTTACTTGGAGAAACAGGGATACACCTGCCATGCCCCGCATTATAAAGGACATGGCGTTCCGCCAGAGGAGTTAGTGAAAACGGGTCCAACAGATTGGTGGAAAGATGTCATGATGGCCTACGATTTTCTTAAAAGCGAAGGCCATGAAGAAATTGCTGTTGCCGGACTCTCATTAGGAGGCGTATTTTCTCTGAAATTAGGTTACACTGTACCTATAAAGGGTATCGTAACAATGTGTGCGCCTATGTATATCAAAAGTGAAGAAATGATGTATAAAGGAGTATTGGAGTACGCTAGAGAATTTAAGAAGTACGAAGGGAAAACTCAAGAGCAAATAGAGCTTGAAATGGACCTTCTTGCCGAAAAGCCCATGAATACATTGAAAGCCCTTCAGGAATTGATAACGGATGTACGAGAGCACGTCGACCTTATTTACGCGCCGACATTTGTCGTGCAGGGCCGGCATGATGATGTTATCAATCCCAAAAGTGCCGATATTATTATTGATGCCATTGAATCACCTGTCAAACAAATCAAGTGGTATGAAGAATCCGGTCATGTCATAACTCTTGATAAAGAACGAAACCAATTGCATGAAGATGTATTTGAATTTTTAGAAAGCCTGGATTGGTCCGAATAACAAAATTATCATACCCTGAATAGGAGGGTTTTTATGGAAGATAACATTCAAGAACATATTAATAAGCTGCTGACGTACATGACGGATGAAGCATATAAGCCGTTAACCGTACAAGAACTGGAAGAGGCTTTGAAAATCGAAGACTCGGCAGATTTCAAGAATTTCGTTAAGGCTTTAGTTAAGATGGAAGAAAAGGGATTGGTGGTCAGAACGAGAAGCAATCGTTACGGCCTGCCGCAAAAAATGAATTTGTTCCGCGGTAAATTAACGGGACATGCAAAGGGATTCGCTTTTGTTACACCTGAAGATAACCCAGGTATGGATGATATTTTCATTCCGCCAAATGAAACGGGTACAGCGATGCATGGAGATGTCGTCATGGTACGAGTATCTTCGGAAACATCCGGCTCAAGACAAGAAGGCACGGTCATCAGAATACTTGAACGCGGAATTACACAAGTGGTCGGTACATACTCGGAAAGTAAAAGTTTTGGTTTCGTCATCCCTGATGATAAAAAGATTGCAAACGATATCTTCATTCCACAGCATGCTTCCCATGGAGCGGTAGAGGGACATAAGGTTGTCGTCAAGCTGACTTCTTATCCTGAAGGACGTGTAAGTGCAGAAGGCGAAGTCATTGAGATTCTTGGGCATAAGAATGACCCTGGTGTGGATATTCTTTCCGTGATCCATAAATATGGCTTGCCGATGGAGTTCCCGGATGACGTCATGGAGCAAGCCAATGCCGTTTCGGATACCATTCAAGAAAGTGAAATTGGCAGTCGCAGGGATTTGCGGAATGATGTTTTGGTCACGATTGATGGAGCGGATGCAAAGGACCTGGATGATGCCGTCACTGTTTCCAAACTTGAAAATGGCAATTATAAGCTTGGTGTCCATATTGCTGATGTCAGCCATTATGTGACGGAAGGTTCGCCAATCGATAAGGAAGCCTTAGAAAGAGGGACGAGCGTTTATTTGGTTGACAGGGTCATCCCGATGATCCCGCATCGTTTATCGAATGGCATTTGTTCCTTGAACCCACAAGTCGACCGTTTTACACTTTCTTGTGAAATGGAAATCACGCCAAATGGTGAAGTTGTCAACCATGAGATTTTCGAAAGTGTCATTAAGACGACTGAACGTATGACATATGGCAATGTGAACAAAATCCTTGTGGATAAGGATGAAGAACAACTCGAACGCTATGAGGCTTTGGTTCCGATGTTCCAGGACATGGAGAAGTTGGCGGCCATCCTTCGTAAAAATCGGATGAACCGCGGTGCAATCGACTTTGATTTCAATGAAGCGAGAGTTATCGTTGATGAAGAGGGACATCCGACTGATGTGGTTTTACGTGAAAGGTCGGTTGCGGAAAAGCTGATTGAAGAGTTCATGCTTGCGGCCAACGAAACCGTTGCTGAGCATTTCAACCGTCTTGACGTTCCGTTCATTTACCGTATTCATGAAGATCCCAAGCCGGAAAAACTGCAGCGTTTCTTTGAATTCATTACGAACTTCGGATATATTGTACGGGGGTCAGCCAATGACGTTCATCCTAAAGCGTTACAGGAAATCATTGAGGCGGTTGCAGGTAAACCGGAAGAAACGGTCATATCCACCGTCATGCTTCGTTCCATGCAACAAGCCAAATATGACCCGGAGAGCTTAGGTCACTTTGGTTTATCAGCTGAGTTTTATACACATTTCACATCACCGATTCGCCGTTACCCGGATTTGATCGTGCACAGGTTGATCAGGACCTACTTGGTGGAAGGTAAACTCGATGAAGCTACGAAGGAGAAATGGAATGCCATTTTACCTGAAATTGCCGATCATACATCGAAACGTGAACGTCGCTCAGTCGATGCTGAACGGGAAACGGATGATTTGAAGAAAGCAGAATATATGCTTGATAAAATCGGCGAAGAATATACCGGTATCATTGGTTCGGTTACGAATTTCGGGATGTTCGTCGAGTTGCCGAACACCATTGAAGGACTTGTCCATGTCAGCTTTATGACGGATGATTATTACCGCTTCGATGAGCGTCAGCTTGCAATGATCGGGGAACGTACCGGTAATGTGTTCCGGATTGGCGATGAGATCGACGTACGTGTTTCCAACGTCAATAAAGAGGAACGCGCCATCGATTTTGAAATTATCGGCATGAAGGTAAGCCGCCCGCGTCCATCTGGCGAGAAGAAAATATTCAAAGCCAATTCAGGTGAACGCAAACGGGGCCGCGGTGGCAATGGGGGACGTAACGAAGGTAAAGGCGGCGGCCGCGGAGGCAGCCGTAATGGAGATTCGCCTTCTTCCGAGAGAAAACCGAAAAAGAAGAAAAAATTCTTTGAAAATGCGCCAGCTGCCAAGCGCAAGAGAAAACCAAAAAAGAGATAAAGATTGAGGGGGGGGATGATCATTTCATCCTCTCGCCGCGATTGGATGTAAAAAAGGGGAGAGTTAGATGCCAAAAGGCTCAGGTAAACAACTAGCACAAAATAAAAAAGCTTATCATGATTTCTTTATTGAACAAACGTTTGAAGCAGGTATCGTTTTGAAAGGGACGGAAATCAAGGCAATCCGTGCGGCCCGAGTGAATTTGAAGGATGCCTTTGCTAAAATAGAAAATGGTGAAATCTATCTTCATAATATGCATGTCAGTCCATATGAGCAGGGAAACCAGTTTAACCATGACCCGTTGCGGACACGAAAGCTTCTTTTGCATAAGAAAGAAATCAGTAAACTGATCGGTGAAACAAAGGAAACAGGTTACACCATCGTCCCGTTGAAAATGTATTTAAAGAATGGCTTTGCCAAAGTTTTAATCGGACTTGGAAAAGGGAAGAAACAATATGACAAGCGTGATGACCTGAAGAAGAAGGAAGCGAAACGCGATATTGAACGTGCTTTCCGTGATCGGCAGAAGATGTAGAACTGCCAAGACCTTACAATTGCTTTTTTGAACCAATCTGTTATAATTAATCCTGTACCGATGACAATTGAATATCAGCCAACTTGCTGACTATTCTTCTCTCGTACGCTCCATTTCTATCATGGGGACGTTACGGATTCGACAGGGATAGTTCGAGCTTAAGTTGCGAGTCGAGGGGATCGGCCTCGTTAAAACGTCAACGCCTATAACTGGCAAACAAAACAACAACCTAGCTTTCGCTGCTTAATAACAGTCGATAGCTGTTCCTCCCTCCATGGCCCACGTGGTAGGGTAAGGGACTCACTCTAAGTGGGATACGCCGGAATCCACCGTCTGAGGATGAAGGAAGAGACCAATCAGACTAGCTGCTCTGCCGCCTGTCGATAGGCTAATGAGTTCGCGAAATGCGAATATATCGACTACACTCGTAGAAGCTTAAGTGCCGTTATGTCTGGACGTGGGTTCGACTCCCACCGTCTCCACCAATACATATATTGGTGGTTTTTTATTTGTCTTCTTTTTAGTTGTTTTTGTCGAAAAATCGATAAATCGTATAATTCGCAGATAAATCAGGAGTTTTCGCAGATATATCTCCATTTTCGCAGATATATTCCCGATTTCGCAGATAAATTGTACAATCGATATCATTTAAAGGAATATTTCCTACTGTTATAGAATCCTTTGGGAGAAACCAAGATTGGAGTGATGAAATTGATTGTAAAAAAGCGAAAAGTTCCTCTTGCCATCCGCAAATTACGTGCATTAGTGTACAGGCTTCCTCCGAATCACCCTAAACTCCCTATAATAATGAACGATCTCAAAAAAAGGGAAGCCGGCCATAAAGGAGAATGTTCCATTGATTTTCCATTAGGCTTTCTTGAACCGAAAAGCTATTATATCTTCCACGATTTAAGACTGCAGGATCAATCCCGATTTTTTCAACTTGATACCTTATTAATCTCCAAGAAATATGCGCTTATTATTGAAGTGAAGAACATTTCAGGGGCAATCTATTTTGATCCGCATTTCAACCAGCTCATTCGAACGATAGAAGGCAAAGAGACGGCATTTCCAGATCCCATCATACAAGTCAGCCGTCAAGAATCACAGTTAACCAATTGGTTCTTGAAAAATGGTTTTCCCTCACTTCCCATCCTTTCTTTAATTGTCATCAGTAATCCCAAAACAATCATCCGTACAGCTCCTGGAAACCATAAACTCCACTATAAAGTTATCCATCGCGATGCGCTTCCCGCTAAAATAAATCGAATGGACCATTCCATAACAGACTCCCGTTTTAGTGAAAAAGATTTGAAAAAAGCAGTTCGCGTAATGAATAAACACCATATCGATGTGGACTTTTCCATTCTGGAACGATACAACCTTACCGAAAAGGACCTAATAAAAGGAGTGATATGTGAGAGTTGCAAGGGCAATCAGGTATTAAGAAGGCATGGCATGTGGATTTGCCCTCAATGCCAATTATCCAGTAAAAAAGCACATATTCCGGCTTTACGAGATTATTTTTATCTAGTAGGCTCGACGATAACGAATCGGCAGTTGAGGGACTTTTTAAATATTTCCTCTTCATCCAGTGCAACACGGATTTTGCAATCATTGAATCTGACAAGCCGCGGTGCGAATAAGGGGAGGGTATACAGCCTTTTTTTTGATGAGTGATATCTAGGTGATCAGTCCCTCAGGAGGCTGATTGTCTAAACTATACTTGATTTTGCGTTATTCATATCGTCCTACATGATAAAAAAAGACTTAAAAGAAGCATGAACTTCTCTTAAGTCTTTGTTCCGATCTTATTCCTTCAATTCCTTGCCCATTCCCTTTAGGAAGTGGACGCCAAAACCAATTGCCCGGTTTATGTCTGGATCATTCAACGTTTTCATTAAATCCAGAACGCCGATTTTCTTTTCGGTCTGAAGGAATTTGTTTCCTTCATCAATTCCTGAAAGTGCACTATTCAGCAGTTTCGTGGATTGTGCGGCATCGGCGTTCATCAATGCTCCTGTTGCCCCCATAAGGGTATTGATCAGGTTAGTGACAGGTTGCCTTGTGACTTGTTGAAGAGCGATTTTAGCAATTTGTTCTTTTCCTTGAAGCATGGAAGTCGCAGCTTCGAATACGCCCGAGTCATTCAGTTCATTGACAATTTTAAACATATTGATTAACGCATCTTCATTATCGGTGATCAGCGTTTTCAGTTCCTCCATTTTTTGTAGCTTTTTTTCTTCCTCAGTAATGGGATTATGGATTTCCGTAATTGGAACTGCCATGATCATCGCCCTCCTTGTTTATTTATCCGTTAAGTGAACATAGCCTGGACGGGCCCACTTACGTTCAACCTCGACACCATTTTGAGGGTGACGTTTTTTATTTCGCGGATTGGTGCCCGGTAATGGGATGTCTCCGCTTGCATTTAATACTTCCATGCGGACCATCGTCTGTTTGTATGCGGGTGTGCTTGTGCGTTGATCATAGATAGGACCAGTCAGGAAGTTAATGGCTGAATCTTTATCGACTGAGTTCATCGGTAAAAATAGCTCATTATTTTTTACTCGGTCTGTGATCAGGACTTTTAATTTAACGGCCCCGAATGGTGACACAAAGCGAACGAGTCCGCCATCACTGACTTTACGTTCTTTTGCAAGTTCTGGTGAAACCTCAACGAAAATATCAGGTACCTTTGATTGGATTCCATTGGATTTGTTCGTCATATTTCCTTCATGGAAATGCTCCAGGATGCGTCCATTATTGATATGAAGGTCATATTCTGCTGGGAATTTATGAGGTTCTACCCAGTCAGCCAGTGCAAAGCGTGCTTTCTTATCAGGGAAGTTGAAGCCATCCACATAAAGAAGCGGCGTGTTTGATCCATCATGGCTTCCCCATAGGAAGCTGTTCCAGCCTTCCAGCACATCGTAATTCGCTTGGCTGAATATCGGTGACAGGCTGGCCATTTCATCATAAATTTCACTAGGATGGGTGTAGTTCCAATTCGCACCTAAGCGGTTGGCGATCTCTTGAGTGATCTCCCAGTCCGCTTTAGAATCTCCCATAGTGGGAAGGGCTTTATATAAACGCTGTACACGGCGCTCTGTATTGGTGAACGTTCCGTCTTTTTCCAGAGATGGAGCTCCGGGTAATACCACGTCAGCATATTGGGCTGTCCTTGAAAGGAAAATATCCTGGACAACAAAGAAATCCAACCCGGATAACACTTTATCAACATGGTTTGCATCCGCATCGACAAGTGCCATATCTTCACCTACAAGATACATGGCCTTCATATCGCCTTTTTCAATCGCTTTAAGCATTTCAATATTGTTCATGCCTGGTTTGCCATCAATTTTCACTCCATAGGCTTTTTCGAATTTAGCACGTGCCACGTCATCGGTAACATGCTGATATCCTGGAAGCCAAGTTGGAAGTGTACCCATATCGCAAGCGCCCTGTACATTGTTATGGCCGCGAAGCGGATAAGCTCCCGCTCCTGGGCGACGGTAGTTGCCTGTAGCTAATAGTAGGTTGGAAATTGCAGCCGAAGTGTCGGAAGCACCAGTGTTTTGTGTAACGCCCATTCCCCAGAGAATGCATGTTCCGTCTGCATCGCGAATTGTCTCGGCTATTTGGATCAATGTTTCTTTTGAAATACCTGTGTGTGTTTCTGCGTATTCCAGGGTATATTTTTCAAGTACTTCTTTATAATCGTCGAAGAAGTTAACATTTTCATTGATGAATTCTTGATCATGCCAGCCTTGATCGATCATATATTTTGTAACCGCCATCAACCAAACCTGGTCTGTTCCTTGTTTTGGACTGATATGGATGTCGGAACGCTCGGCCATTTCATTTTTGCGGATGTCAGCTACGATCAGTTTTTGTCCGTGAAGCTTGTGTGCCCGTTTAACGCGTGTCGCCAGTACGGGATGGCCTTCTGCCGGGTTAGCCCCAACGATGATGACAAGACCTGCTGCGGCGATATCTTTAATCGTACCAGCATCACCTCCCATGCCGACTGTACGGAACAGTCCGTCAGTTGCTGGGGATTGACAGTAACGAGAGCAATTGTCGACATTGTTCGTTTCGAACATTTGCCGTGCCAGTTTTTGAATCACATAGTTTTCTTCATTCGTGATCTTGGATGAGGAAATGAAGCCTACAGAATTTTCGCCGTATTGCTGTTTGATCGAACCCAGTCTGGATGCAACCAAATCAAGTGCTTCATCCCAGCTTGATTCAACGAATCTTCCATTTTTCCGAATCAGGGGCTTTGTCAAACGTTTTTCCGAGTTTACGAAGTCCCAGCCGAATTTCCCTTTGACACATGTGGATATCGCATTGACGGGTGCTTCATGAGTAGGTTGGACTTTAAGGATTTTACGGCCTTTTGTCCAGACTTCGAAAGTGCATCCTACCCCACAGAACGTACAGACTGTTTTTGTCTTCTTCGTCCGTGTATCACGCATTGCCGCTTCAATCTCCGAAATGGCAAAAATCCCGCTGTATCCAGGTTCCACTTCTTTGACAAGGTCAATCATTGGTTCAAGCATATCGCTTTTTAAACCAGACATGAAACCCGCCTCACCCAGCATCGATTTTTCCATTAATGCATTACATGGACAAATGGTTACACACTGTCCGCAACCTACACAAGATGAGTTATTGATTTCCGTTCCTTCATCCCAAATTACCCGAGGGCGTTCTGCTTCCCAGTCGATGGAGAGCGTCTCATTGACCTGAAGGTTTTGGCAAACTTCGACACATTGCCCGCATGCGATGCATTGATTGGCATCATAGCGGTAAAATGGATGGGACATATCGACGGCACCCAATTCCACTTTCGGTGTGTAAGGATATTTTTGGTGTTCAATTTCCATTAATTCTGCTGTGTTATGTAGTTTGCAATTTCCGTTATTATTATCACATACAGTACAGTATAAAGAATGGTTTTCCAGGATCCGGTCCATGGCCTCGGTTTGGGCTTCTTTTGCCTTGCTTGAGTCCAAGGCTATATCCATGCCTCTCATTGCTTTTGTCGAACATGATCTGACGAGTTTCCCATTGACCTCGACGATGCATGTGTCGCATGTTTGGATCGGATCCACTTCGGGAACATAACAAATCTGTGGATGAGCTATCTCATTTTGATTGATGACCTCCAGTATTGTCGTTCCTTCATTTGCTGTATAATCCTTCCCATTGATTTTGATAGAAATGTTTGAATCGCTCATTATATTTCCCCCTTTTATAGCCAAAAAGACGCAAAAAACCACCATGATTACACCTTCGGCTCTAAAACGGTGGTGTAGGTCATGGTGGAATAGTTTAATAGCAAAGCTTGCCAATATACCAATCCATACCATAATGGATAATTTTAAAAAAGATAGGGACACAACAGTACACTATTATGCTCCCAACTTTCATCATTGATATTATACCTTTAATTATAAAAAGAAACAATCCTGTAAAGAGGGTATCATTCCCAAATTCCTTTCGTTTTTTGTCGCGTTGATTTATGATAAGAAAATTGAGAACTTAATTTTCTTAAAATTGGAGTGACGTAACGGTGTCAAAAGTTATCCATGAATTCAATGATATGATTCGTAAGCTGCGCAAGGAACTATTCGGTAAAGGACCAGAACGGATACACACGGTTTTCGTGGAAAATATGGCCGTTTCTACGTTATATGGGAATTTGACTCCTACGGAAATGTTCATATCAAGATCGGAGGAAGGAAGGGAAATGGTCCATTCAGCACGAACCAAAATGGTTCAGGATGTGTATTCGGAGAGTCCTCCAGATGGAATGGAAGATCTGGTTGGAGCTAAACTGGTCCATTTGTTTTCAGACATCAAAATTAAAGAGAACATAGCGATTTCCGTATTCGTATTTGATAAGGATATAGCGGCCAAACTCAACGGGCATTGACCATGTTCCTTACATATTGGTCAATTGGCTCCTGGATAGTAAAAGGAGTGGGAACATGAAGGCGATTGAAATGAAGAGGAAGATCATCCGGATAACCAAAGGCAACATCGAGCGGACGGAAGATACGATCGTAACGGAGTATCCCGTTACTGTCAAAATAAATGGCCAGGAATTCGTCACGATGGTTTGTACTCCTGAATACATCGAGGATATGGTGATTGGTTATTTGGCTTCGGAAGGCATCATCAAAAAATATGATGAGATAAAAGAAATTTGGGTCCAGGAAAAAGAAGGCTTTGTTCATGTGAAGATAGATAAAGTGAATCCCTACTTCCAGGACTTTCAAAATAAGCGGTATATTACATCATGCTGCGGAATGAGCAGACAAGGGTTCGTCTTTGTGAATGATGCATTGACTGCCAAGAAAATGGATAATGTTTCGGTGAGACTGACTCCCGGTGACTGCTTCCGCTTGATGAAGGATTTACAAAATTCCGCTGTCACCTTCCAGAACACAGGCGGAGTCCACAATGCGGCTTTATGTGATGTCGATGGCCTCGTATTAAGCAGGATGGACATCGGCCGGCATAATGCCTTGGACAAAATATACGGCCATTGCTTGAAAAATGGTATTTCGATAGAAGGGAAAGCCATCGTGTTCAGCGGCCGGATTTCATCGGAAATTCTCTTGAAAGTGGCGAAAATCGGCTGTGAACTGATCCTCTCGAAATCCGCTCCAACCGAATTGGCTTTGGAGCTTGCTGAAGGATTGGGAATCACCACGGTCGGGTTCATTCGTAATGATTCACTGAATATCTATACATGCCCTGAAAGAATTCAATTGAATGACTGAGCATCTTCCGCTTGAAAGATGCTTACGGGAAAGTCCTTGCCGGCATGGCTTGGGCTTTTTTTTGTCTTTGTCAAAGGCTCTTTTCGTAAAGATTGTTGTTTTTAAAACGAAACTATTTAAGGTTGATTGGAGCGGAAGTGCGAGACTCCTGCGGGAGCAGCGGGACAGGTGAGGCGTTTACGCCGAGGAGGCTCACCGCCCGCCCCAAGGAAAGCGAGCATCTGGAGGGAAATCAACCACAACTCACTACCTAGTAAATAGCAACAAAGTTTGTGAAAACAGCCTTGTTAAATGATATCTCCAAAAGGCCATTTATGGTACATTTTTAATAAAACATTCAAGGAAAAGCGTATCGGAGGAAGGGTTATGAACGAAAGGGATTGGCATATTTTAAAGGTGTTGCATGAACATAAGAATATTACTAAAGCGGCGCAAAGTTTATATATTTCACAACCTTCTTTAACGAAACGGATTCAACAAATAGAGAAGGAATTCAATCTAAAGATTGTGGAGCGGGGAACAAGAGGAGTGCAGTTCACCCCTCAAGGGGAATATTTGGCCATCTGTGCGGATGAGATGCTGATCAGGCTCCGGCAGATAAAAGAGACAGCATTCAATATGGGTCAGGAGATCAGTGGAACATTACGGCTGGGTGTTTCCAACTATATTACGCTGCATAAATTGCCTGGCCTGTTGAGATTATTTCGTGAACGATATCCTAAAGTGGATTTCCATGTGACTACTGGATGGAGTAAAGAAGTACTGAATCTCATTTACAAGGAAGAAGTGCATGTCGGGATTGTACGGGGGGACTATCAATGGTCAGGATCAAGGCATCATCTTTTTGAGGAAACGATTTGTATTGCTTCTAAGGAAAAAATCGAAGTTCGGGACCTGCCCTCATTGCCGAGGATCGATTATAGGACCGACGCCCTTTTAAAAACAATGATCGAAAATTGGTGGAGGGACAATTTTTCAGGACCTCCTTTGGTGGGTATGGAAGTGGATAAAGGCGATACATGCAAAGAAATGGTCAGGAATGGACTGGGATATGGGATCCTTCCTAGTGTTTTATTGGAGAAAGACCAAAGCCTCCGGCAAATGGACCTTAAGGATAAGCAAGGAAATCCTCTTATCAGGAATACATGGATGTTATATCATGAAAAGTCGCTGGAATTAAAACTGGTCAAAGCGTTTGTCGAATTTGTCAAAGATGTCGATTTCATGAGTGATATTTAAATAGAAGCGCAGAAACCTCTGTGCTTTTTTATCATTCCGTTTTTGAATGGTTAACGATAATTTATTGGTATTTTAATTATGGCTTTCACGGCATTATGATAGATGGGAGATGTAAATCAACAGGAATTAGCCTAAGGAATGGAGAGGAAGTCAAGTGAGTGTCCTGTTTCTAATCGTATTGAATGTCATTGTGCCGGTCTTTTTCCTTATAGGGGCGGGGGCCATTATGCATCGTAAATTCAAGCTGGATCTGAATACGCTGTCTAAATTGAATAACTTCCTGCTCATGCCGGCCATTAGTTTTGTCAATATATATCAAAGCAATATGGGCGGGGGGATGATTGTCCAGATATTCAGCTTCCTTGCTCTTCAAGCAGTAAGCCTCATCATCGTGAGCTCAGTGATTGCTAAACTTGCCAGGTTCGATCAAAGTCTCTCTGCCACGTTTAAAAATAGTGTGGTCTTGAATAACTCAGCCAATTTTGGGTTACCCGTCAGTCAGATGGTTTTTCATGCCAATCCTCTTGGCCTGTCGATCCAAGTCATCGTGATCATTTTTCAAAACCTGTTGACCTATACCTATGGATTGATGAATTCCGTTTCCGTCCATACAAAAAGTGCCAAGGGTGCCATTCGCGAGTTCCTGAAGAACCCCGTCATTTATGCTCTTTTACTCGGTCTACTATTGCAGGCCACTTCTTTTGAAATTCCTCTGTTCCTATGGACCCCGATTAATAATATCGCGAGTGCTTTCATAGCCATAGCCTTGATTACATTGGGTGCACAGAGTGCCTACTTGAAAATGACGCATTTCCCTCTTCCGCTTATCCTTAGCTTGATTGGACGTTTAATACTCTCGCCATCCATCGCATTCCTGATCATTCTCATGCTGGGCTTGGAAGGGACTGTCGCTCAGGGGTTATTTATCGCAAGTTCATTTCCAACATCTAGAAACAGCGCATTATTCGCTTTGGAATATGACAACCATCCGGAGTATGCGGCACAGGCGGTCTTGATGTCGACTTTATTCAGCAGTATAACGGTAACAATGGTCGTATATCTATCAAAAATACTATTCTAGCAGGGCTGCTCGCAATGGGCAGTCTTTTTCCACATGTCCACCCATAAAACTTTATGAACAATATGGAGATTATGAAATTTATGTATTTTAGGTGAATAATTAAAGAAAAGGTAGATAATTTTGTAGAATTAAGAAAACGCTTTCAAAAGGGGGATTCATATGTTTTCTCGTAAAAAGATTTATGCGGTCATATTGGCAAGTTCTCTAGCTTTAAGTTTAGGTGCATGCAGCAGTTCGGATACATCAGGAGAGAAGAAAGAAAGTACAGGTTATCCGAAAAAGGCCATTACGATCGTTGCTCCTTCGGGTGCAGGTGGGGGATGGGATTTGACGGCCCGTTCATTTACAAAGGTCTTGGGGGAGACAAAACTGGTGAACCAGCCATTAACCGTCGAAAACAAACCCGGTGGCGGGGGTGCTGTCTTCATGGCGGATTATGCGACACAGCAAGCAGATAATAATGACATGCTTTTCGTGAATTCACCGCCTGTCATCATCAATAACCTTAAAAAAGAGGGAAACAGTCCTTATGGATATAAAAATACGACTCCATTGGCGCAGTTGACAAAAGATTATGGAGCGATAGTGGTAAAGGCGGATTCTGAATTCAAGGATTTGAAATCAATGCTGGAAGTGGTGAAGAAAGATCCTCGTAAGTTAACCTTTGCGGGAGGATCGGCTCCGGGATCCATGGATCATTTGATTTCCATTCTTCCAGCCTATGAATATGGCTTGAATCCAACTGAACTTAAATACGTCTCGTACGACGGTGGCGGGGAAGCGATTACGGCGTTGCTTGGTGGAAATGCGGATGTGATCGGAACGGATGCATCCAGTGTCAGGGAATTTTTAAAAGCAGGAAAGATTAGAGTGTTGGCCGTAACCTCGACTGAACGCTTGGGTGGAGATCTTAAAGACATACCGACGGCAAAGGAACAGGGTGTCGATGCGGAATTCACGATTTGGAGAGGCGTTTTTGGACCTCAGAATATGTCTGAGGAAGCGAAAACCTTTTGGGACGGATCCATTGCAAAGTTAGTTGAAACCTCTGAATGGAAAAAGGAAGTGGAAGTTCAAGGATGGGAACAAGAATATAAAAATAGTGAAGAATTCAGTAAGTTTTTAGAAGAGCAGGAGAAACAGGTGCAGAAATTATTAGAAGCTTTAGGCATGGAAAAATAATGGAGAAGAAGGAGGTGCTTTCACCTTCTTCTTATTTTCTGAAATGGAGGGATAAGGATGGACGTGAAATTCGATCGCTTTGCATCCGTAGCTTTTCTGGCTGTCGGAGTGCTGTTTATGATAGCTAGCAGGAAGCTATCCAGTTCTTCTTATGGAAGTTCGGTAGGACCGGACATTTTTCCTTTTGTATTGGGATTGGTCCTTGCCGCTTTAAGCATTCGCCTGTTCTATGAGGCGTATCGTAGCAGGAGACAAGAGTCGAGTAAGGAAAAGCTGGAGTATAAGCCCTTTATCATCATTTTTATTTCAACCTTGATTTATATTTTGACACTGGAAACGATAGGATATGTCATTACGACCTTTCTCTTTTTATTTGTTTGCTTTCAAACGATGGAACGGAATAAGTGGGTGACATCGCTCATCATTTCCGCAGGATTTTCCGGAATCGTCTATTTTTTATTCGTGAACGTTTTAAAGGGAACATTGCCGGGTTGGCCAATCTGGTTTTCATAAAAGAAAGGAGGATGGGAAGTGGACACTTTTGTTTATTTATTGCAGGGATTTGAAACGGCACTTATTTGGTATAACATACTTTTTGCATTTGTCGGGGTATTGATCGGAACCGCTGTCGGCGTTTTGCCTGGGATCGGACCGATGAGCGGTGTGGCTCTTTTAATTCCGGTAACCGCCTCGATTACAGGTGGACTTCCACCAGAGCAGGCGGCGACAAGTGCCATCATTTTACTTGCAGGTGTTTATTATGGAGCGATGTATGGAGGGTCGACGACCTCCATCCTATTGAATACACCGGGCGAATCTTCCTCTGTCGTCACGACATTGGATGGCTACCAAATGGCGAAGAAGGGCAGAGCCGGGAGTGCGTTATCCATTTCGGCCATCGGTTCCTTCGTTGGAGGGATAGTCACACTTATTGCCATGATTGCCTTAGCTCAGCCATTATCGACGATTGCCATTAAATTCGGTCCGGCTGAGTATTTTTCGCTCATGATTCTAGGTTTGGCGGCTGTCAGTGGTCTCGCGGGAAAGTCCGTAACAAAGGCGTTAATTATGACTGTTTGCGGCTTGCTGATTGGGACGATAGGCATTGATAATGTATCAGGAATAGCCCGTTTTACTTTCGATGTTCCCTGGTTATATCAGGGGATTGAATTCCTGACAATTGCAGTAGGATTATTCGCCCTTGGAGAAGTGTTCAAGACGATCTTAGAAAAAGAAGAGGATGACGGTGAAATCGCGAAGATTAGTAATTTGATTCCTTCCAGAGAAGAGTTCAAGGAATCTGCGGGTCCCATTGCCCGGGGATCGCTCTTGGGTTTCTTTGTAGGAATCCTGCCGGGTGCAGGGGCCACTCTTGCTTCTTTCTTCTCATACCTTATGGAAAAACGGATTTCAAAAAAACCCGAGAAATTTGGCACGGGGGCGATTGCTGGAGTGGCTGGACCTGAAACGGCCAATAACGCCGCGTCTGGGGGAGCGATGATTCCATTATTGACGCTGGGAATTCCAGGTTCTGGTACAACGGCCATTTTAATGGGTGCACTCATGATGTACAATGTCCAGCCTGGTCCATTATTATTTGAAGATCATCCTCAGGTGGCTTGGGGACTTATCGCAAGTATGTTCATTGGGAATCTGATGCTCCTCATCCTTAATCTACCGCTCGTTAAGGTTTTTGCGAAAATCATTGAAACGCCAAAGAAATATTTGATTCCGATCATTATCGCAATTTCCATTTTTGGCGTTTATGCGGTACAAGTATCGACTTATGATTTATTGCTATTATTAGGATGCGGGGTCTTGGGATATTTCTTAAGTAAAAATGATTATCCTATCGCCCCATTGGTATTAGGGCTGGTCTTAGGACCGATGATAGAAAATAATATGCGCAGGGCCTTGACGATATCCGATGGGGATTACAGTTTGTTTTTCACTCGGCCGCTTTCCCTAACCTTCCTGATTGTAACGGCATTATGGCTGCTCATTCCGGTTTTACTTAAGAAGAGGGGGAAGGATGTTGTCATTAATATTGAAGGTTAACTGATATTTTCTGAATGTTATGAAAACCCCTTTTTTAAAGGGGTTTTTTTTTATATGATGTATGAAGAGGTGATTGAATGCGTTTACACACCAAGTTGATGCTGGG
This sequence comes from Peribacillus sp. SIMBA_075, assembly GCF_046534585.1. NCBI lineage: Bacteria > Bacillati > Bacillota > Bacilli > Caryophanales > Bacillaceae > Peribacillus > Peribacillus sp. SIMBA_075. The sequence goes on along the minus strand of NZ_JAWRYN010000003.1, from coordinate 2,449 downwards.
CATCTGTACGTTAATCATCTTAATGGGGGGAATCTTTGAAGTTATTTTTATAAATATCTTAGAAAATAACCTGAAACAGGAAACAGGGGAAAAAGCATTGTCGGTTGCCCAGACCATTTCTTTGCTGCCTGAGATTAAACAAGCTTTTCGGACGGAAAATCCTTCTGTAATCATTCAGCCCATCGCGGAAAAGATTCGCAGGCAGATCGATGCGGAATTCATAGTAATAGGAGATGAGAATGAAACACGGCTGTCCCATCCGGATCCAAACTTGATCGGGAAGAAAATGGTAGGGGGGGATAACGGCGAGGTTTGGAATGGGAAATCCATCATCACGGAGTCGACTGGGACATTGGGTCCTTCCATAAGGGGGAAATCCCCGATAATGGCAAATGGAAAAGTCATTGGTGTAGTCTCTGTTGGCTACCTACAGGATGATATTGAAAAAGAAGTGTCCAGAATACAACGAAAGATAGTATGGACCATCTCTATTATCTTAATCGGCGGTTTATTAATAGCCTTTTTCATTTCATTAAATATAAAAAAGGCGATATTGGGTCTTGAGCCGAAAGAGATTGCCTGGATGTTTCAAGAAAAGCATGCCATTTTGGAAACGATTCATGAAGGCATCATCGCCATTGATGTTCATGGGAAAATCACCGTCGTCAATGAAACGGCACATAAAATCCTGGATATCCCTAAAGACGTCATGCTTCGCGGGGAAAAAATTGAAGAAGTCATCAGGCATACACATTTGCTGGATGTGGTCAGCACGGCACAGGCCGAGTATGACCAGGAATTCATGATTGACGGTGAAATTTTTTTAGCAAGCCGGATTCCCATTTTGAATGGACAGGGTGAAGTCATCGGTGCTGTTGCAAGTTTGCGGAATAAGTCGGAACTATCCAATCTCCTTCAAGAGCTATCACATGTAAAGGCGTATGCAGAAGGGCTCAGGGCCCAGACACATGAATATTCCAATCGGCTCTATACCCTATTAGGCCTGATCCAACTGGGATCCTATAAAGAAGCGATTGATTTCATATCGAAGGAAGTGGATGTCACTCAAGGCTTCATTCACTTTCTGATGAAGGAAGTGCCTGATCCGATTATTGCCGGGTTCATTTTAGGGAAAGTAAGTTTAGCCAGCGAGCTGAAAATTGATTTTACTATTGATAGAGAAAGCAGTTTTAAAGATATTCCGCCCGAAATAGATCGGGATTTATTAGTGACGATCATCGGCAACCTTATCAATAATGCCTTCGAAGCTGTACGCGAAAATCAAAGGGAGGAAAAAAGGGTATCGTTGTTCGTGACGGATCTGGGTAAAGAGTTGATCATTGAAGTTGAAGATAATGGGAAAGGAATGAATTCAGAGGTTACCGAACGTATTTTCCAGGACGGTTTTACGACGAAAAGCCATCAAACCAATTCAGGTATAGGTTTGGGCCTTGTTCAGGAAGCGATTGATGGATTAGGGGGATATATCACTTTTTCGACGAGAGAAGGGGAATATACGATCTTTACTATAGCCATACCAAAAAACAGAGGGGTGATTAGATGAAGGCCATTCGCGATATAGAAGTTTTAATCGTAGAAGATGACTTACGGATTGCCGAGATACAGAGGCTATTCATCGAAAAGATTGAGGGGTTTAAAGCAATCGGGATCGCGTCAAGTTATGTCGAGGCTAAAAGCTTCATTGAAATCATGCAGCCGGATTTATTATTGCTCGATATGTATTTTCCGGATATGAATGGGCTCGATATCTTGAAAGATATTAAGCAGCAAAGCAAACAAATGGATGTCATTATGATAACGGCGGCAAAAGAGATCGAAAAGGTCCAGGAGGCCATCAAGATCGGCATCTTTGATTATATTATCAAGCCTGTCGCATTTGAGCGTTTCAAGCAGTCCTTACGCAGATATAAAGAGTATTACATTAAATTGTCTGAATTGGAAAAGGGCAATTTTCCCGTGACGCAGCAACAGGTGGATAAGCTATTGCGAAAGGAAATGAATGACAAGGATAGGGCCCAGACTTCACTGCCAAAAGGAATCGATAGGATGACTTTGGAGAAGGTGATGGTTGTTTTGGGGAAAGCCTCCCCGGGGTTAACTGCCGAAATAGTGGCAAAGGAAATCGGGGTGAGCAGGACAACGGCAAGGCGCTATCTTGAACACTTGATGTCCGAGGAAAAAATCGAAGCCGATCTAACATATGGCACGGTAGGCCGGCCTGAACGGGTTTATGCAATAAAGTAATAAATGGATTCGCCAGATGGCGGATCTCAGACTGTAGACAAACTCGATGAAAATCGAGTTTGTCTATTTTTTATGAGTTGTACAATTTAGCCGTTGATTGGAACGTAAGGCACTCGCTTTCCGCGGGCGGTCGGGGAGCCTCCTCGGCTTTCGCCTGCGGGGTCTCCCCTAGACGCGCTTTTCC
>NZ_JAWRYN010000039.1:0-50616 GCF_046534585.1 Peribacillus sp. SIMBA_075 | reverse complement strand
TGCTTTTTTAATAGTGTGTGCTCACTTAAAATTTAACGTTGGCGCTTTGTTTTGTTCAGTTTTCAAAGAGCAATTTCGTTGTCGTTCGCTTAGAAACGACTTTAATAATATATCAACTATATTATTTTTTGTCAACAACTTTTTTTATTTCGATGTCGACTTAGTTATTATATCCAGTATCAGAAATAAAAGCAAGAGTTATTTTAAAATAAATAAAATATATGAATCCCTTGATAATAAAAAATTGGTCATTCCCCTAGAAGCTTATCTTTTTAAGAGTAAACTTTTTTCTTATCAGTATAGTATTTCTTCTATATATCCTTTTTGGAATTCATGGCGTGAAAGACTTCTGCAACAACAATAATTTTAAAATAAGTTCATGAACTTTGTTTTCCACCTTTCGGGATAACCCGTTCCATCTAACCTTCTGTGTTGCTCTAGAACGGCTACCTTCACACTATCCTTAATGATGAAACTATCTTTTATCATTTTATAGTTAAAAATAGGGCGATTGTGAATCTCCTCATGATCCTCAGCAGTTAGACTTTCCGTTTTATTTAATAATCTTGGTCCCTAGCAAAATGTTTCACTTCGATAGTTTTGATGAGTATCATACTACTTGAAAAACATGGTGATTATATTCAATTTATTTTATTAGCCGTTTTAATCTTTGATACTCCAAAACCTTAAGTCTTTCACTCATATTCAAACACTTGATATTCACATTTTGAAAAATCAGCTAATACGCAAATAAAAAAGACCCAGCTTAGATTGCCTGGGTCTCTTGGTTATGGAAGAATTATTCTTCCGTATCCTTTTCAGTTTCTTTATTTTCTTCGATTAGAGTAGGTTCAGAATCAGAATCCGTATCTATTGTTGGGCCCTGTTCCGCATCTATTTCTTCTTCTTCTTCTTCTCTTCCAACGATGGCTACCGTCGAAACATATTCATTGTCTGCTGATTCAAGTCGGATGAGTTTAACACCCTGTGTATTACGGCCCGTTTTAGAAATGCCTTCGACTTCCATTCGGATCAATACACCAGCTGCTGTAATCAGCATTAAATCCTCATCTATACCTGTAACTGTTTTAACAGCAATAAGTTCACCATTTTTCTCAGTGACATTACATGTTTTGATCCCTTTGCCACCACGGCTTTGAATCCGGTATTCTTCCGCAGATGTCCGTTTGCCATAACCGTTTTTCGTAACGATAAGGACCTCTTCATCATCTTCAAGAATTTCCATACCGACCACTTCATCATTCGACCTTAAGGAAATCCCTTTCACTCCCGCTGCAGTACGTCCCATTGTCCGTACATCCGTCTCAGGGAAACGAATCATCATCCCGGCTTTCGTTCCAATTATGATCTGTTTGTCTCCATTCGTAAGACGCACTGAAATCAATTCATCATCTTCACGTAAACCTAGAGCAATTAAACCGTTATTACGGATATTTGCAAAAGACGACAAAGGAGTACGCTTTGATATCCCATGTCTGGTCGTGAAGAATAAATACCAATCATCGGCAAATTCCTTCACAGGTATGATTGCATTGACCCACTCGCCTTTATCGACTTCCAACAAGTTGATAAGCGGCAATCCTTTTGCCGTCCTACCATACTCAGGTATTTCATATCCTTTGGAACGATATACTTTACCTTTGTTAGTGAAGAATAATAGAGTGTCATGAGTCGAAGTGGTTAACAAGTGACCGACAAAGTCATCTGTATTCGTTCCCATGCCCTGTATTCCACGACCCCCGCGTTTTTGACTGCGGTACGTGGTTGCAGGCAAGCGTTTAATGTAACCGTTATGGGTAAGTGTCACGATTATATTTTCCTCTGGGATTAAATCCTCATCTTCCAGGCTTTCAAAGCCGGCTAATGTGATTTCGGTTCTCCGTATATCATTAAAGCGTTCTTTAATTTCAAGAAGCTCTTCACGAATAATTTCAAGAACCTTTTCCTCATCAGCAAGAATGGCTTTATATTCTGCAATTATAGCCATTAATGCCTGGTATTCATCTTCAATTTTTTCACGTTCCAGACCAGTCAAACGCTGTAAACGCATATCAAGGATAGCCTGCGCCTGTTTTTCGGAAAGTGAAAATTGTGTCATTAAGCCTTCACGGGCAATTTCTGTCGTTTGGGAACCACGGATTAACGAAATGACCGCATCCAAATTATCAAGTGCTATACGCAAACCTTCTAAAATATGGGCACGGGCTTCAGCTTTCCGTAATTCAAATTCCGTCCTGCGCCTAATGACCACCTGTTGGTGCTCTAAGTAGTAGTGCAGGCATTGTTTTAAATTCAGCACCTTAGGCTGGCCGTCCACCAAAGCAAGCAGATTGATTCCGAAGGTGGTCTGCATCGCGGTATGCTTATAAAGATTATTTAAAAGGACATTTGCATTAACATCCTTTCGAAGCTCCATGACAATACGCATGCCATTGCGATCCGATTCATCCCGTAAATCAGTAATGCCTTCGATTTTCTTATCTCGAGCAAGTTCTGCAATTTTTTCAATCAATCTTGCTTTATTTACTTGATAAGGGATTTCTTTAACAAGGATTACCTGTTTACCATTGGGCTTTTCTTCAATCTCGACTCTCGCCCGTTGGATGATTGACCCTTTTCCAGTTTCATAGGCCTTCCTAATTCCGCTTCGTCCTAAAATTAAACCGGCTGTCGGGAAATCCGGACCAGGGATATATTCCATCAACTCTGGAATTGTAATTTCAGGATTCTTGCTTAAAGCCAATACGCCGTCAATTACTTCACCTAGTTGATGTGGTGGAATATTGGTTGCCATCCCTACTGCTATACCTGATGAACCATTCACTAACAAGTTCGGGAAACGGGCTGGCATAACGGCTGGTTCTCTTTCTGAACCATCGTAGTTATCCTGGAAATTAACCGTATCTTTATTTAAATCGCGAAGTAATTCCATCGAGATCTTCGACATTCTTGCTTCTGTATACCTCATTGCAGCAGCTTGGTCTCCATCGACCGAACCGAAATTCCCGTGACCATCGACAAGCATATAGCGATAGTTAAACGGCTGCGCCATCCGTACCATCGTTTCATATACGGCAGAATCACCATGCGGGTGATATTTACCGATTACTTCCCCTACAATACGGGCTGATTTTTTAAATGGTTTATCCGAAGTCATTCCAAGATCATTCATTGCATAGAGAATTCTTCGGTGTACCGGTTTTAAACCGTCCCTTACATCAGGCAAAGCCCGAGACACGATTACGCTCATCGCGTAATCCAAAAAAGATGTCCGCATCTCGGTACTTATATTTATTTCTTTTACACCTGATCTTTCATTTTCTGACATGGAGCCAACCTCCTATAAAAAGCTTATACTCTCATTTAGTTTTAACTGTACGTGCACTATGTAAAGAACAGGATGTAAAAAGCATCCTGTCAAAAAATCAGATATCGAGATTTTTTACATAAATTGCATTTTCTTCAATGAAGTTACGTCGCGGTTCCACCTTGTCGCCCATCAACATTTCGAAAGTCTCATCTGCCTCGGCAGCATCTTTCAAACTGACTTGAAGCAGCGTTCTCGTATCAGGGTTCATGGTCGTTTCCCATAATTGCTCTGGATTCATTTCCCCCAGCCCTTTATAGCGCTGCAGGTTAGGCTTTGGAGTACTTGGCATACTAGCCATGATTTCTTCAAGCTGGCGATCATTATAGGCATAATCCACTTTTTTCCCTTGCTGAATTTTGAAAAGTGGCGGCTGAGCAATATATATATATCCATACTCGATAATTTTTCTCATATAACGGTAGAAAAATGTCAACATCAGCGTTCTGATATGGGCACCATCTACATCCGCATCGGTCATGATAACAATTTTATGGTATCTGGCCTTTTCAATATTGAATTCATCACCAATGCCTGTTCCAAGTGCTGTGATGATCGTGCCTATTTCTTCATTATGCAGGATTCTGTCCAATCGCGCTTTTTCAACATTCAGGATTTTACCCCTTAACGGTAAAATAGCTTGGAAATGACGGTCCCGACCCTGTTTAGCCGAGCCTCCCGCCGAGTTTCCTTCAACGATGTACAATTCGCTGATAGCCGGGTCTTTAGATGAACAATCCGCCAATTTTCCCGGTAGATTGGATACTTCCAAAGCACTTTTCCTTCGTGTCAATTCACGGGCCTTCTTTGCTGCCATACGTGCTCTTGCTGCCATCAGCCCTTTATCTATAATTTTTCTGGCCACTGCAGGATTTTCGTATAAGAAGGAATCAAGCCTTTCCGAAAGAATGGAATCAGTAACCGTCCTTACTTCAGAATTTCCCAGTTTGGTTTTCGTCTGTCCTTCAAATTGCGGTTCAGGATGCTTAATCGAAATGATTGCCGTTAGACCTTCCCGGACATCTTCACCGGAGAAATTGGAATCGGCTTCTTTTAAAAGGCCATTTTTCCGTGCATAATCATTGATGACACGGGTTAAAGCGGTCTTGAATCCTGATTCATGTGTACCGCCTTCATAGGTATGAATATTATTGGCAAAAGAAAAGACATTACTGATGTAGCTGTCATTATATTGCAAGGCTAATTCAACGGAGATTCCATCCCTTTCGCCTTCCATGAATATCGGTTCCTCATGCAAAACCTCTTTTGAGCGGTTCAAATGCTCGACATAAGACTTGATACCACCCTCATAGTGGTATTCCCTGATTTTCTCTTCTTCTCCACGTTTATCTTCAATGATTAATTTCAAGCCTTTATTCAGGAACGCAAGCTCACGGATACGTGTGGCTAATGTATCGAAATCATATTCCAAGGATTCCGTGAAGATTTCACCATCAGGAATGAAGTGAACAGTCGTGCCGGTATGATCGGTTTCCCCGATGATTTTCAAATCTTCTCTAGGGACCCCTCGGTTAAATTGCTGATAATGGATTTTACCTTCACGATGAACGTAAACTTCCAATACCGTGGACAAGGCATTAACTACTGAAGCTCCCACACCATGCAGACCACCGGAGACCTTATAACCTCCGCCGCCAAATTTACCGCCCGCATGAAGGACCGTCATGATAACTTCCACAGCTGGCCGTCCCATTTTTTCATGGATACCGACTGGAATCCCCCGTCCATTATCGACTACGGTTATGCTATTGTCTTCTTCGATCGTCACTTTGATTTCAGTACAGAAACCAGCTAGTGCCTCATCAATACTATTATCGACAATTTCCCAAACAAGATGGTGAAGTCCTTTTGCAGAGGTAGTACCGATATACATCCCCGGACGTTTACGAACTGCTTCTAAGCCTTCTAAAACCTGTATCTGATTCTCATCGTATGCCTGAGCTTGTACTTCTTTTTGTTCCATTGTCATTCGTATCACCTACACTTTTCTTTTGGCATTTATCAAATTTTTCAGGAGTGATTATAACGTTATAGCTACAATTCAAAGAATATCTATATCATCGATTAAGAGCGATGGCTGCAGTGAACGCTTTTTTAAAGTGGACGACGCAAGCGGTGAATAATAGACCTGTTTATCCGTCACTACAATCGATTTAACCGAGTTTTTTTCTAAATGGTAAGTTACATCAGACTTTTTCTCCAAAAATTCACTCATGATTGGAGAGGCCTGGAGCAGCTTCTTATCTAAAATGGCTATGACATCGTCCGTTTTCACAAGAATGTCTTCACCAATATGGAGATACATACATTCACCTCATCATTTAACCTTTTTAATACTTCCTTGACTAACATAAAAGGTGGACGCTTCTCTTAGGGTTTGATGATCGATTCCATCAACGGAGGGTGTCGTCACAAATGTTTGCACTTTCCCTTGTATCGTATTCAGTAAATGAGATTGACGGAAATCGTCAAGTTCCGATAACACATCATCCAATAATAAAATGGGATACTCGCCTATTTCTTCATGGATCAGTTCAATTTCGGCAAGTTTCAAGGACAGGGCAGTTGTACGTTGTTGTCCTTGTGAACCATAAGTCTGGACATCACGGTCATTCACAAAAAAAACCAGGTCGTCACGATGAGGACCTACCAGTGTTACACCCCGTTCAATTTCCCTTGTTTTTATTTTATCAAATTTTTCTGTGTATACTTCTATCATTTTCGTCAAATCCATAGATTCTGATACATCAAGCGACGGTTTATATTGGATTTTCAATACTTCTAGGTTTCTGGAGATCCCCGAATGAATCGGCTCTGCCCATTGCTGGAGCTTTAAAAGAAACTCGTATCTTCTTTCGACAATTTTCGCTGCATACTGAATAAATTGGTCAGTCAGCACGTCAAGCATCGTCGTATCCGTTTGTTTCCGGGTCTGCAGAAGCTTTAAGTAATGATTTCTTTGTTGAAGTATTTTATGATATTGGCTCATATCATGAAGGTATACGGGAGAAACCTGGCCAATTTCCATATCTATAAAACGGCGTCTGACTAGAGGACTTCCCTTCACAAGGTTAAGATCCTCAGGCGCAAACATGACCACATTCATATTTCCGACATATTGACTCAACTTTCTTTGTTCAATATGGTTGCACTTCGCCTTTTTCCCTTTTTTTGAAATGGTCAGCTCAAGTGGTATTGAGGTATTTCTCTTTCTAACTCTACCTTCTATTTTAGCATACTCTTCATCCCAGCGAATAAGTTCTTTATCATTTGAGGTCCGATGGGATTTTGCCATTGCTAAAACGAAAATAGATTCCATGACATTTGTTTTTCCTTGAGCATTTTCGCCGAGGATTACATTGACTTTATTTTCAAAAGCCAGATTCAGTTCGGTATAGTTGCGGTAATTTCTCAAACTTATATTTTCAATATACATATTCCGCTCTTCCCTTATGTTTTAGCTTGTAATTGTGTAGACGCCAAATCCAGGAATCTCTATTTTATCACCTGATCTTAATTTCCTGCCTCTTCTCACGTCTAGTTCGCCATTAATGTAAACCTCGTATTCACTTAAGAACCATTTCGACATTCCTCCGCTTTGGATCAAATCAGCCAATTTCAAGAATTGTCCAAGCGTAATATATTCTGTGCTTATTTTTATGGAGTCCATTATGCCTCACTCATTTCTAAGTAGTCTTTAATATTTCATTTTACTAAATAAATGCCATTAAGACAAAGTATAGCTTTTTCAACTCTTATTTTTAGCAGTCTTAAGTTCCGTTCAGTATTAAAAAAATGTTAAAAAACCTTTTGGAACCTATGTTTAAATATAAAAAAATTAAAGACCTGCTTAACAAGCCTTTAATTTTTTTGAAATATTATTTTAGATTAATAAGTCCTTACCGGAAGGATTAATTGGAGCATGGAATCATCATGTAGTGGACGAATGACAAATGGACGCATTGCACCGGTGAAATTAATTTTGATATCGGAACCTTCCAATGCCTTTAAAGCATCCATTACAAATTTGGCACTGAATGAGATTTTCAGATCTTCACCTTCAATGGCTTCTGCCTGAACCTCCTCGATTACTTTACCAATTTCAGGTGTATTGGAAGAGACTTCGATTATCCGTCCTTCAAGGGTTGTCAATTTGACGACATTATTTCTTCCTTCCCTTGCAAGTAAAGATGCCCTGTCAATAGCTTGGAGAAAATCCTTTGTATGAACAGTCACATCCGTTTTGCTATCCGATGGAATTAATCGTGAAGTATCGGGATAGTTCCCTTCAAGCAATCTAGAGAAGAATAATAAATTTTCAGCTTTGAAAAGTACTTGGTTTTCGGTAATGACGATTTCAATGAGTTCGTTAGTATCATCAAGGATTTTACTCAACTCATTCAGGCTTTTACCTGGGATTACAACGCTATAGGTCCCTGTAATTTTATTTTCTATTTTGGCCGTTCTCATTGCCAGCCTATGACTGTCTGTTGCAATACAGGTCAATTCATCATCTTGAACCTTTAAGTTTACACCTGTTAAGATGGGGCGTGTTTCTGACGTGGACACTGCAAAACCCGTTTGGCGAATAAGGGTCTTTAAAAGGTCCGTCGGAAGTTTGAAAATATTTTCTTCTTCAATGATTGGAAGATGTGGATATTCTTCGGGATCCAGTCCATTTAAATTAAATTCGGCTTTACCTGAGCGGATAATCGTTTGAAAGTTGTTTTCCACTTCAATTTCTACAGTATCCATCGGGAGCTTTTTGACAATTTCACTGAAAAAACGGGCATTCAGGACAATACCGCCGCTACTTTTCACTTCAACAATCTCATCGCCGTCAACTTCAGCTGGAATGAATGATTGAATGGAGATATCTGAATCACTTCCTGTTAAAGTGACACCCTCACTAGTAACGCTTATTTTTATCCCCGTTAGAATTGGAATCGTCGTTCTTGATGTGACTGCCTTCATTACTTCTTGGACACTATGAACTAATCGATCTCTTTGGATTATAAATCTCATGTTTCATCCTCCAATTTATTATTGCCAAATAGGCATATTTATTAATAATTTTTATTAAAAAAGATAGTAGTAATAGTAGTAGGGCCTGTTGATATGTGGATAAGTCCAATTAACCTAAGGAAAAACAGTCTATCCACTTGTGGACAGACTGTGTGTAAGTAGTCGTCAGTTATACACATTATCCAGAATTGATTATACCCTCAGCTGATCCTGGATTTCCTTAACCTGACGTTGTAGCTGGGTGTCGGTTTGCATGAGTTTAGAAATTTTTTCATGCGCATGGATGACGGTCGTATGATCGCGACCTCCGAATTCATCTCCAATCTTAGGCAGGGATGAATCCGTTAACTCCCTGGAAAGATACATGGCAATCTGTCTTGGAAAGGCTACGGATTTAGTCCGTTTTTTCGCCTTGAAATCCTCCAATTTCACACTATAATGCTCACCAACTGTTTTTTGGATTTCTAAGATGGTGATTATTTTAGGTTTGGAGCTTGGGATGATGTCTTTTAATGCTTCGGCTGCTAAATCGGCATTAATATCCTTATTAATTAATGAAGAATAAGCGACAACACGAATGAGTGCACCCTCAAGCTCACGAATATTGGAATCGATTTGGTTGGCAATATAGAGCATGACTTCATTCGGGATATCAAGACCCTCAGCTTTTGCCTTTTTACGCAATATAGCAATCCGTGTTTCTAGATCAGGAGGTGTGATATCCGTGATCAAACCCCACTCAAACCTGGAGCGGAGGCGATCCTCAAGTGTAGGGATCTCTTTTGGTGGACGGTCACTCGAGATGACGATCTGTTTGCTTTCTTCATGCAACGCATTGAATGTATGAAAAAACTCTTCTTGGGTTTGTTCTTTTCCTGCAAGAAATTGAATATCATCAATTAATAAAACATCTACGCTTCGGTATCTATCACGGAATTCCCCTGCTTTATTATCCCGGATTGAGTTGATGAATTCATTCGTGAATTTTTCAGATGATAAATAAACGACCTTAGCATTAGGATTATGCTCAAGAACATAATGCCCGATTGCATGCATTAAATGGGTTTTCCCTAGGCCTACGCCTCCGTATATAAATAATGGATTATAGGCTTTGGCAGGTGCTTCTGCGACAGCGAGAGACGCGGCATGGGCAAAACGATTGCCGGAGCCGATGACAAATGTATCGAAGGTGTTTTTCGCATTCAGCATATGCTGTGGAAATGCAGCATGGTCTTTATCCTGTTTTTTTATCTTTTTAGGTTGAACAGGAACGGTAAAATCATCATCTTCTTGATTTGGGGGAATGATGAATTTTGCTTCCAATTCCTCACCGGTAAGTTCAAACAATACATCAGAAATAAGATGGGAATAGCGTTCTTCAAGCCAATCCCTGGCAAATTCATTGGGGGCGGTGACTGTTAATGTATCACCTTGCAGTAAATAAGCCTTGGTTGATTTAAGCCAAGTTTCAAAGCTTGGTTTACTGATTTTTTTTTCGATTTTTCCGAGCGCCTGGTTCCAGAGGCTATCGATGTTATCCAAACTTATCCCTCCTTTGCAAAATATTTTATTAATAGAATCTTAAATGTATAGGCACAAATAAACTCATCGATTGCCGTCTTTATATAAATTTTGACAGCAAAGGTTCGGTGAGCTGTAAGGGATTTGTGTGTTGTAATGTTAATTCCCTATAACTATATCTAGCGCTGTACAACCTTTGTACAGACTACATCTGGTAACCAGGTGTAGGTTTGGATTTTTATTCATCAACAGGTATTTTGAAAAATATATAATAAGAAAGAAAAAGGGTTTTCGACAATATCCACCATCTGTGGACATATTAATATACACAGGTCGAATAAACTATCCACATGTTATACACAGTCTGTGGATAACCGATACCTGTTGATAAAGTTATTCAGAGTGAAAACACAAATATAATATCAGAAATTCAGGCGTCTTGCAATGGGTTAGAAAACTTTATCCACAACTTACCGAGCCTGTGGGAAAAACTTTTCCACAGGCGATTGTTATGTGCAAAAGTCTATGAAAAGGGTTGTGGATAGAAAAAAACATGTCGAATTTTATCCACAGACCATAATTATAGGCTCGGATTAATTTGATTTATTTTGGATGAATCAAGTTGTTCTCCCCGGAAAACCGCGAAAAAACCGAATGGAACATTAAAACATGATTTAGGTTAATTCTTAATTATTTGTCGAATGCCATGTCGATCAGGAAGATACCTTGGGAATTTAATATATGTGTTCATGGAAAAATTGATGGAAATTCCCCTCTCCCCAAAAATTTCTATATCAGTTCGGAGCAAAATCATTTACAATAGGCTAGGTAGTAAAAAAAGGCCTACTGGACATTGAGCATTAAAAAGAAATATTTTTATGGATGAGGTTGACAAGTAGAAACCTCCATCTATATAATTGTAAAGACTGTCTTTAACTGTTATTCCTCAGGGAGGTGTCATATAATGAAAAGAACTTATCAACCGAATAACCGCAAACATAGTAAAGTTCACGGTTTCCGTGCACGTATGAGCACGAAAAACGGACGTAGAGTAATCGCTGCACGTCGCCGTAAGGGCAGAAAAGTATTATCTGCATAGACCACTGAAAAGTCTCAGTGGTCTTTTTTCGCAAAATAAGGGATTTACTGAGACTCAATTCATGTAATGAAGGTGTAAAAATGAAAAAAAAGTTAAGGATTAAGAAAGAGGACGAATTTCAGCTTGTGTTTAAAAAAGGTGAATCTTCTGCTAATCGGCAATTTGTTGTCTATGTCCTTGAAAAGCCAGGTCAGGATTATTTTCGGATCGGCCTTTCTGTCAGTAAAAAAATCGGGAATGCCGTTGTAAGGAACCAAATTAAAAGATACATAAGGCAAGCGTTTTTGGAATTGAAAGAAGATATAGAAGTGGGTAAGGATTATATTGTGATTGCTCGAAAACCAGCGGCGGAGATGGACTTTTTCCAGGTGAAAAGCAGCTTGATCCATGTCCTGAAACGTTCTAAATCACTAAACTTTAAAATGAAAAGACAATAAAGTCCCCTTTATACCGAATACTAAGCACTCCTCGGATCATGTAGTAACTTGAAAAAGATGACATAGAAAATTCCTATTGGAACTGTGAAAATGGTGGAATACTTTTCCTTGAAAGCCGCTAATGAACAGTTCACAATTGTTTCAAAAAAGATTGATTGCAGATAGGAGGAAATTACGGTTGAAAAAACGAATATTACTCATTATTGGACTAGCCTCGATAATGATGTTGTTAGCAGGGTGTACGGAAATTAAAGAACCTATTACTGCGGAAAGTGAAGGTTTTTGGAATTCATACATTGTCTATCCATTATCAGCCCTGATCATTTGGCTTTCTGAAGCATTTGGCGAGAACTATGGTTTGGGACTCATCGGTGTTACATTAATCATTCGCTTAGCATTACTTCCACTAATGATCAAACAGGTGAAAAGCTCGAAAGCTATGCAGGCCATTCAGCCTGAGATGAAAGAACTTCAAGCAAAATACAGCTCAAAAGATGCTGCCACACAACAAAAACTACAGCAAGAAACAATGGCTTTATTTTCAAAATATAATGTGAATCCATTGGCGGGATGTTTGCCTATAGTGGTCCAAATGCCGATTTTGATCGGATTTTACCATGCCATCAGCCGTACGAAAGAAATTTCTTTACATAGCTTTCTTTGGTTTGATTTAGGTTCCCCGGATCCTTATTATATTTTACCGGTTGTTGCAGGTATTACGACATTTATCCAGCAAAAGATGTCGATGGCTGGCATGAACTCCAATCCACAAATGGCGGCACAAATGACGATGATGCTTTACATCATGCCAATAATGATTGTTGTTTTTGCTATTAAATTTCCCGCTGCTCTTTCTCTTTACTGGGTAGTAGGTAACCTTTTTGGTATCGTTCAAACATATTTCATTAAAGGTCCGGATCTTAGAAAAGCAGCTGCGGAAAACGCGGGAGGGGCAAAGAAAAAGTGAAAAAAGTAACTGCTACAGGACAATCTGTCGAAGAAGCAGTAAATTTAGCTTTAGCTCAACTGAACAGCACTAAGGATCGCGTGGAGATTGAAATAGAAGATGAAGGCAAAAAAGGATTTTTTGGTTTATTTGGTGCAAGGAAGGCAATTGTCCATGTGACATTGCCTCCCGATCCCATTGAAGAGACACTTAAATTTTTGAAGAATGTCAGCGTGGAAATGGGAGTCAATGCAAAAATTGATGTCCATCGTAAAGGTAAGAACGTAACATTTCATTTATCAGGTGATAAAATTGCATTATTAATTGGAAAAAGGGGTCAAACACTAAATTCCCTTCAGTATTTAGCGCAGCTGGTTGCAAATCGATATTCGAAGCAGTTCTTGAATATTACTGTAGATGCAGAAGATTATCGAAATCGCCGCAATGAAACTTTAATCCAATTGGCTGGAAGAATGGCAAATAAAGCTCTAAAAACAGGTAAAGCTGTTTCACTGGAGCCAATGCCATCCTATGAACGTAAAGTCATCCATAATGCTCTCCTGCATTATCCAAAAATAAAAACAACTTCAAGTGGGACGGAACCATATCGCCATTTAGTCATTAGTCCACTCAAATGAACCTTCTGCTTTTAAGCAGGGGTTCTTTTTTTTAGGGCATGATATCGTTGTATGTCGAATGTTTTTTTGTAAAAGAGTAATTCAACAATAACTGACATCATTCTTTTTTTATTCTCATGATCAGTAAAGCGGGCGATATTTGTTATTCACATGTGGATAAGTTAAAATGAGTGTTATAGAATATGGATTCAACGCGTGTGGATAACTCTTGAAAGGAAGGAGTATCTACTTTTTTTCATGAATATACTGTGGTATTGTAGTTATTTAGAGATTCGAGATTTTATTATCAGAAAAAAATAGAAACATCAATATATAAGAGGTGAAAGCATGGAATTCGATACAATCACCGCTATCTCTACTCCCTTAGGGGAAGGGGCAATCGCCATTGTTAGAATCAGCGGTGATGAGGCCATAGAAATAGCCGATGGAATCTTTAAAGGACCAGGCGGAAAAGGATTGCTTGAAGTGAAATCACATACGATTCATTATGGCCATCTTATCCAGCCTAAAACTGGTGAAATCATAGAGGAAGTCATGGTTTCGGTCATGAAGGGTCCAAAGACATTTACAAGAGAAGATGTTGTTGAAATAAATTGTCACGGTGGAATCGTTTCGGTCAATCGGGTATTACAGCTTATTCTCTCACAAGGTGCTCGTTTAGCAGAACCAGGTGAATTTACGAAACGGGCTTTTTTGAATGGCAGGATCGATCTTTCTCAAGCAGAGGCCGTTATGGATTTAATCCGGGCTAAAACGGATAAAGCCATGAATGTGGCATTAGGTCAAATGGAAGGCCGGCTTTCGAAATTAATCCAAAACCTACGTCAAGAAATATTACAGACCCTCGCTCAAGTCGAGGTAAACATAGATTATCCGGAATATGATGATGTCGAAGAAATGACACATCGTTTATTTTTGGAAAAAGGTAGTTATGTGAAGACTGAAATTGAGAAACTGCTTCACACAGCCCAACAAGGGAAAATCCTGCGAGATGGGCTTGCGACGGTTATCATAGGGCGCCCTAATGTCGGGAAATCTTCTTTGCTTAACAGTTTGGTTCATGAAAATAAAGCGATTGTCACTGATATCCCAGGTACAACACGTGACGTAATTGAAGAATATGTCAATGTTCGCGGTGTACCGCTTAAACTTGTGGATACAGCAGGAATTCGCGAAACGGAAGATATCGTTGAACGAATTGGAGTTGAACGGTCCCGTGCAGTATTAAAAGAGGCAGATCTAATATTACTTGTATTGAACTATTCCGATGATTTTACAACCGAAGATGAGAAACTATTCCAGGCTGTTGAGGGAATGGATGTTATCGTTATCATCAATAAAACCGATCTTCCACAGAAAATCGATTCGGCAAAGGTTAAGGAAAAGGCGGCATCACATAAAATCGTTTCTACTTCATTACTTGAGGATCAAGGGGTCGATGAATTGGAAGAAGCCATCGCTTCTTTATTTTTTGAGGGTTCTTTAGAAACGGGGGACCTGACCTATGTTTCGAATGCCAGGCATATAGCCTTGCTAGGACAGGCTTTACAATCAATCGAAGACGCAATCGAAGCTATTGAAATGGGTACGCCAGTTGATTTGGTTCAAATTGACTTCACGAAAGCATGGGAGCTCCTTGGAGAAATCATTGGTGAAAGCGTTCAGGATAATTTGATCAACCAATTGTTCTCACAATTTTGTTTAGGAAAATAAGCGTAAAAGGAGGAAAAGGATATGCAATACGAAGCAGGTAGCTATGATGTCATTGTTATTGGTGCTGGTCATGCTGGTAGTGAAGCAGGCCTTGCAGCTGCTAGAGTCGGAGCTAAAACGTTGATGATCACCATTAACTTGGATATGGTCGCCTTCATGCCATGCAATCCGTCCGTTGGTGGGCCGGCAAAAGGGATAGTTGTTAGGGAAATTGACGCTTTAGGCGGTGAAATGGGAAAAAATATCGACAAGACCCATATCCAAATGAGGATGCTGAATACGGCTAAAGGTCCTGCTGTTCGTGCGTTACGGGCACAGGCAGATAAATTCCTCTATCAGCAAGAAATGAAAAAGACGATAGAAGACCAAGAAAATTTGACATTGATTCAAGGAATGGTTGAGGAATTAATTGTTGAAAACGACGTTTGTACGGGTGTCATTACAAAAACAGGTGCGGTATATCGTGCGAAAACTGTCGTAATCACGACGGGAACATATTTACGCGGTGAAATCATTTTAGGGGAATTGAAGTATTCAAGCGGTCCCAATAATCAGCAGCCTTCAATCAGGCTTTCAGAACATCTAGAGCAGTTAGGATTCGATTTGGTCCGTTTTAAAACAGGAACACCACCACGTGTCAATAGTTCTTCCATAGATTACAGCAAAACGGAAATTCAGCCTGGTGATGAAGTGCCACGTGCATTTTCTTATGAAACCACAAAGTTCATCACTGATCAATTGCCATGCTGGCTAACGTACACGAATGAGGGGACACATCAGCTCATTGATGAGAATCTACACCGTTCGCCAATGTATTCCGGAATGATAAAGGGAACGGGACCTCGTTATTGCCCATCGATAGAAGATAAGGTCGTTCGTTTCAATGATAAACCACGTCACCAAATCTTCCTTGAACCTGAAGGACGCAATACAAAGGAAGTGTATGTTCAAGGGCTGTCCACTAGTCTGCCTGAAGATGTACAAGTGAAGATCCTTCAAACGATCCCAGGGCTCGAGAAGGCGGAAATGATGCGTGCGGGATACGCAATCGAATATGATGCGATCGTTCCTACTCAGCTATGGCCTACATTGGAAACGAAAAAGGTTAAAAACCTGTATACTGCTGGACAAATTAACGGCACGTCCGGTTATGAGGAAGCAGCTGGCCAAGGGCTTATGGCCGGTATTAATGCCGGATTGAATGCAATAGGTAAGGAAGAACTGATTTTAAGCCGTTCCGATGCCTATATTGGTGTGCTCATTGATGACCTTGTAACGAAAGGTACGAATGAACCATACCGATTGCTGACTTCACGTGCAGAATATCGTTTATTATTGCGTCATGATAATGCCGATTTACGCTTAACGGAAATCGGATTCAATATCGGAATGATCAAAGAAGAACGCTACAATCGTTTCCTTTTGAAAAAAGAAGCGGTTGAAATGGAAAAGGAACGACTAAAATCAAACTTCATCAAACCGACCAAAGAGGTACAAGAAGTCATTACAGCAAGTGGCGGCAGTGAGCTGAAGGATGGAATCCGTGCCTCTGATTTATTGAAGCGGCCTGAAATGGATTATTCCCATATTCAGAAGCTGGCTCCAAGTGATGTCGAACTGAGCGATGATGTGACGGAACAGGTCGAAATTCAGATCAAGTATGAAGGATATATTGAAAAATCCTTGCAGCAAGTCGATCGTCTGAAAAAAATGGAGAATAAAAAGATTCCAGAGAATATCGATTATGATGCAATTTCTGGTCTAGCAACGGAAGCACGCCAAAAATTAAAGCAGGTCCACCCGCTATCAGTAGCCCAGGCTTCAAGAATTTCCGGTGTGAATCCCGCTGATGTTTCCATTTTGCTTGTTTATTTGGAACAAGGTAAGATTGCCAGAGTATCTCAGTAATGGAAATACCCAAAAAGGATTGAAGAAAACATGAATATTGAACAGTTCCAACAAGCACTGCAGGAGAAAGGGATTGAGCTTTCTCCTCACCAGCTTGATCAGTTTGACACTTATTATCGATTATTGGTTGAATGGAACGAAAAGATGAACTTAACAGCCATCACTAATAAAGAAGAAGTTTATCTAAAGCATTTTTATGATTCAATCAGTGCAGCCTTCTATTTCGACTTTAACAAATCTTATCAAATTTGCGATGTCGGGGCTGGAGCTGGATTTCCGAGTATTCCATTGAAGATTTGTTTCCCTGATATCCACGTATCGATTGTGGATTCTTTGAATAAGCGAATCTCTTTTTTGAATCACCTTGCTGAGTCTTTGCAATTAAAGGGAGTTTCCTTCTATCATGACCGGGCGGAAACCTTCGCTCAAAAACCAGAGCATCGCGAATCCTATGATATTGTAATGGCAAGAGCGGTAGCCAGGATGTCCGTTTTAAGTGAGCTATGTTTGCCGCTTGTTAAACCAGATGGGACGTTCATTGCCATGAAAGCCGCTAGTGCACAAGATGAAATGGATACAGGGAAGAAGGCCATTTTTACATTAGGCGGAGAAATCGAAGAAATTCATCCTTTCACATTGCCAGAGGAAAATAGTGAAAGAAACATCATTACTGTAAAAAAAGTGAAGAAGACTCCTAAAAAATACCCAAGAAAACCAGGGACACCGAATAAGCAGCCTATCGAATAACCCTTATACTGATGAGGCAGGTTTCATATTTACTATAAGCGTATGACCTTGTTATTGTTCATTTAATACTGTGCCAACATGAAGGTTTTTTTGATACAATATCAAACGTGTTCCTTCTTTTCCAGCAGGGCTATAAGCCGGCGATTTTTCTTTTTGATTTCAGGGAAATAATCTTGGGCAAGCCGGCCGATATTTATAAAAACTGGCCGTTCATTCTTCTTTTTTGCCTTGATGACGCCAGTCGACATGTTTTTTACAGTGAAGACCCATATGTATAACCATGTCGGGAAATGTATGCAGGACTTGTCCTTTAAATAGAGAATATGTTATTTGGGAGTTTTAAAAGGTGGTGTAGGAAGATGAAGCATCCTTTTTCGCGGTTCTTTGGGTTTGGCGAAAAAGAAGAACAGCAACTAGAGATGGAGACACCTAGCAATAATAATGAAGAAATAAGAAAAATTTCCATTTCTGATATTGTGCCAAATCGATTTCAACCAAGGACCGTTTTTAATGACGATAAAATTGCTGAATTGGCTCAAACGATTCATACACATGGGATCATTCAGCCAATTGTAGTAAGGGCATATGGACAGGGAAAGTATGAAATCATTGCAGGTGAGCGTCGTTTTCGAGCCATGCAAAAGCTTGGCTGGGTATTGGCACCTGCAATAATCAAAGATTTCACCGATACAGAAACGGCTTCCGTTGCGCTGATAGAAAACCTTCAGCGAGAAGAACTGACACCGATTGAAGAAGCTTTGGCTTACGGCAAACTATTGGAGCTGCATAGTCTAACCCAAGAAGCTCTGGCACAAAGACTGGGAATAGGACAATCTACCGTGGCAAATAAGCTTCGGTTGCTTAAGCTGCCCCAGGAAGTTCAAGATGCTCTTCTTCAAAAGCAAATTACGGAACGCCATGCCCGCTCGTTGATACCGTTAAAGAGTCCTGAAAAGCAGGTCAAACTGCTTTTGGAAATCATCGAAAAAGGGTTAAACGTCAAGCAGACCGAAGAGATGGTCGTCAAGCTCTTGACGGGTACTGTGCAGAAGCCGAAACCTAAGCGAAAAGC
This sequence comes from Peribacillus sp. SIMBA_075, assembly GCF_046534585.1. NCBI lineage: Bacteria > Bacillati > Bacillota > Bacilli > Caryophanales > Bacillaceae > Peribacillus > Peribacillus sp. SIMBA_075. Next base: position 32,101 of record NZ_JAWRYN010000039.1, on the reverse strand, counting down.
GTTTAGTAAAGACATGAGGATTGCCGTGAATACTATACGCCAATCACTCAGTATGGTTACAGACAATGGAATAAATCTGGATGCAGAGGAAGAAGAGTTCGAGGAGTATTATCAGTTCACGATTAAAATACCTAAGAAAAAAACTTGATTCCCTATCCTTAACCCTGCTTGGTAGTCTACGATTACCAAGCTTTTTTTATTTTGTTGCCAAAAACTCGCATTTTACACCCTAAAAATGATTCAATTTTTCTCGGTTTTTTCATGCTGTTTAGATAAATTTCAAATTTTATGAGGAATTTCAGAAAACGATTTCTTCCAGTAACATTCATGATAAAATAGAAAGAAATAAATGGATTTACGGTAAAAGTTAATAGATATAGCGTGATGAAGATAGTTGAAAGCAGGTGAATTCGTGGGTAAGATTCTCGCCATTGCCAATCAAAAAGGCGGTGTTGGAAAAACGACAACTTCTGTCAGTCTAAGTGCCTGTCTTGCATACATAGGACAGAAAGTCTTAATGGTCGATATCGATCCGCAGGGAAATGCGACAAGCGGTGCAGGTATTGATAAAGCGGATGTGGAACAATGTATTTATGATGTATTGGTTGATGATGTCGAAGCCAGTACCGTCATCATGGAAACAAAGGTAGAAAACTTATATGCTATACCTGCGACAATTCAACTTGCAGGTGCTGAAATTGAACTTGTTCCAACCATCTCAAGGGAAGTCCGATTAAAAAGGGCATTAGAAGAGGTGCAAAGTCAATATGATTACATCGTGATTGACTGTCCTCCATCATTGGGCTTGCTTACGCTTAATGCATTAACGGCAGCAGATGCAGTTTTGATTCCTGTACAATGTGAATATTATGCATTGGAGGGCCTGAGTCAACTCTTGAATACGGTCCGTCTCGTCCAAAAGCATTTGAACCATGATTTGAAAATCGAGGGTGTGCTATTGACGATGTTGGATGCCAGGACAAATTTAGGTCTCCAGGTTATAGAAGAGGTCAAAAAATACTTTCAGGATAAAGTCTATCAAACCATCATCCCTCGCAATGTCCGTTTGAGTGAAGCACCGAGCCATGGAGAACCAATAATTATATATGATCCAAAGTCACGAGGAGCGGAGGTTTATCTAGAACTGGCAAAGGAAGTGGTATCAAATGGCTAAAGGACTTGGCAAAGGACTTAACGCACTTTTCACTGGGGATATAAGTAAAGATGAAATCGTGCGCGAAATCAAATTAAGGGAATTAAGGCCAAATCCTTATCAGCCCCGAAAGAGCTTCCGACTTGAAGCTATAGAAGAATTAAAGCAATCTATCATGGAACATGGGATATTACAGCCGATTATTGCCCGGAAAAGTATTAAGGGCTATGAAATCGTTGCTGGGGAGAGGCGTTATCGTGCTGCCAAGGAAGCTGGTTTAAAGACAGTTCCGGTTGTTGTGAGGGAATTGAATGAACAGCAGATGATGGAACTGGCGATTTTGGAAAACCTGCAACGGGAAGATTTAAATCCAATTGAGGAAGCTGCCGCTTATCAGACACTTCTTGAAAAATTGAATTTCACCCAGGAACAGCTGGCCAATAGGTTGGGTAAAAGCCGACCCCATATCGCGAACTATGTAAGATTGCTATCTTTGCCTGAAGGGATTAGGAGTTATATCTCCGAAGGGGAAATTTCCATGGGGCATGGCCGAGCATTACTGGGTTTAAAGAAAAAAGAGATGCTTAAGCCAGTAGTGGATAAAATCCTCAAAGAAGGAATGAATGTCAGACAGCTGGAGCAATATATACATCAATTGAATGATACCGTTTCACGTGAAACCAAACCTAAGAAACAAGATAAAAAAGATATATTCATAAAGCAACGCGAGTCAAGTCTGCGTGAAAGACTGGGAACGAGTGTAACGATAAAACAAAGCAAGAAAAAAGGGAAAATAGAAATCGAATTCTTTTCAAAAGAAGATCTGGAGAGAATTTTGGACTTGATCGATCAAGAGAACATTTCCTCTTAGATCGCCTTTATGAAAAAAAAGTGGCAACAGAGGTTTAATCTATTTTTTACTGTGGAAAATTAGGTGAATGAGATGGTATTATTAGGGGCTTTGGTGAATGGTGCCTGCATTTTAATTGGTTCGATTTTGGGAAGGTTTTTGCAACATATACCTGAAAAGATAAAAGAAACGGTGATGAGTGGAATTGGTTTAGCCGTCATGGTCTTAGGCTTGCAGATGGGGCTTAAAAGTGATCAATTCCTTATTGTCATTTTAAGTATTGTTGGAGGGGCTGTCCTTGGGGAATGGATGAATCTTGAGGGTAGGCTTAATTCTTTAGGCAATTGGATTGAACGCAGGATGAAAGCGAAAGAAGGAATTTCGATATCCCAGGGGTTTGTAACGGCTACGCTCATATTTGGCATTGGGGCGATGGCCATTATCGGTGCCATGGATAGCGGTATCCGGAATGATCATGACGTTTTGATAACAAAAGCGATCATCGATGGATTTACAGCACTGGTCCTCGCCAGTACGCTTGGCATAGGAGTACTTTTTTCGGCATTTCCGGTCATTCTTTATGAGGGCTTGATAGCAATTTTTTCAAGACAGATTAATACGCTGATCCCAACTGCTTTAATGGATTCCTTCATACTGGAAATGACGGCAACTGGGGGAGTCATGATATTAGCAATTGGTTTGAATATTATCGGTGTCACCAAAATAAGGGTGGCTAATCTGCTTCCTGGCATAATGATCACTGCCATTTTAGTTACAATCATGTATTATTTTTAAATAAAGGCTCTTTTCGTAAAGATTGTTGTTTTTAAAACGAAACTATTTAAGGTTGATTGGAGCGGGACAGGTGAGACCCCACAGGCGTTTCCGCCGATGAGGCTCACCGCCCGCCCCAAGGAAAGCGAGCATCTGGAGGGGAAATCAACCACAACTCACTACCTGGTAAATAGCAACAAAGTATGTGAAAACAGCCTAAATAAAAGAAGGAAGGGGATAATCCCTTCCTTCATTTTTTTTGATCAGCAAAACCGATCAAAGGGTTTTTTCTTGCTTGAATGACAATGTGAAAGGAGTGATGGAAGGTTTTACTGGATAATGATTTTGTGCTTCATAAATCCCCTCGGCGATGGTTTTGGCCATTTTTAGCACAAGATTAAGACGAGTGTTTTGCAAGACCATGAACTCCATGAAGCCACTTACATTCACGATTCCTGTTATATGGGCATTTCCAACGGAAGGAAGATCTTTATTGACCCCAGCACCTGGTTTCACCGGTCCTTGACCGATTTGGACAATACCAACGCTTTTCATCTTCCCTAAGCAAGCATCGATTCCGACTATAAATGGATTGGTATGAATCTTTTTTATTTGATTTAATTTTTCCGATAAATTCATCGCATGTATAGGGTCATCTAAAGTACCGTAAACATGGAACGATGAAGAACTGTTTTCAGCTTTTTCACTTAGCAGAGTGCCGACAAGTGGTCCGAGGGAATCGCCTGTAGAACGGTCTGTGCCTATACAGACGATGACGATTGTTTGAAGCTTTCCAGTTGGTAGAAGGTTGATTAATTCCTGGGAAATTTGTTTGGATGCATCCGTATCTTCATGCAGGATGCGGCTCAATCTATTTTTATTATTATTAAATAGACTAGAATTCAGATTCATCGGCTCAACTCCTTTACTTTATTTGGTATTACAGTATACGGATAAAAAGGAAAAAATATACGGTATTTAACGTAACGGATGAGGGAAATTTTTGTAGAACTTGCAAACAGGTGAAGGGGAAATGGATTGACTTTTCTTCCTCTACCAATTGCTTTCATTTATACATTCTAGTAAAAAAATACTGGATTAACTCGGAAAAAACTTCTATTTCTTTTACCTATATACCCATATTTTTTTTGTACAGAAACCCTTATTTATTGATAAAATAGAGAAAACTTCTCCTATTCGGGTTATCTCACAGCATGAGGGGTAGAGGAATAAGTCGGTATGGTAAAGTCATAGAGAAAATATAAAAGTTTTGCAGAATTTTGGATTAGCCAGGAGGAAAAGATGGAACGCATTTATGATAACGTTACAAAAGAGGTAATGGATGAAAAATTATGGTTACTATTAGGGGAAGGAATCATTAAAATCTTCCTTGTTCTCCTGTTATCACGTATTATTATTAGAATAGGAAAGACGGTCATAAGTAAATTTTTCGCGGTTCGCTTAAGAAGTCCTATTCGCGTTTCAGAGCGCAGAGAAACGACACTCATTAAGTTGCTGGAAAATATAGTCACTTATGTTATTAATTTTATTGCCTTGGTAATGATTCTTGAAATTTTCGGATTTGATGTAAAGGCTTTGCTGGCTGGAGCTGGGATTCTTGGTTTGGCAGTTGGTTTCGGTGCCCAAAGTTTGGTAAAAGATATCATCACAGGATTCTTTGTGATTTTTGAAGATCACTTCTCGGTTGGGGACTATATTAAAATTAATACATTTGAGGGTGAAGTTCTCGAAATTGGGCTTCGTACAACAAAGATTAAAAGTAGCTCAGGAGAATTGCACCTCATACCTAATGGTAGTATTGTTCAAGTTACAAATTATTCTATATTAAATAGTAAGGCTGTTGTGGATGTAGCTATACCTAATGATGGATCAGTAGAACTTGCTGAGAGGGTACTCATTCAAACCTTGAATAATATGGAAGGCAAATATGACTTCTTAGTCAAAGCACCTGAATTTTTAGGAATTGAAGCGATAAGTCCTGATGAAGTTGTCTTTCGGGTCACTGCTGAAACAAAACCGATGCATCATGTCGAAATGAGTAGAATATTAAGAAAAGAAATAAGTGCTGCGCTTGATTTAAGTGGGATTAAATCTACGTACAATGGCAGCGAGTCATAGGAATTAGGGGGCTCATGGTTATGGAAGAAAAAGAGTTTGCGCTTAAGGATATTGTGGAAATGAAAAAACCACATCCCTGTGGAGTAAATAAGTGGAAAATCATTCGACTTGGTATGGATATCCGGATAAAATGTGAAGGCTGCGGTCATAGCGTAATGCTGCCTCGACGTGAATTCGCGAAGAAAATGAAAAAAGTTCTACAAAAGCATGAGGAGTGATCATGCTTTTTTTTTGAGTGAAGGCAGTCCTGAGTTTCTCATGATTTACTTGTCTTTTTAGGAAGCGAAATCTATAATTGGGAAAGGTTTAGGTAATTGGATGGTTTTTATAGAAAATCAGACTTTTTCCCATATGTACGAATTATCTTGAAGGAGTGAAATATAAATGGCTTTAACAGCTGGTATAGTAGGTTTGCCTAACGTAGGTAAATCCACTTTATTTAATGCAATTACTCAGGCAGGTGCGGAATCTGCCAACTATCCTTTCTGTACGATTGACCCAAATGTAGGGATTGTTGAAGTGCCAGATCACCGTCTGCAAAAATTGACAGAATTGGTCAAACCAAAAAAAACGGTTCCGACAGCATTTGAATTCACGGATATCGCCGGAATTGTAAAAGGGGCCAGTAAAGGAGAAGGTCTTGGTAATAAATTCCTTTCCCATATCCGTCAAGTGGATGCAATTTGTCAGGTTGTCCGTTGTTTCGCAGACGATAACATTACTCATGTTTCTGGAAAAGTAAATCCAATCGATGATATCGAAGTCATCAACCTTGAATTGATCCTGGCCGATTTGGAATCCGTTGACAAACGCATCGACCGTGTCGGAAAAATGGCCAAGCAAAAAGATAAAGGCGCAGTGGCTGAACATGAAATTCTTGTGGCTTTAAAGGAAGCATTGGAGAATGAAAGGCCCGCCCGTTCAGTTGAATTTACCGAGGAACAGCAAAAAATGGTGAAGGGCATGCACTTGCTTACGGCGAAGCCGACTCTTTATGTGGCGAATGTGAGCGAGGATGAAGTGGCTAATGCTGACGATAATGAATATGTTCAGCAAGTTCGTGAATATGCTGCGAGGGAAAATGCAGAAGTAATCGTAATTTGTGCCAAAATCGAAGAAGAAATTGCAGAGCTTGAAGGTGAAGAAAAGGAAATGTTCCTATCTGAACTTGGCATTGAAGAGTCGGGTCTTGACCAGTTGATCCGTGCTTCATATAATCTTCTCGGATTGGCAACATACTTTACAGCTGGTGTACAGGAAGTGCGTGCATGGACATTCCGTAAAGGTATGAAAGCCCCTCAATGTGCAGGTGTCATTCATACGGACTTCGAACGTGGCTTCATCCGTGCCGAAATCGTTTCTTATACCGATTTGCTTGAAGCGGGTAGTCATAGTGCTGCAAAAGAAGCAGGAAAAGTTCGATTAGAAGGAAAAGAATACATCGTTAACGATGGCGATGTAATCCATTTCCGTTTCAACGTTTAAGTTAAAAAGACCCTACATTTTCCCAATGCAGGGTCTTTTTTGAGCCTTTAATCATTAGATTTCAATTAATTGTAATAAGTCGAACCGTTCGTTGCAAAGCCACTTTAACTATGCTATAATTTTATCTTGTGAGTAATTATAAATAATTGCTCCTTGCCCAATTGGGCCGCTTAGACCAAAAGGAGGTGACAGTGATGAGAAAATACGAAATTATGTATATCATCCGTCCAAACATTGAGGAAGAAGCTAAAAAAGCTTTAGTTGAACGTTTCAACACAATCCTTTCTGATAATGGTGCGGAAGTAGAAGCAAAAGAATGGGGTAAACGCCGTCTTGCATACGAAATCAATGATTTCCGTGATGGTTACTACATGCTTCTTAAAGTTAACGCTGAAAGTGCTGCGATTCAAGAATTCGATCGTCTTGCTAAAATCAGTGAAGACATTATTCGCCACATGGCTACTAGAGAAGAAGTCTAATCCAATATTTTAATATAAATTCTAATCTTGTTTCACGTGAAACAAGTTTGAAACCTAGGGGTTGATTCTGATGATGAATCGCGTAGTTTTGGTAGGACGCTTAACTAAAGATCCTGAATTGCGATATACACCTAATGGAGTTCCCGTAGCTACCTTTACTTTAGCTGTGAATCGTGGTTTTACGAATCAGCAAGGTGAACGTGAAGCGGATTTCATTAACTGTGTAGTTTGGCGTAAACCGGCAGAAAATGTAGCTAACTTCTTGAAAAAGGGCAGTTTAGCTGGCGTGGATGGACGTGTCCAAACACGTAATTATGAAGGACAAGACGGCAAACGCGTATATGTGACGGAGATTCTGGCTGAGAGCGTTCAATTCCTTGAACCACGAAGCAGTTCAGCGGGTGAAAGAAATGAAGGCGGTTCTTACGGTGGAGGTCAAAAAAGTTATGGTAACAATAATAACGGAAATGACAACAATTCGTATGGACAAAATCCTAATCAGAATCAACGGAGCAATAACAACTACACTCGTGTAGATGATGATCCATTTGCAAATGACGGTAAAACAATCGACATTTCAGATGACGATCTTCCGTTTTAAACAGCCGTTTAAAATGAAAATTTAAAAAGCAGGGAGGGAAATTTATTATGGCAATGGGTGGACGTAAAGGACGCGGTAAGCGTAAAAAGGTTTGTTATTTCACATCTAACGGAATCACTAAAATTGATTACAAAGATACAGATCTTCTTAAAAAATTCGTCTCAGAACGCGGTAAAATTTTACCACGTCGTGTAACTGGCACAAGCGCTAAATATCAACGTAAATTAACGATTGCTATTAAACGCTCACGTACTATGGCATTACTTCCATATGTATCTGGTGAATAATAAATTGGCACATTGAGGAGTTTTCCTTAATGTGCCTTTTTTTATAAGTTAGGATCTTATGCTGAAAAACCGCTGAATTGCGGTTTTTTTATTTTTAAAAGGAATTTAAAAAGGTGTTTTCCTTACAAAAAATAATCATATCCTAAAAAAGAATGTGATGTTTGAAATATCCTGGCCGTAACGGATACAATATGAAGATAAGACATTAATTTTAATAATAACGGGGGGGTGAAAAAATGAATAACGGGAGACGAATTGCGGAGGGTGGAGCCCTTTTGGCACTATATTGCATTTTACTGTTCATCACAATTCAAGTCCCGCTAGTGGGTATCTTCACTACTTTCTTTTTACCCATTCCATTCATACTGGTCACAATCAAACAAAAGTTATCGTGGAGTTTCGGTTATTTATTCATTGCTTCACTATTGTCGATCCTCATCGGGACGATATTGTCTGTCCCGCTTACCTTACTTATGGGGGCAACGGGAATTGCGATCGGCTATTTTTTGAAAAAGGACAAACCGATGGCACCTATGTTCATAAGTGCAGTCCTTGTCTTCCTGGGAGGAATTTTATTAATATATGCAGCTTCAGTGTTAATAACGGATGTTAATTACATAGAAGAATCGATGAATATGGCTGAAGGATCTATAAAAAAAACAATCGACATCATGGATTCTTTAGGACAGGCACCGACGGAACAAGTCAAAAAGCAGATGTATGAATCAATCGACATGATAAATACGCTGATGCCAAGTTTGTTCGTGTTGATATCAGTCAGCATGGTTTTATTGATTTTCTTCGCTGCACATCCCATTGTGAAGAGGTTCAGCGATAAGACGCTAAAATGGCCTCATTTTCGAGATCTTCGACTCCCGAAAAGCCTTTTATGGTATTATTTAATTACGATGCTTCTTGCTCTTTTTGTGAATACGGACAAGAATAGTTTTGTATATATGGCCATATCGAACCTATTTTTCATCCTGCAGTTCTTCATTTTATTACAAGGATATTCCCTGATATTTTATATCGCTCATGTGAAGTCATGGGCTAAAGCCATACCTGTTTTAATCGTGGTTTTTTCTTTGCTGCTGCCGATTCCGATTATTACAACGGCCGTACGATTTTTAGGTATAATAGATTTAGGATTTCCTTTTAGGGAGACGATCAAGAAAAAGGAATAGACTTTTTTGTAAAACAGATGCTTTTAGGAGCTGAAACTATGCCATCTTATTTGAAAGAATACTCGATTAAGTCCCCAGTGTATGGGATGCTGGCCGCGGGCGTGTTACTTTTGGGCGTACTGGCTTATTATAATTGGGTTATTGCACTTGTTGGTTTATTGATTCTTGCTGGTTTATTTTATTTAACATTAAGAATGGTAGAAAAAAAGCAACGTAAGACAGAAGAGTATATAACGACTTTATCTTACCGTTTAAAAAAGGTCGGTGAGGAAGCGTTATTGGAAATGCCAATTGGGATCATGCTCTTTAATGAGGATTATTACATTGAATGGACCAATCCATTCCTGGCTTCGTGTTTTAGTGAAGACTCCTTGGCGGGAAGATCGCTATACGATGTTGCGGACTCGATCGTTCCGTTAATTAAGCAAGAGATCGAGACAGAGACAATTACGCTCCACGATCGGAAATTCAAAGTGGTCCATAAGCGAGAGGAAAGGCTTCTTTACTTTTTTGATGTGACGGAGCAAGTGGAAATCGAGAAACTATATGAAGATGAGCGAACGGCAATTGCGATCATTCTCCTTGATAACTATGATGATTTGACACAGGGTATGGATGATCAGCGTAAAAGCAGCATTAATAGCTTGGTTACCTCACTTCTTGATAGATGGGCAAGGGATAATGGCGTTTTCTTTAAACGGGTTTCCTCGGAGCGATTCATCGCTGTCTTTAATGAGCATATCCTTCAGCAACTTGAGAAGGGGAAATTCTCGATTTTGGATGAAATCAGGGAAACGACGGCCAAGCAAAATGTACCATTGACCTTGAGCATCGGGGTCGGCTCGGCAGTGTCATCCTTACCGGAACTGGGTACACTTGCACAGTCCAGCTTGGATCTCGCTTTAGGACGGGGCGGTGACCAGGTAGCCATCAAGCAAGCGAATGGAAAAGTGAAATTCTATGGGGGTAAAACCAATCCGATGGAAAAACGCACGAGGGTCCGTGCACGTGTGATTTCCCATGCATTAAAGGATATAGTCCTTGATAGTGATAAAGTCATTGTCATGGGCCATAAAAACCCGGATATGGACGCAATCGGTTCAGCCATCGGCATTTTGAAAGTTGCCCAAATGAATGAACGTGAAGGCTATATTGTAATTAACACCCAGCAGCTTGATAGCAGTGTACTTCGTTTAATGGAGGAAATCAAAAATAAAGAAGAGCTTTATGCCCGGTTTATAACTCCTGATGATGCTCTTGAAATGATTACGGATGAGACATTGCTGGTTGTGGTCGATACACATAAACCTTCTATGGTAATTGAAGAGCGGTTATTGAATAGGATCGATAAGGTTGTAGTCATCGACCATCATCGTCGGGGTGAGGAGTTCATCAAAAACTCATTGCTCGTCTATATGGAGCCATATGCGTCTTCAACAGCAGAACTTGTGACCGAACTGCTTGAATATCAGCCGAAACGCAGTAAGATAGATATGCTGGAATCAACGGCGCTACTTGCAGGTATCATTGTCGATACGAAAAGCTTCACTTTAAGAACAGGTTCACGTACTTTCGATGCAGCCTCTTATCTAAGGGCACATGGAGCTGATACGGTACTTGTCCAGAAGTTCTTAAAAGAAGACGTTGACACCTATATTAAACGGTCGAAGCTCATTGAAGAAGTTATCTTTTATAAAAAGGGAATTGCAATTGCCTCGGCAAAAACCGATCAGGTCCACAATCAGGTGCTCATTGCTCAGGCTGCGGACACCCTATTGACCATGGATGGCGTTGTTGCTTCCTTTGTAATGGCTAAGCGATCTGATGATACAGTAGGCATAAGTGCGCGATCGCTTGGTGATATCAATGTACAGGTAATCATGGAAATGTTAAATGGAGGCGGACATTTAACAAATGCCGCTACTCAACAGGCATGCTCCATTGATGAAGCAGAAAGTCGATTAAAAACAGCTATAGATGAATATTTAGAAGGGGGACAAAAAGAATGAAAGTAATATTTCTGAAAGACGTAAAAGGTAAAGGGAAAAAAGGGGAAGTTAAAAATGTTGCAGATGGTTATGCACATAATTTCCTGCTAAAACAAGGATTGGCCGTTGAAGCAAATAATACAAATGTAAAAACATTGGAAGCCCAGAAAAATAAAGAAGAATCACTTGCAGCAGAAGAACTGCAGCATGCTGAAGAATTGAAAGTGCAGCTGGAGAAACTAACGGTTGAACTATCTGCCAAAGCCGGTGAGGGCGGGCGTTTATTCGGTTCCATCACGACTAAACAAATTGCATCGGAGCTTCAGAAAAAACACGGTATCAAGGTTGATAAACGTAAAATGGAGCTTGCTGAAGGCATCCGCACTTTAGGGCATACAAAGCTTCCAGTCAAGCTTCACCCTGAAGTCACTGCGACACTGACTGTGCATGTGAAAGAAATTAACTAATTTTAGCTGTTTCATATCTGTGAAAAATTGATAAAATAGAGATAGACGAAAAATGTGATTGGGCATGTTGTCCTTTCACTTTTTTTCTTTTTTACTAGAAACATATAAATGGTATCCTCTTAGAATGGGAGGTTTTAAGATATGATAGAACAATTTCAGGATAGGATTCCCCCTCAAAATATAGAAGCCGAACAGGCTGTGCTAGGAGCCATTTTTCTTGAGCCCTCTTCATTGACCGTTACATCGGAAGTTTTGATTCCGGAGGATTTTTACAGAAGCTCTCATCAAAAAATCTTTAATGTGATGCTTAATTTGAATGACGAAGGAAAAGCTGTCGATTTGATTACGGTGACAGAGGAATTGGCTGCGACAAAAAACCTTGAAGAGGTTGGCGGAGTTTCTTATTTAAGTGAATTGGCCGGATCGGTACCTACCGCGGCCAATATTGAATATTATGCTCGCATCGTCGAGGAGAAGTCATTGCTGCGTCGTTTGATCAGGACAGCGACCAACATCGCTCAGGAAGGCTACAGTCGCGAGGACGAGGTCGAGGAGCTGCTCGGGGAAGCAGAAAAAACGATCATGGAAGTGGCCCAGCGTAAGAATTCCGGGTCTTTTCAAAATATTAAGGATGTATTGGTTGCGACGTACGATAACATAGAAATTTTGACTACCCGTAAAGGGGATGTCACGGGAATACCGACAGGGTTTGCTGAACTGGATCGAATGACAGCAGGGTTCCAACGTAATGACCTCATCATAGTGGGTGCCCGCCCTTCGGTTGGTAAAACCGCTTTTGCATTGAATATCGCTCAAAACGTTGCGACCAAAACGGAGGAGAATGTAGCGATTTTCAGTCTTGAAATGGGTGCAGAGCAGCTCGTTATGCGTATGCTCTGTGCTGAAGGAAATATCAACGCTCAGAATTTACGGACAGGTTCCTTAACGGATGAGGATTGGCGTAAATTGACGATGGCGATGGGAAGCTTGTCGAATGCCGGCATTTATATCGATGATACTCCAGGTGTGAGGATTGGTGAAATTCGTTCGAAATGCCGTCGTTTGAAGCAGGAACATGGGCTTGGCATGATATTGATCGATTACCTGCAATTAATTCAAGGTGATGGTCGTTCAGGTGACAACCGTCAGCAAGAGGTATCCGAGATTTCACGTTCACTTAAAGCGCTCGCTCGTGAACTTAAAGTGCCCGTCATAGCCCTTTCCCAGCTATCGCGGGGAGTGGAGCAGCGCCAGGATAAGCGTCCGATGATGTCTGATATCAGGGAATCCGGGAGTATCGAGCAAGATGCCGATATCGTCGCATTCTTATACCGTGATGATTATTATGATAAAGAATCCGAGAATAAAAATATCATTGAAATCATTATAGCGAAACAGCGTAATGGTCCAGTAGGCACGGTTTCGCTTGCATTCGTGAAAGAATATAATAAATTCGTTAACCTCGAACGCCGTTTCGATGATGATTCGATGTCTCCCGGCGCATAGGGAACTGCCTGCCATTCATGCAATGGCGGGCTGTTTTTATTTTGGAAAAAGAAAGGGACTGGTGATAATAATAAAAGAAATCAAAGGGCAGAATAAGGATTGACAATCCAAAACCAATTTTGAAAACGGAAAGATTTTTTTCATATTTACGAACGAAGTATTTTTTGAAATGTGTAACGTTCGGATTTTGTATTGACTTCCACTTTGGATTATTGATAAAATAGGTTTGTTTGATAAGAACCGGTAAATAATCGGTATTACGTGAACCTTTGGAGGTGCTTTATTCAGATGTCATCAGTTGTAGTAGTCGGTACACAATGGGGAGACGAAGGTAAAGGTAAAATAACAGATTTTCTATCCCAGAATGCGGAAGCCATCGCTCGTTATCAAGGTGGGAATAATGCAGGGCATACAATAAAATTTAATGGCGTTACCTATAAACTGCATTTAATTCCGTCAGGGATTTTTTATAGTGATAAAATTTGTGTCATTGGAAATGGTATGGTGGTTGATCCAAAAGCTCTTGTAGAGGAGCTTGCTTATTTACATAGTCATGGAGTGAGTACGGATAATCTTCGTATCTCTAACCGTGCACATGTCATTCTTCCTTACCATATCAAATTGGATGAAGTCGAAGAAGACCGTAAAGGCGCTAATAAAATTGGAACGACAAAAAAAGGAATCGGCCCTGCTTATATGGACAAAGCTGCTCGTAACGGAATCCGTATGGCAGATCTTTTGGACCGTGAAATTTTTGAGGAAAAATTGGCTCAAAATCTTGTCGAAAAAAACCGTATGTTCGAACGCTTCTATGAAACGGAAGGTTTCAAAATCGAAGATATCATGGATGAATACTATGAGTACGGACAACAAGTGCAGAAATATGTTTGTGATACATCCGTTGTATTGAACGATGCACTTGATGAAGGAAAACGGGTATTATTCGAAGGGGCACAAGGTGTGATGCTTGATATCGATCAAGGAACATACCCATTCGTCACTTCATCTAATCCTGTTGCAGGTGGCGTTACGATCGGTTCTGGCGTAGGTCCTACAAAAATCAATCATGTGGTTGGAGTATGTAAAGCATATACAAGCCGTGTGGGCGATGGTCCTTTCCCTACAGAATTGCATGATGAAGTCGGCAACCAAATCCGTGAAGTTGGCCGTGAATATGGTACAACTACAGGCAGGCCGCGCCGTGTCGGCTGGTTTGATGCAGTTGTCGTTCGCCATGCACGCCGTGTCAGCGGGATTACCGATTTATCATTGAACTCGATTGACGTGTTATCAGGTCTTGATACGGTCAAAATTTGTGTAGCTTATGAATACAAAGGCGAAATCATTCATGAGGTTCCAGCAACATTAAAAGCGATTGGCGAATGTAAACCAGTTTATGAAGAGCTATCAGGCTGGTCAGAAGACATCACAGGATGCAAATCATTGGATGAGCTTCCAGAGAACGCTCGCCACTATGTAGAGCGCGTATCTCAATTGGTAGGCATTCCTTTGACTACTTTTTCTGTCGGTCCTGACCGCAACCAAACAAATATCGTGAGAAGCCCTTGGCGTCTAGCGTAATTGATGAAATGGAGCTGGCTTTTTAGCCGGCTCTTCTTCATTATTGGAATCAATCACTGCATTCTGATGTCACAATCGAGAGACCTGGGATATTGGAAGAATGGATTGAAACAGTAGGAAAAAGGAAAAAGATAAAAAAAAATAATTTTATTTCAAAAAAACTATTGCCTAAACTATGATAACCATGATATTATCAAAAGCGTCGTCACAATAGAACAAGCATTAACAGCATCAAGCGAGTAGCTGCATTGAGACGTGAAACATCCTGAAAAGTTACATTTCATTAGAACGAGCCATTAGCTCAGTTGGTAGAGCATCTGACTTTTAATCAGAGGGTCGAAGGTTCGAATCCTTCATGGCTCACCATTTTTTTCGGCCCATTGGTCAAGCGGTTAAGACACCGCCCTTTCACGGCGGTAACACGGGTTCGAATCCCGTATGGGTCACTTCTTTATATAATTCTTTACTGGTCCCGTGGTGTAGCGGTTAACATGCCTGCCTGTCACGCAGGAGATCGCGGGTTCGATTCCCGTCGGGACCGCCATTTTATTTTTTTGTTCTAAAATAGAATATTTGGCTCAGTAGCTCAGTCGGTAGAGCAAAGGACTGAAAATCCTTGTGTCGGCGGTTCGATTCCGTCCTGAGCCATCCTTTTTAAAAACGCCTTTCCTTTAGGGCGTTTTTTTTGTTTTACATCCAGATGTATTATAAATGAAATCTTGTTAATGAATTGTTAACGATTTGTAACATACCAATTTCACCCAAATTGGCATATAAACTGCTTTTATCCTTACGGGGCTTACGTCCACTCCTTATTTCGAAATGTATCGAATCTTCCTCATTAGCATATTTATTGGTACTTGTTGTCACCATTTATACAGTTCTATTACATTATCACGACTGTTTCTTGTTTTTTTTTTTATTATGGTAGAGTTATGAGTGAAAAATCATAATAGAAATCAGTCATATGCAAGTGGATATTTAAATTGGACTAATAAATCTCAAAATAAATTTGATTAGTTTCTTAATTGGTGACTGAGCCGTTAAGGAGGACAATATATGTTTAGCTCAAAAGGTAAGGGGATCATCCTGTTGATGGTTTCGGTCATTTTATTGCTTGCTGGAAATATGGTAACGGCCGCAGGGATATCGAAAACTGACACCATTCAGCATGTTTATCTTAATGATGAGTTCGTCGGAAGTGTGACGGATGAAACGGAAATAGAGGAGATCGTAGCCGATAAGGTAAAAGCAGCACAGAGAGATTATCCAGACTATACATTCGATAGGGAGTCGCAGCTGTCATATGTACCTGAAGAGGTATTTGATGAAGAAGTAAAAGAAGATCAGGCTGTAAAGCATATTCAAGAAAAGCTCAATGTGAAAGCAAAGGCGTATGAAATCGACATAGATAATCAGGCGGTCGCTTATGTTGCGTCAAGGGATGATGCTGAGGACGTTTTGGAAAAAATCAAGTTATTATATGTAAATGAAGAGGAATACGCTGAATATGAAACAGGTAAAAAAGGAAACGAAACGGGTGCAAAACCGTTAAAAGAACCAGGAAGTAGAATTCTGGACATCAAGTTTTCACTTCCCGTTACGTTTAAAGAATCAATGATCGATCCAGCTGAAATCAAGACCGTCGATGATACCATTTCCATGATAGAAGAAGGAAAGAAAGAAAAGACGCTTTATGAGGCTATGGAAGATGAGGATCTTGAAGCAATTGCCAATCAGCATGATATGGACCTGGATCAACTGTTAGAGCTAAATCCAGGACAGGATGAGGGCAAAGGGCTTAAAAAGGGCGAGCATCTCTATGTGACCCAGCTTACGCCCTATGTGAACGTAATGGTGGAAAGAGAAGTATTAAAGGAAGAGAGGATTCCTTTCGAAAAGAAAGTGAAGGAGGATGACGAACTTCCCAAGGGTGAACTCATTACTGAACAAATTGGCAATGAGGGGGTTCAGGCATTCACATATGCAGTATCTGAAACAAATGGTAAGAAAATCAGTGAAACGATCGTAAAAAAAGAAAACACGGAAAAAGCCAAAATGGAAGTCACTAGAAAAGGCACGAAGGTCGTTCCTTCACAGGGGAGCGGTACATATTCATGGCCTGCAGATGGGGGCTATATTTCCAGCAAGCAGGGGCAGCGCTGGGGGAAACTTCATAAAGGTATCGATATTGCCCGGCCAACCACCAGGACCATAACGGCAGCGGATCATGGGATAATCGAGACTGCTGGAAACTCCGGAGGGTATGGAAATAAGATAACGATCAATCATAATAACGGGTATAAGACAGTATATGCCCATTTGGATTCAATAAATGTAAAAGCTGGACAAAAGATTGAGAAGGGCATGAAAATTGGCATGATGGGTTCAACAGGGCACTCCACAGGTGTCCACCTCCATTTTGAAATATATAAAAACGGTTCTCTTGTAAATCCGCTAAACTATATAAGTCAGTAATCGATGGGAGTCTTCGAAAAATATTCGAGGACTTCTTCTGCTTCACAGATAGATGAGAATAATAGGAAAAAGGTGATTTAATGCCTATAAAATGATAAAGTAGAATAGATACAATTCGCTTTCATTCCGGTGTTCGGTCCCTTTTATTGGGTATATATATATAAATTTGTTGAACTGGGATGCTAGATTGGTGCAAGCAGAAGGAAAAGTGAATAAAGTCCCGGATAAGGACACGGTTTTTAATAGATTCAGTTTAGTTATTAAAAAGGAGATAAGCACATGGATAAGAAGATTCTGGTAGTGGATGATGAAAAGCCAATTGCCGATATATTACAATTCAATCTAAAAAAGGAAGGCTATGAAGTTTTTTGTGCTTATGATGGCAATGAAGCCCTCAAAATGGTAGAAGAACGGCAACCTGATTTGATTTTACTTGATATCATGCTACCGCAGCGCGATGGGATGGAAGTTTGCAGGGAAGTAAGGAAGAAGTATGAAACGCCAATCATCATGTTAACGGCTAAGGATTCAGAGATAGATAAAGTCTTAGGTTTAGAGCTTGGTGCGGATGACTATGTCACAAAGCCATTTAGTACCCGGGAAATAATTGCCCGCGTTAAGGCGAACTTAAGACGTCAGCAAGCGGTCCCGGTCCCAGATCAAGAAAATGAACCGAAGGAAATTACGATAGGAACGCTCACCATCCATCCGGATGCTTATGTGGTATCCAAACGGGGCGATACGATTGAATTAACTCATCGCGAATTTGAATTGCTTCATTACTTAGCGAAGCATATCGGTCAGGTCATGACAAGGGAGCACCTATTACAAACCGTGTGGGGCTATGATTATTTTGGTGATGTACGGACAGTCGATGTAACGGTCAGACGTCTTCGTGAGAAGATTGAAGACAATCCAAGCCATCCTGGTTGGATTGTAACTAGAAGAGGGGTCGGTTATTACCTGCGTAACCCTGAACAGGAGTAGTTCTTATGAAAAAGGTTGGTTTTTTTCGCTCAATCCATTTTAAATTTGTTCTGATTTATGTGTTGCTCATTTTTGTAGCGATGCAGATAATCGGGGTATATTTTGTTGGGGAATTGGAAGAAAATCTTGTCGGGAACTTCACGAAATCAATAAAAGGTCACGTTAACCTGCTTACCTACAGTATTGGTGAAGAAATGGAAAAAGAGAGGGGAGAGGAAGATCCAACCCTCGAAGATGCGATTTATATGATATTGAAAGACCCGGATAATTCTTCGAATGATATTTCGGAAGTACGTGTCATTGACACTCGCAGCAGGCGTGTGATTGGAACTTCAGCCTCAAGTAACCAGGATATTGTAGGGAAGAAGACAACGGAAGTCCTTATTAAAAATACGCTGATTAATGGAAAAGAAGAAAGTGACGTATTTCGAGATCAGAAAACCGGCAGGCGGCTCTGGGTTCTTTCGACACCCATTGAAGCAAATGGGGAGGTCATTGGCGCCGTCTATGTAATAGCAGAGATGGAGAATGTCTTTGAACAGATGGATGAAATCAATGGTATTTTCATGACGGGTACGGCCATCGCCTTGGTCATTACGGCCATCTTGGGGATCCTGCTCGCACGAACGATCACTCGACCCATGTCGGATATGAGAAAACAGGCCTTGGTGATGGCGAAAGGGAATTTCTCCAGAAAAGTAAGGGTATATGGCGATGATGAAATTGGCCAGCTTGCCGTCACTTTCAATAATTTGACTAAAAAGCTTCAAGAGTCGCAATCAAGCACAGAAGGAGAGCGCCGTAAGCTTTCATCCGTCCTCTCCAATATGACGGACGGTGTAATATCAACTGATAGGCGCGGTCGGGTGAACTTGATTAATGAACCGGCGGCACAATTACTGAATGTTTCGCGTGAAACCGTCATGAACCAACCGATCATCGAGGTTTTGGGTCTTGAAGAAGAGTTTAAATTTGAGGATTTACTGGAAGAGCGAGAGTCCGTCATCCTTGATTACAGTAAAAAAAATCGGCCTTTCATTTTGAGGGGGAACTTTTCGGTCATTCAAAAGGAAACGGGATTCGTTAATGGTTTGATTACTGTTTTGCATGATATAACAGAGCAGGAAAAAATCGAGGGCGAACGCAGGGAATTTGTTGCCAACGTTTCACATGAACTGCGAACGCCGCTAACGACGATGAGAAGTTACCTGGAAGCATTGGCTGAAGGTGCTTGGAAGGACGAGGAAATCGCTCCATCCTTTTTAAGTGTGACCCAAAATGAAACGGAGCGAATGATCAGGCTTGTTAATGATCTGTTACAGCTTTCGAAAATGGATAGTAAAGATTACAGGCTTAAAACGGGCTGGGTGAATTTCAATAAATTCTATGACCATATCATCGATCGTTTTGAAATGACGAAAAATGATGACATCACGTTTAAGCGTGATTTGCCCAAGGAAGCTTATTTTGTGGATATTGATGAAGATAAAATCACCCAGGTTCTCTATAATGTAATCTCCAACTCGTTGAAGTACTCACCTGAAGGGGGTCAAGTGACTTTCCGCGTCAGGGCTTCGGATGGCTTTATCGTTGTGAGCATTACAGATCAAGGAGTGGGCATCCCGAAAAACGTCATTGATAAAATATTCGACCGCTTCTACCGTGTGGATAAAGCAAGGTCGCGGAACTTGGGCGGGACCGGGCTTGGTTTAGCGATCGCAAAAGAAATGGTCGTGGCGCATGGCGGGAAAATATGGGCGGAAAGTGTGGATGGAAAAGGAACTACGGTGTTCTTTACACTTCCTTACGAACAGGAAGAAGAGGATGATTGGTCATGAATTTTGAACGTGCAAAAAGTATCATACTGATTATTTTGGTTGGGACAAGCATTTTTTTGACTTGGAGCATTTGGACGTATGAGCCTGAATATGATAAATTTGGTGACCGATCGAATTATATAAAGATTAAAAGCGATGTCCAGATTGTTAGTGATGTAGTTAAACCAGTAAGTATCCTTTTTCATGGCAATGGGCGACATTTCCAGACCTCCGATCCGGTGGAAATAAATAAAATGGAAAAAGAATTTTCGCAATGGAGTTTTACCGGCGTAAAAGAGATATCCGTAAAAAGGCTGCAAAGGAAATTTGATGACTTTGTCCATGAAGATGGGTCGATTGAAATCGAATTTTCCGATGATGTGCCCATTTCCCTCTATAAAACGGTATTGAATATTACGGATAAGGACGTGCCTAGCTTTTCATTTGATCGGATCATCATTAAACAAAAGGATATCAGCGGTAATGAATCTGCCGTTTATTTTGTTTCTTACGATCAAGAGAAGATTTATCAAGGTATGGTCGACTCTAAAAGACTAAGAGATTTCATGGATGATTTTTATACGGGCTCTTACAGTAAGCACCCTGAATACACGGCCGAAACCATAAACAGCAAAAGGACGTTGTTCGTTCCGGAAAAATCCATTAAGGTCAACAGACTTCAATATTATATCGACAATTTGGATATTGGAAATCTAAAAAATGCGTTATTTAATGATCCGAAGTATGTACGCCAGGAACCCGTTTCGGTCGGTGAGGAATACACGGATGGAACAAGACTGATGACGATCAATAAAGAGAATTACCTAATTTCTTATATCAATCCGGCACAAAAGGACAAGTTATTTAGCAGTTCCGGTGACCTTCTGCAAAAGAGCATTGATTTCATCAATGATCATGCTGGTTGGGAAGATAATAATTATCGCTTTGCTTATATGTCGGAGAATGAGCAACGAGTGGTATTCCGCTTATTCGTAAATGGTTATCCGGCCTTCAATGAATCCGGAATGACTGAAATCGAGCAAATTTGGGGGAAAGAAGAAATATATAGCTACGAGCGCCCGTACTTTTCACTTGCCTCAGTCCTCCCTTCAGACGAATCGGTAGAGACTTTACCAAGTGGTAGAGAAGTCTTGAATCAGTTGAAATCGAAAGATAATATCGACTTTAAGAGCGTGGAGGACATCTCGATTGGCTATAAACTGCATAAATCCCTGGATTCCAAACTTGTCACACTAGTTACACTTGAACCCACTTGGTATTATCGTATCGGCGATAAATGGTTTATTGTGCCTGGAGATACGGGAGGCGATCAAAGTGGATTGGAATAATACAAAGTCAATTTTCATCATGGTCTTTTTCATTTTGAATATTTTTCTTCTTTATCAATTCCTGGAAAAGATTAATGACAACCAAATAGAAAATTTCACGGAGTCTTCAATAGATGAACTCTTGAAAGAAGATGAGATTTCAATAGAAACCCCACTTCCGAAACAAAAGTTGGATCAATTCCTGATTGCCCAAAGCAAGACTTTCGAGAAGAAAGATATACAGGACCTGAAAAATCAAAAAGCAAAAATCATCGATGATAAGAAGCTCGTAGGTACATTTAAAACACCGGTTAGCATGAAAGCGGAAATTCATGCTGCGGACCTTGATATATTCCTGAAGGAGTATATATTAAATGGAGATGACTATCGCTTTTGGAGCTATGATAAAATCAATCAAACCATCATCTGCTACCAAGTGGCAGATAAAAAGATGTTTTATAACAATAGTAAGGGGAAGGTCACTTTATATTTGAACAAAAAGGGTGAAATCGTCTCCTATGAACAGATGTATTTAGAGGGGATTAAAAAATTCAATAAACCCAAGGAATTGATCCCTGCTTTAACTGCTATTGGAGCATTATATGATAATGGTGATATTGATCCCAAAAGCAAAGTCACGAATGTAAAACTAGGTTTTTATAATTCGCTGCAGACGACATCTGTATCACATTTACTTGTGCCAACATGGTGGGTGGTCCTTAATGACAAAACGGATCTCTTCGTGAATGCTATTGATGGAGAGGTCATTGAATTAAATACAGAAGAAAAAATACTGGAGTGAGTATAGATGACTATGCATTTTAGTGTTCTCGCAAGCGGGAGTACAGGAAATGCCTTATTCGTGGAAACGGAGGATCAATCTTTCCTTGTCGATGCCGGCTTAAGCGGTAAGGCTTTGGAAGCATTGTTTCAGGATATAGGCCGTGATATGTCGAAGTTATCCGGTATCCTTGTTACCCATGAACACAGCGACCATATTAAAGGTCTGGGCGTGGTTGCCAGAAAACATAAACTCCCGATCTATGCGAATGCAAAGACATGGAATGCCATGGAACGATCAATCGGTGAAATTGCAACCGAACAAAAATTCACATTTGAAATGGAACAGGTCAAAACGTTCGGCAGTCTTAATATAGAATCTTTTGGTGTTTCTCATGATGCGGCAGAGCCGATGTTTTACGCCTTTCATCATGAAGACAAAAAACTAGTGGTCATCACTGATACAGGGTATGTAAGTGATCGGATGAAAGGAATCATCTCGAATGCCGATGCATATGTATTCGAAAGTAACCATGATGTGTCCATGTTGAGGATGGGAAAATATCCATGGAGCATTAAGCGCCGGATTTTAAGTGATGTTGGTCATGTTTGTAATGAAGATGCAGCCCTTGCAATGAGTGAAGTGGCCGGTGATAAGACCAAGCGGATTTATTTGGCTCACTTAAGTCTTGATAACAATATGAAGGATCTAGCAAGAATGTCGGTAGAACAGACCTTAAAAACAAAGGGGATCATCGTTGGTGATCAATTCTCCTTATATGATACTGATCCAAAAAGACCAACGGAACTTGTTACGTTATAAATAAAAAGGAATGGATGAGGGATACCTTGTTCATTCCTTTTTATTTTTAAAATTTCGATTCATAAGTTACTATTCGGATTAAAAGGGGTATCGTTTGGTTAGAACTGTATAGGAAAAAGAAAATGGCTGAACCTGGTCAATTTTAAATTTCCCTTTAAATAAAAGCATACATTTTTTTAGAAAATTTACGGTAAATGAGTATAATTGAGGGAGGATACCAAACAATAGAATTGCTATAATTCATTCCTAAAATGAGAGGATGGAACGGTCTTGGGTTATTATGATCAGAATGATGAGAACCAAAATAAACGGAAAAAGAGCAATGCGAGCTATTTTTTAGCTGGCTTGGGAGGCGCTATCATTGGGGCTTTACTTATTTTATTATTTTTTCCGGGAAGTGGACTGTTAAATAACGAAACTACAACGGAAAAATCAACGGGGAGTGAGACCACTAAGCAGTCCCAGCAAAACCTTACTGTAGATGTAACAAGTGCCGTCACCAATGCTGTAGGTAAGGCCAGCGACGCAGTGGTCGGCATCTCTAACATTCAGAAAACGAACTTCTGGGGTCAAGGGGGCGAGGACAGTTCAGCCGAAGCTGAAGCTGGCACTGGTTCTGGTGTCGTCTATAAAAAAGACGGGGGCAAGGCCTATATTGTCACGAACAACCACGTCATTGAAGGCGCTAATGAATTGGAAGTGACATTAAGTGATGGCACTAAATTGCCAGCTAAACTACAAGGTAGTGACCCATGGACCGATTTAGCGGTCATTGTCGTGAATGGTGATAAAATCAAAACCATTGCTGAATTCGGAAAATCCAGTAAATTGAAACCAGGTGAGCCCGTGATTGCCATCGGTAACCCATTAGGCCTCCAATTCTCCGGATCAGTCACACAAGGGATCATCTCCGGTTTGGAGCGTACGATAGACGTGGATATCAATGAGGACGGACAAGTCGATTGGAATGCAGAGGTCATCCAGACCGATGCGGCGATTAACCCAGGCAACAGCGGAGGAGCACTCGTTAATATGTCAGGGCAGGTCATCGGAATAAATTCCATGAAGATAGCAGAAAATGCGGTGGAAGGAATCGGTCTTTCCATTCCAATTGATTCAGTTATTCCAATTATTAATGATATTGAGGAATTTGGTGAAGTGAAACGTGCATACTTGGGTGTGAACTTAACATCCGTAAAGGAAATTTCCCAATACCATCAGAAAAATACATTAAAGTTGCCAAGGAAAGTTACTGCGGGTGTTGCAATAACAGGCGTTCAAAGCAACTCTCCTGCATCTAGAGCAGGATTGAAGGAATTTGACGTCATTGTGGGAATGGATAATGAAAAAATCCATGACGTCGTGGAATTAAGGAAATACCTTTACATTGATAAGAAAATCGGTGATAAAGTTAAAATCATTTATTACCGTGACGGAAAGAAAGAAACTACGGAAGTCAAGCTTTCAAGCAGCGAAATCTAAAACGGAGGGACAGGGGGCAGTCATTGCTTCCTGTCTTTTATCTTTCCTTGTGATTTTCTTATTTTTTGTTACGATTACCTGTGGATATATACTGAAATTAGAGATTTCACGTAACTTGTGGATAATTGGGAATAAGTACTTGGAGTAATGAGTGAGAAAGGAGGAATGAAAGATGAAATTATATTGCTGTCAGGAACACGTGGACATGGCGCTGGATGAAGTGGTATACGAATGTGAAACATATCCTGTTTTAACGCTGGTTTCTGAAGAAAAACAGTTATCAACAACCTGTGAATATTGTCGAAACGTGGCAATATATCTAGTAGGGAACTAATATTCCCATACAAGATGTGGATAGATTTTGTGGATATGTGGATAACTATTGTGGATAACATGTTTGTAACCTGTTCTTAACATTTTCCGAAGAATGAACTGGAGGGTAGAATTATTGTTGTAAAAGCATTTTTGTATACACTATAATGGCCATTTAGGAAAGTGGACCCTTGGGAAAATCAATCATAATCCTTATCGAAGCTAAACATAGGACCATCCACATTTTCACGATGAACATTAAAAATAAAGGCTCTTTTCGTAAAGATTGTTGTTTTTAAAACGAAACTATTGAAGGTTGATTGGAGCGGAAGTGCGAGACTCCTGCGGGAGCAGCGGGACAGGTGAGACCCCACAGGCGTTTACGCCGAGGAGGCTCACCGCCCGCCCCGCGGAAAGCGAGCATCTGGAGGGGAAATCAACCCAACTACTACCTGGTAAATAGCAACAAAGTATGTGAAAACAGCCAAAATAAATGAAGGTTACCGTTGCCGCTTTCAGGGGCAGCGGTTTTTACTTTAAGGGCCATGGAACCCCTCCATTAAAAATTGGCAAGGATATGCTTGTTTTGCTTATAGGTCACTCTAAGGTATGATATAAGATAGGCAAAAATCCAACAACTGAAAGTAAAAACATAATGAAAGTTAGAGGATATATATGAAAATAACGATTATTACTGTTGGCAAGCTAAAGGAAAAATACTTAAAGCAAGGAATTGCAGAATATACAAAAAGGTTAAGTGCCTATGCTAATATAGAACTTGTTGAAGTACCGGATGAAAAAGCTCCAGAGAACCTGAGTGCTGCGGACATGGACATCGTAAAGCAAAAGGAAGGTGAACGTATCCTGGCCAAAGTCAGCCCGGACACCTACGTAATAACGCTTGAAATCAATGGAAAACAGCTTACTTCCGAGCAGCTGGCCACTCAAATCGATCAGCTCGCCACTTATGGAAAGAGCAAAATTGCCTTTATTATTGGCGGGTCTCTTGGGCTTGGCACTGAGGTGGTTTCAAGAAGTGATTATGCCCTTTCCTTCTCTAAAATGACCTTTCCGCATCAATTAATGAAACTAGTTCTGCTGGAGCAAATATATCGGGCTTTTCGGATAAATAGAAATGAACCATATCATAAATGAAAGAGTTAATCCCGGGGAATGTAAAAATTAAAACTTAATGAAATGAAAAGAGGGTAACGAATGAATAAGGAGTCCATTTATGGTTTAACATTCGAACAATTAACAGCATGGCTTTTGGACCATGGCCATAAAAAATTCAGAGCTTCCCAAGTCTGGGAGTGGCTTTATAGAACACGTGTGACGAGTTTCTCTGAAATGACGGATGTTAATAAAGAGTGCATAAAATTACTTGAAGAGCACTTTGTCATCCAGACTTTGACTGAGCACGTTAAGCAAGAATCAGCAGATGGTACGATCAAGTTCTTGTTTAAATTACAGGATGGAAACCTTATCGAAACGGTTATGATGAGACATAAATACGGAATTTCGGTTTGTGTCACCACCCAAGTGGGCTGCAATATTGGCTGCAGTTTCTGTGCCAGTGGATTATTGGCCAAAAGCCGTGATCTATCCAGCGGGGAAATAGTGGAACAAATCATGAACGTTCAATTGCATCTAGATAAATTGGAACAAGAGGATGTTGTAAGCCATGTTGTTGTAATGGGTATTGGTGAGCCGTTTGATAACTTTGAAAATATGATAGACTTTTTGAAGGTGCTCATGGACCATAAGGGTCTTGCTATCGCTGCTAGGCGGATTACTGTTTCGACGAGCGGTCTCGCCAACAAGATTTATGAATTCACCGATACTAAATTACAGGTGAATTTGGCCATCTCATTACATGCGCCGAATAATGAACTCAGGACACGAATCATGAAAATAAACCGAGGTATTCCGATAGAAAAATTAATGAAATCTCTTGATTATTATTTAGAGAAAACGAATAGGAGAATTACGATTGAATATATCCTATTGAAAGATGTCAATGACCATCAAGAAGAAGCTGAGCAACTCGCCGACCTTCTTGATGACAAAAAACATCGGCTCTATGTCAACCTGATTCCATATAATCCTGTAGATGAGCATAGTCAATACCAAAGAAGTGAAAAAGAGTCCGTTCTCTCGTTCTATGATACGCTGAAAAAGAGAGGCGTAAATTGTAAAATCCGCCAAGAACATGGAACGGATATTGATGCAGCTTGCGGACAGCTAAGAAGCAAACAAATCAAGAAAGCTGAAGCCCAATAATTTACCAAGTGGGACCAAGCCATAAACCCCATTAAAAAGAGGCAGCATATTTCGAGGGCACTGAAAAAGGACCTTCGGGCCAATAGAGGTGGATTTTCTCATTTATTCTGAGGAAATCTACCTTTTTTTGATTTATAATCAAAGGTAAAAAATTTATGTGGGTGAGTACGATGATTCAAAAACCAACGTCTATGGTTTTTAGTCCATATATGGCCATTTATGATGTAGTGGTTCCAAAGGATAACATGTTACGCAAGATCAATGAACTTATTGACTTTTCTTTTGTGTTGGAAGAATTGAGGGACAACTACTGTTTTCATAACGGTAGGAATGCTGTCGATCCAATACGTATGTTTAAATATTTCCTCGGCATGGCTCCAGAAGACCTATTCTGTCAGTATTAAATCCAATGAACATACAGAACAGGCTACATTCCAGGAAAGTGAGTATTTTAGAGAAAAATCAAAAGAACGTTATAAAATAGAAGCGAAAAACAGTGAATTGAAACAAAGACACGGG
The DNA here is from genome assembly GCF_046534585.1 of Peribacillus sp. SIMBA_075. Taxonomy (NCBI): domain Bacteria; kingdom Bacillati; phylum Bacillota; class Bacilli; order Caryophanales; family Bacillaceae; genus Peribacillus; species Peribacillus sp. SIMBA_075. The sequence continues at coordinate 4,798 of NZ_JAWRYN010000039.1, read as the reverse complement.
TATGATGTTGCAAAATCCCCGGGTCTACTTGGCATGGAATTACAAGAAGCAATGGCTATTTTCACCGTTAACTTGAAAAGAGTATTGAAATTAATGGCCTAAAAAAGTGACACACAGAAGCAAAAAAAGACGATTTCCATTCAAGTATCGAATGAGAATCGTCTTTTTTTAGTTTGATTTACCGTACTAGTTAGAAAAACGTGAGCTTTTCAGCAGCCTCCATATTTCGCGGCCTTTTTTGGTGTGATTTTATTATTTAGCTATTTCTTTTACCGAGGCGACTTCATACGTAGTTAGCTCGCTGCCTAGAATTGGAGATTCTTTTTTAGCTTCACCGGAACTTGGTTCAGGCCGTTTATGTGCAGCTTTGAATGCATCGCTATTTCTCCAAGCAGTAAAGTTATCAAGGCTTTCCCAGTACATGTTAACGCTTAGTTCATCGTGATCCGATAAGTTCTGCGTTAATAATACTTCAACTTTTACGAAGCCTTCCGTAGTATCAAGTGGACCTGGAGCAGTGAATCCTGGGGCCATGACTGCCCCCATACCTTTTTTGACTCTGATTCTATTCGTTACGATTATCATAAATCAGCACTCCTTTTGGATATCGGCTTTTAATCTACGCTGTTTCCGCTTTAATATCATACATATTTTAGCATATTGAAAGAAGCTGGGTCCATTTTGATTAATCAAGATCATTGAATCCGGAATGACCAACCTTTTTAATGATGATGAAGATTCATTATATTGAAATAAGTCAATTGAATTTGGTTATTACAAGGTTTATCGTTTCATATCGCGTATAATAGAACCTTGTATAAGGAAATTATGATTATGGAAACAATAATGTAAGATACTAAATAACAAAAGAGGCTGTTATATGAATGAATTGAACTTTACTGATTATACATTAAGTGATGAAATTGTAAGGGCATTAGAAAGCTTGGGTTACCAACGTCCAACCGAAGTACAGCGCGAAGTGATTCCAGTGGCATTGAAAAGGCAGGATCTTGTCGTAAAATCCCAAACAGGCAGTGGCAAGACCGCTGCATTCGGCATACCGATATGCGAAATGGTCGATTGGGAGGAGAATAAGCCTCAGGCGCTTATTTTAACACCGACACGTGAGCTTGCTGTACAGGTAAAAGAGGATATTACGAATATAGGCAGATTTAAACGGATAAAGGCAACGGCGGTTTATGGAAAACATCCATTCGCTTTGCAAAAAGCGGAATTGAAACAAAAGAGCCATGTAGTCGTTGGAACCCCGGGGCGTGTTCTGGATCATATCGAGAAAGGGACATTCGTCCTGGAACGTTTAACTCATTTAGTTATTGATGAAGCGGATGAAATGCTGAATATGGGCTTCATTGAACAAGTGGAGGCCATCATTAAAGAGCTTCCTAAAGAAAGAGTAACCATGCTGTTCTCCGCTACGTTACCTGAGAGCATAAAAAAGCTTTGTAAGCAGTATATGAAAGATCCTTTGGATATTGAAATCAAGGCTAAGGGGTTAACGACCGAAAAAATTGAACATGCTCTTATTGAAGTGAGAGAGGATGATAAGTTTTCCCTGCTTAGAGATGTAACCATCACGGAAAACCCCGATAGCTGCATCATTTTCTGTCGGACGAAAGATAGGGTCGACCAAGTATGTGAAATGCTAATGGATCAGGAATATCCTTGTGATATGATTCACGGCGGCATGCTTCAGGAAGATCGTCTTGCAGTCATGAATGAATTCAGAAGAGGTGAATTCCGCTATTTGGTTGCGACAGATGTTGCTGCACGCGGAATTGACATCGACAATATAACCCATGTGATTAACTATGACCTGCCATTGGAAAAGGAAAGTTACGTACATCGAACTGGAAGAACGGGCCGTGCAGGTAAAAAAGGAAAAGCCATTACTTTTGTGACGCCGTACGAAGATAAATTCCTTACTGAGATTCAAGGATATATCGGTTTTGAAATCCCTAGGATGCCCTTTCCATCAAAAGAGGATGTCTCCAATAAAAAAATGGATTTCGAAGCAAAACTGGAAGCTCGTCCAAAGATAAAAAAAGATAAAAGTGAAAAATTGAATAAACAAATCATGAAGCTGTATTTTAATGGCGGAAAGAAAAAGAAAATCAGGGCTGTTGATTTTGTCGGAACTATCGCAAAGATTGATGGAGTGAATGCTGAGGATATCGGGATCATTACGATTCAGGATAATGTTTCTTATGTGGAAATATTGAATGAAAAGGGACCGCTTGTCTTGAAAGTGATGAAAAATACGAAAGTAAAAGGGAAACTTTTGAAGGTTTCAGAGGCTTTTAAGAACTAAAAGTGCCGAATAAAAAAGAAGCGGGAAGATGAAAATCTGTCTTTACGCTTCTTTTTTTATTTGTATTTTAATATAATGAAAAATTGACCTTAAGAATATTACGTTACATCCCCAGTGATTCAAAACTGGGGATTTTTTGTTTTTTGAAGACGGGAAGGATCTTTTTCTGAATTCTGTTTAGCCGTCAAATGAGAGTGGTATATGAGGAGGGATTACACAATTGTTTCAAATTTTAAAGTAAGTACATACAACACGAATTAAACTGAATTTCTAAGACATGGAGGGGAATGAAAAGGATGAAAAAAGAAAATGAAAACGGAAGAATCAATGAACAAAGTAAGCAAAGACAGTTGGAACAATATCGGGTGGACGACAAAGGGAAAAAGATGACGACTAACCAAGGTTTGCGCATTTCAGAGGATGAACATTCTTTGAAAGCGGGTACCCGTGGTCCAACTTTGATGGAGGACTTTCATTTCCGTGAAAAAATGACTCACTTTGACCATGAGCGTATTCCTGAACGGATTGTCCATGCGCGTGGTTCCGGAGCACATGGATATTTTCAGGTATATGAGCCGATGGCCGAATATACAAAGGCAAAGTTCCTTCAAGACCCTTCAGTCAAGACACCAGTATTTGTTCGTTACTCCACGGTAGCAGGTTCACGCGGATCGGCAGACTCGGTTCGTGATGTCAGGGGATTCTCTACAAAGTTTTATACCGAGGAAGGAAACTATGATCTGGTCGGAAATAATATTCCGGTATTCTTTATCCAGGATGCCATTAAGTTCCCGGATTTAATTCATGCGGTTAAACCGGAGCCACATAATGAAATACCTCAGGCCGCGTCTGCCCATGATACCTTTTGGGACTTCGTCGCCAACAATGAAGAAACGGCACATATGATCATGTGGCATCTTTCTGATAGGGCCATACCAAGAAGTTTCCGGATGATGGAAGGGTTTGGGGTCCACACTTTCCGTTTTGTGAATGAAGAAGGTGTGGCCCATTTCGTTAAATTCCATTGGAAGCCTGTACTGGGAGTTAAATCCCTTGTCTGGGATGAGGCGCAGAAAATTGCAGGGAAAAATCCTGATTTTCACCGTCAAGATCTGTGGGAAGCAATAGATACTGGAAATTATCCTGAATTTGAATTCGGCGTGCAAATGATTAAGGAAGAAGATGAATTCAAATTCGACTTTGATATCCTTGATCCTACTAAACTATGGCCGGAAGAACAAATCCCGGTGAAAATAATCGGGAAAATGGTTTTGAATCAAAATACAGATAACTTTTTTACAGAGACGGAACAGATAGCTTTCCATCCGGGGCATGTTGTACCGGGTATTGATTTTTCAAATGATCCGCTGCTTCAGGGACGTTTGTTCTCATACACCGATACCCAGCTATCCCGATTAGGAGGCCCAAACTTTCATGAGCTTCCGATTAATAGGACGGTTGCCCCCGTTCATAATAATCAACGCGATGGCATGCACCGAATGTCAATAAATCCCGGACCGGTCAGCTACCACAAAAATTCCCTTGCAGGTAACTCTCCAGAACCTGCTTCAGAAGAGGAAGGCGGCTATGCTCATTATCAGGAAAAAGTCGATGGCAGGAAGGTCCGTAAACGGAGTGAAAGTTTCAAGGATCATTACAGCCAAGCTAAACTATTCTGGAATAGCATGACGGAAGTGGAGAAAGAGCATATTATTCAGGCTTTCCACTTTGAAGTGGGAAAAGTGAAAAGTAAGGACGTTCAGCAGCAAATTGTCGAGATGTTCAGCAATGTTGATGTCGAACTGGCAAAAACAATCGCTTTTGGAGTGGGAGTTAATCCTCCAACAAACAAGAGTGAAGTCAAGATGGATTTAGCTTCTCCGGCTTTAAGCCAGGAGCAAATGAAAGTGAACACGGCCGTATCAAGAAAAGTGGCCATCTTGGCTGCAGATGGTTTCAACGGGTCAGAGGTTAATCAAGTCTTGGAATCATTTAAATCAGCAGGTATAACTACTGAAATCATCAGTCTTAATCGTGGAGTGATTACAAGTTCTGAAGGGCAGCAGGCCGAGGTGAATCAGACATTCCTGACAGCCGATTCGGTACTTTTCGATGCTGTATATGTGGCAGGAGGCCAGGAGAGTGTCGATGCTTTAAAGGCATCCAAGGAACCAATTTACTTTGTTGATGAAGCCTACAATCATTTCAAAGCGATTGGTGCAGGAAAAGAAGGAGCCGAGATCTTATCGAAGGCAGGCATCGTTTCCAATGATCCAGCCTCAGGCATTGTAGCTGTTACGGATAATAATAGTGGTACTGCCTTTATCGAGGCAATTGCCAAGCACCGTCACTGGAGTCGCGCTTAATATTGGATGAAAAACCCCCAGACTTGGTGAACTATACCCCGAATAATGGACACAGTAAAAAAAGTCCCTTATTCGGGGTTTTTCTATGTCCTTTTACTAGAAC
>NZ_JAWRYN010000256.1:0-343 GCF_046534585.1 Peribacillus sp. SIMBA_075 | reverse complement strand
CTAGCAACTAGAAGTTGTATACCCTTTCATGATACCTGTGAATGGCTATCTTTTACTTTCCCCAACTATAATACCCAATCAGGAAAAGTATTAGCAGTCATTCCAAAAACAAATAGAATAGGAATAGGTATACACTTCTGCCCTTGCGTGGTAACCATATTAAGTATACATAAATTTTCCTTAATCTAAAGTCTATTTGTTATCATTTTGTTAACAAATTTATGAACAAATTTGTGAATTTTCCTGAGAAATGCGACCAAAACAGGAATCATTAAGGAGAAAAACATGCGAAAAAGGCCTGTAGCAATGGTCACAGGTGCCTCTAGCGGCTTTGGAATGCTCA
>NZ_JAWRYN010000255.1:0-343 GCF_046534585.1 Peribacillus sp. SIMBA_075 | reverse complement strand
AGAAATTGGTTCAATATATAGATGAAGAATTATTAAAGAAACAGGATGTATATATCGATACGAAAGTAATTGCACCACTTCTTTCTATTTCGCCGAAAAAGATTTATTTATATACGAAAGAACAAGATCATAATATGATTATTACTTTGCGAAATGTATTTCAGGAACGAGTGCAACTACATGGATTACATGAATTTGAGCGCAATGTGAAAAATTTAAAAAATAAAGGTAACGCCCTTGATTTTCTAAGTTTTTGAGCATATAATTACCTACATAAATGAAATATATTGAAATGTTATGATGAGGACATGGGTAGTTTTCTACGATTTTCAGAGAGGGAAGC
>NZ_JAWRYN010000254.1:0-343 GCF_046534585.1 Peribacillus sp. SIMBA_075 | reverse complement strand
TTCCACAATGCCATAGCCGGGACTCCAAAATGTTTCTTGCAGCTCCATATGGATAGTGCCGTCTTGGGCTAGCTGTTCGAACTCGCTCTCCATTTTCTTTAAGTCATCCGACAGGACAGTGACATTGATGTTCTGGCCGATCGTAATGGGGGCCTCTGACATGGCATCCGAAAACATGACGGGGCTGCCATGGATGTTCAAATTTGCATGCATGATTCGGGATTTCATTTCTTCGGGCATGTCCTGGCCTGGCTCGGCCGGCATATACCCGAAGCGTGATAATTCAGGTGGTTCGGTACCGAATACAGTGGCGTAATAACCCACAGCTTCTTCGCAATTGCCA
>NZ_JAWRYN010000253.1:0-344 GCF_046534585.1 Peribacillus sp. SIMBA_075 | reverse complement strand
GTAACTCGTTAACGCTTCAAATTCTGTATTCGCTGTATTCCCTCCAAATGTAGGAGCTATCGTTTGTCCACCTGGAAAATTCTCTGTATAATGATGTAAATTCGGCACTGGATCTTCGCTAAATGAAAGATTCGTTAATTTTGTCGGATCCCACAATGCTTCAGTCATAATATATATAATGTTCGGCTTCTCTGCCTTTTTTTGCGCTTTTACTTTACCGCCATATTGCTTTTCTATATCCTTTGCAATTTGCTGCATATTTTCTTTTGAATATTCCTCTGGCTCTTTTATGACTGTCGTATCTAAATTACTTAAAAATCCTATAACAAAACCATTCCCCTTAT
>NZ_JAWRYN010000252.1:0-344 GCF_046534585.1 Peribacillus sp. SIMBA_075 | reverse complement strand
GGATACAAAATAAACGCAAGCTCAAAGCCGAGGAAGGATAAAACAGTTGTTTTGACTCCCTTTAAAACAGGTAGCCAGCCTTCTTTTAGCACAGGCAGCAAATGAATCAAATGTCCTTCCTGCATCGCAATAAAAAAAAGAGGAAGCATTATAATCATGCTTATACCTACGAACTCAGCATACCGCCCTATCATCCTGACTCCCTGCCTCGCAAGCATGTGCTTCGGGATAATAAAAAGAATCATTAGGAAGTAATTGGCTGTTTGTGGCAGAACCCACGTTTGTGTGATGTGAATAGCTGCAAACAACGTGATAGTAAAGACAAACAGGCAATAAACAATGAA
>NZ_JAWRYN010000251.1:0-345 GCF_046534585.1 Peribacillus sp. SIMBA_075 | reverse complement strand
CCTCCAAAACGAGGATTTACTTCCGATATATAGTATTCATTATTTTTTTTGAAGACATCGATATCAATTACACCTTGAAAACCAGCTATCTTAACAAAATTAGCTACTAAATATAGAAGTTTCTCATCTTTGACTGAAACAGATTTATCAGTTTCTCCTGCTCTCATCTTCAATTTTTCTTTAGCAAAAATTGCTACAGTATCATTAGAAAATTCATCAATATAGACGTCTATTCCATATTCTGATTCCTTCATATATTCTTGAATCATTAGATTCCTATATTGCTTAAACATTACCTCCACCTCTTCTTTTGAAGAGATTAAATTAATATTATTACTTGCGCTG
>NZ_JAWRYN010000038.1:0-51099 GCF_046534585.1 Peribacillus sp. SIMBA_075 | reverse complement strand
CCAATCAACGGCCAAATTGTACAACTCATAAAAAATAGACAAACTCGATTTTCCTCGAGTTTGTCTACAGTCTGAGAAGTTCACTGTCGTGAACTTCTTTTTTTAACTATTAGATAAATATTGTTCCAACATATCCTTTGGTACCATGCTACCACCTGTCGCCCAGATGATATGTGTATCCAATCTGTCCTCTGCCGACTTAACCCTGTTCCGCTTGGACGATTGGATCTTCTTGAACGGCTCCGTAATCTGGATTCAGCAAGAAGACTTCCATCCATCTTTATAAGATTTTAAAGTAATGGATCTTTCTCCTTCCACTCCGTCATCGATAAAACCTGCGATTTTTGCTTCTCCATAGCAGTCCCTCTTAGAATATGTATAAAAACAGTATTCATCATCTGCTCAACAAACTGCCATGGAGATTAATCATTTTTTTAGGGAAAATCAGCTTAGAATGTCAAATTCACTTTTAATTTCCCTCGCACACTATTAATAAACCAAATTTCCTCAGCGCTATTAAGGTCAGCTTTTAGAATGGGCTTTTCCTTGATTTCCTTCTTCCTTATTAATTCTTGACGAAAAGTTCCAGCGAGCAGACCTGATTCCACAGGAGGGGTATAGTAATCACCATTTATCTTCACCACTACATTCCCGTTCGTGAATTCCGTGATGAATCCTTCTTCATTCCAAAGTAGAACGTCATCGAAGTCAGGATTATTCTTTTGAAAGCCTTCATATACATCACGATTAGTCGTCTTATGACTAAGAAAGGGATTTCCACTTGATATTGGAGTTTCAGCCAAGATAGCCGTTAATTCTGAATCAAGGGGCTTAATTGCTTGTCCGGAAACTTCCATTTCACCATTTTCTTTAAGCAGTACCCTTACCTTTTGCAATTTGCCTTGGTTTAAATCCGCATACTTTTGGAGTTCATCTCTAAGTTTCAATTCAAAGAACTGATAATTGAAGTAATCAGCAGATTGTTTCATTCGATCGATATGATCATTCAACAAATAATATTCGCCATCGCTTAGCTTCATCGATTCCAATAATTCGTAAGCAGGCCTTTCCACCGTCAATAATTTGGCCTTTAAAAAGGCTTCGTCATATTCTTCGGTTAACTCGGAATCCCAAGTGATTCCCCCGCCTACCCCATACTCGGCATTACCTGTTTCCTTTTCGATCACGACCGTACGAATCGGCACATTAAAAACGGCTTGGGATTCAGGGGTGATAAACCCGATTGCACCGCAATAAACTTCACGTGGTGAATTCTCGATATCAGTGATGATTTCCATTGTTTTTATTTTAGGTGCACCCGTTATCGAACCACATGGAAAAAGGGCCTTGAATATATCAATGATTGTTGTTCCGGGTTTCGTATCAGCTGTTATTGTGGAGGTCATTTGCCAAACGGTCGGATATTTTTCAATTTCCTTAAGTTGTGGAACCTTGACGCTTCCTGGTTCTGCAATCATTCCCAAATCATTTCTGAGCAGGTCCACAATCATGTAGTTTTCAGCTTGATTCTTTTCCGAGGCTGCTAACCAGTCTGCATTGTATTGATCCATTTTCAGTGTCGTTCCCCGCTTTACCGTTCCTTTCATAGGCCTTGTAATTAGCTGATCATCTTCCCAGCGGAAAAATAACTCGGGTGATGCCGAGAGGATACGATGTGTCCCAACGTTCAAATATGCACTATAATTCGATCGTTGAGCTCTCTTCAAGCGATCAAAGAAAGCAAAGTCGTCCCCTTCGAACTTGGATTGCAAACGCATCGTATAATTCACTTGATACGTATTGCCTTTCTCAATTTCGGATTTTATTTTTTGAAAGCCCGTATGATAGGTTGTTGAATCCATTTCTGATTGCCATTCAGCTAACTTAAAAGCCCCTGGCATTTTTCCAGGTAATTCTTCCGGTTTATCAAAAATACCGAACCATAATAATGGCATTTTGGCTCCATCTTTTACTTTAAAAGATTTTTCAAAAGCAGGTGCCGCTTCATAGGATACATATCCCGCTGCATAATGCCCCTGGTCGATCGCTTCCTGGACTTTTTGAAATTGAGGAAGGACATCCCCAATGGAATGGGCAGTGAACACTTTTTTCGGCTTCGTAAAATAGAGTGGCCTGCTCTCACCTTGTTTATCTGTGAAGTGAAATATTAAGGATATAGGGTCTTCTCGTTTCATTCTTCTCTCCTATCTTTGTTTAAAGAGTCAATCGGTATGTATTTTATAAAAAAGCTTGCAGACAAGTGATCTGCAAGCTCATTCATTGACACTTATTTCATTCCAGTAACTTCTGCAATGATTTCATAAGAACGAAGGCGTGCATTCTGATCATAAATGGCAGAGTTTATAATCATTTCATCCGCCTGTGTTTCATCTAAAAAGGTCTGTAACTGCTCTTTTACCTCTTCCGGATTTCCGATAATGGAGGCATTCAATTGTTTCATGACAATGGCCTTTTCATATTCTGTCCAGATGCCTTCCATCGTATCAACTGGAGGAGCAAGTTGTCCAGGTGTGTTCCTTATCAAATTCAAAAACTGCTGTTGATAAGATGTGGCAATCCTTTGTGCCTCATCAGTTGTATCAGCTGCAAATACATTGACACCAACCATCACATAAGGTTTATCGAGAACGTCGGATGGTTGGAAATTATTGCGGTAACGAGCTAAAGCCGGTTGAGTATTTTCAGGGGAAAAATGGCTTGCAAATGAAAATGGCAATCCAAGCTGTGCTGATAATGCTGCACTGAAGCCGCTTGAACCAAGAAGCCAAATCGGGATGTCCTGTCCTTCGCCAGGGATGGCCCGAACACGATTATGTTTAGAATCCGCATCTAAATAACTGCGGAGCTGCGCCAATTGTTCAGGAAAATCCTGTCCATTATTACGCACATCACCCCGGAGCGCCATGGCAGTATATTGGTCGCTTCCCGGAGCGCGCCCTAGTCCTAAATCTATTCTACCAGGATACATTGCTTCCAATGTTCCAAATTGTTCTGCGATAACCAGTGGTGCATGATTTGGTAGCATTATGCCTCCAGAACCCACACGAATTCTTTCTGTCTTCCCTGCAACATATCCTATCAGCACGGATGTTGCAGAGCTTGCGATCCCAGGCATGCTATGGTGTTCTGCAACCCAGAAACGGTTGTAGTTCCATTGTTCCGCATGTTTTGCTAAATCTATAGTATTTTTAAAAGCTCCCGAAACTGTACCACCTTCAACAATTGAAGCTAGGTCCAGTACGGAAAAAGAAATGTCACTAAGTTTTTTTCCATGTTGATCAGCATTCATATCTTCAACTTCTTTCAATTATGATATTAAATGGACGCAAAGTCATCATATAGAAAATGCACACAAAATGCACATAAAATGCTCGAATGGGATTAATTGTTAAGGAGTTCCTTAGCAATCAAGCGATAAGAATTCAGCCTGTCCTCCAATTTATGAGTGATGGTTATCAGCATTATTTCATCTGCTTGATATTTTTCCTCAATTTCCAAAAGGCGATACTTCACTTGAGAAGGTGTACCAAAAATCAGTTTTTCATGCATGGTTTCCATCAGTACTTTTTCTTTTTCAGTCCAATCATGATTCCTTACCTCTTCTATACTTGGAACCTGTTTTCTTTCCCTTTGTTCACTTTGTATTTTCCATAGGGTGTTGCTAAGAGCGATTTCTTTCGCAAGTTCCTCGGTTTCTGCACATATGGCCGCAACCGAAACGATCGTTTTTGGCTCTTCAAGAAAACCTTTTGTTTGGAAGTTTTCACGGTACTGTTGAAGACTCTTCAATCCATCATTTTCACTCATAAATTCACCAAATGCGTATGCAGTACCATTTTCAGCAGCAAGTTTTGCACTTTTCCCGCTTGTTCCCAATATCCACGGTTCAGGCGGTACCTTTGGGATAGGAGCAGCAGAGGTATTTGAAAACAAATGTTCTTTCGGAAATTCATCTCTAAGAAAATTCAACAGTTCCTGAACAAGTTCAGGCATTTTGTAAACATTCTGCAAAAAATTATCGGATAATGCCATCGTAGCTTCGGCAGATCCCCCAGGAGCACGTCCTATGCCCATATCGACCCTGCCTGGAAATAGGGTGGCAAGCATATTATAAATCTCTGCTATCCGATATGGCTTATAATGCGGAAGCAGAACTGCCCCAGATCCAATTCGGATATTTTTTGTTTGCGCACCAATATAGCTTATCAATACCTCTGGAACGGAACATGCCAATCCCGGCAGATCATGATGTTCAGTTAACCAGATCCTGCTATAACCGAGTCTATCTCCTTCTTGTGCAAGTTGCAGTGAAGCCTGCAATGCCTCTTGTGCTGATTGTCCGGTTGCAATTGGTGATTGATCTAAAATGCCCAGTTTCATTTTGTTACCTCCTTTCTTCTCTTTCGTAACGTAATGGTAAATCATAATTAGCCGAAAGTCGCCTGAAAAGCTTGGTTTGTTATTTTAGTTTGCAACCTTTAGCGGAAATTATATGGAGTTGAATCCAGACTGGAGTTTGTGAGTGGAATATATATTCTGACGAGGTCTTTGGTTTAATATATTATTATTTTAGAAGGTGTTCCTATTAATATTTATTCTATCGAGGTCACTTAGGGAATATACACTTTGAAAAATGAAGAAAAGCCCTAATATAGGGCCTTTCCAGAGCTATTCACTTTTTATGAACTGAGAGAGTAATTCATCAGCCATTATTTGCGAATCCAAACGAGCCGCTATAAATGGGGGCTGGATCCGATTATTGGACTCTACGGGCAAACCTAACCAGATTACTCGTTTATCAAAGATGATAAAGGAAAAGGAAACTGGTGAACAAATAAAATGATCAGAGATGATATCAGGGTTCCTTTTTGCTGATATGATCGTCAATTTCACTGCAGGGTTTCGTTTCATTAAAAACTCTTGCCATTCTTCCGACAAACTGTTCAAATCCGGCACTGCCATTACCAACTCTTGTTTTGTTGATTCAATATCTTCCAGAAAATCGCCTAACTTACGGGCATGCATCCATTTTAATTGCGGGTGCTGGTGTATAATCCATTTTCCAATGTCTTTCTTTGACACGATTTGATCATTTTGAATTTGATGATCGACAAGTTGACGAAGTGTTTTGCTGCGATAAACATGTTTGTTAACAAATGAAGTGTCACTTACATGTACGAACTTACCCTTAGTCCTTGTTATTGCAACGTTAATGAGCCTTTCACTTTCTCTTCCGGTCAATAACATTCCTGCCCTGTTTTGCGGATAACTATCAACTGTGTCAAAAATCATCATCTCCCGTTCGCTTCCCTGGAAACGATGTACAGTTGCAGCGATGATATCGGCCGTTTGCCGTTCTTTGGCATATAAATCATCCAATAGTTTTTCCATCAAGTCTGCCTGAGCACGATACGGAGCGACATAACCAATTGATCTTGTCCCTCCCACATAAGCTTCATGAATCAGTTGAAAAGATAAAAGTAATTGCCATATATTCATTCGCGAGTGGGAAGTGCGTTCCGTGATGCAATATTCCCCTGATAAGCTAGTATCTACAAGTGCCGCCGCCTTATTGGCAAATGGTTCCGCCAGCATTATGCTCTCCCTGCTTGTGGCAACACTTTCATGATCACCTACAAAATTGTTATAGACGACACGATTAGTGAATGCTGAAATATCCGGATGCATGCGGCGCTGTTCTTTTAGTAGGAATAAATGAGGATGAAGTTCCCCTTCCTCCACAGACTGAGCAACACCCGCCCGATGAAAGATGTCTTCCTTCAGCCAAAGTTTCACAAGGGAATCACGAGCGGAAGCAATGGGCGGCAATTGTTTGAAATCACCACAAACGATAATATGTTTGGATAACGCTGCAGCGAAAGCCACCTGTGGTACGTAAGCCATGCTCGCTTCGTCCAAAATTACTAGATCATACTCCTTTTGATAAACCGTTTCATCATTTGCGGCCTTTGCCAAGGTCGTTCCGATGATTTTTGCTTCTTTTACGAATTGCATCTCTTTATGGCGTATTTTCTCCAAAACTTTTGCCAGTTTTTTCTCTATCTCGATTAATTGATCCGTATCCCTTTTGCTGAAGGAGCCAGCCAAGTCATGTTTTAATAAACGTTTCTCTTCAGCTAGCTGTTCTTTTTCGTTAATTAATGCCGGTTCATGTTTACCTAATAGTTGCCCCGTAACAATATCATCATGGATGGCAAGGGATTCACCGATTTGAGACCCATAGCGAAGCACATCGCCTTCTTTGAAAAGATCTTTCTTTTTAATGAATGAAGAAATTTCAGCCATCAAAACATCGACAGCCTGGTTGCTATGGGACAAGACCAGCACTTTTTTATCTTGTAAATAATGATTGGCCACCGTACGTGCCAATGTATAGGTTTTTCCTGTTCCAGGTGGACCCCAGACAAATGTGACAGGATTGAACTTCGACCGGGCATATAATTCTTTCACACTGCTTAGTTTTTCATTTACAGGATGTTTTTGCGGCATGGACGGATCCATCAGGCGTTTGATCCGAAGCCTTTTCTTTTTGCTTCTCTTGATTTCGTCCAAGCGGATAATCAATTGTTCAAGCAATTCCCATGGATCATGGTATAAAAAGGCTTCGCCGATCATATCGCCTAACGAGCGATCAAAAACAATGATTATACTTTTCCCTTCCGATGAGAGAATCCTGCCATCCTGTTTAATTCCTCCCCATTCAAGCCGAACGACGGAACCGACAGGAACTTTTATCGATGAACCTGTTTCAAAATAATAGCTGAATGAACCGTCACTTGTAAGCAGATGACCGTTCGAAACCAGGTATTTTGTGCTGCCATATTTTTTTAAATGCAGGATTTCAAGCTGAAGTGCCTGCTGCCATTCTTTTATAAAATTAACTGTTGAATTCATTTTTTCACTTTCCTCACAAAATATGCCATTGAAGTATTAAGAAGCTGGCCCAGTGGCTAGGCTCTGATGTAAAATAATTTACTGTCCATATGGAATTGTTTACAATGGCACCTGTTTTTTTACCATATAAAAGAAGGCCCAATCAAAAGATTGGGCCTCTCATACGCCAATAGTGTAACTATAACATTTTTATAACAGACACACCATGGGCTCTTTTGGAAGAAATGGTTTAGATTAGCCCTCTGACAACTCTGTGAATTCGTCGACAAGATCACTGAAAATCCTCATTGCGTTTTCGATTGGATCAGGTTTAGTCAAATCTACGCCTGTTTTCTTAAGCAGCTCCAATGGGAAATCGGAACTCCCGCTTTTCAAGAAGGTCAAATAACTTTCAAGAGTTTTTTGGTCCCCAGAAAGGATCTTATCTGCGATTGTAATGGCTGAAACGTAACCAGTGGCATATTTGTAGACGTAAAACGGACGATAAAAGTGTGGGATGCGTGACCAGCCAAACTTCACTTCTTCATCAAAAATTATCTCATCTCCATTATAAGCACGGAATATCGATTCATAAGCTGTGTTAAAAACCTCGGCATTTAGAGGCTCATCATTTTCAGCTTTTTCATGTACGATCTTTTCAAATTCCGCAAACATCACCTGTGTGAAGAATGTTCCTTTAAAACTATCTATGAAATGGTTGAGTAAGTGTTTTTTCTTTTTCACGTCTTTTGTTGTTTTAATTAAATGGCGAATCAGCAGGATTTCATTCACTGTGGACGCAACTTCAGCAACAAAAATGGAATACCCTGCACTTATTTGCGGCTGGTACTTTGAGCTATAGTATGAATGCATGCCATGTCCGGATTCATGTGCAAGTGTAAATACACTGTCTAAATCATCACGGTGATTTAATAAGATGAAAGGATGAACACCATAAAGTCCTAAATTATAAGCGCCTGAACGTTTTCCAGGTGTTTCCCTGACGTCGATGTATCTTTTTTCCTTAAAGGTTTTCAGAATTGTGATATATTCTTCGCCAAGAGGTTTCAATGCTTCCATCATCAAAGCAAATCCATCATCGTAAGAAATCTCCTCTTTAGCACCTTCGACCAATGGTATACTTAAATCATATGCACGCAGTTCTTCTACCCCGAGCAATTTTTTTCTTAAATTGATGTATTTATGCATGGGTCCAATATTTTGTTTAGTAGACATAATCAAATTATCATATACTTCTTTTGGAACCTTATCTCCGAATAAGGATTTTTCCAAGGCAGATGGATAATTTCTTAGTTTTGAAAGATTCACATTATTCTTGATTGCCGTAGAAAGTGTGGAAGCGATGGTATTTTTCAACTGTACATATGGCTGATAATATGCGATATACGCCTCTTTTCTCTTATCACGATCATCGTGTTCAATCAACTTGGAATACATTCCTCGTGTAAGCTCAACCCTTTCGCCGTCTTCATTCGTGACTTCCCCAAATTTAATATCGGCATTGTTGATCATCCCGAACGTTTTTTGTGGTGCTGAAAAGGCTTCGCCTACTTGAGAAAGGACCTCTTCTTGTTCTTTCGTTAACACATGGGATTTATAGCGATAGGAATCCAGTAGATCTTCTTCAAAATATTTTAAGCCCTCGATTTCTTTTATGTACCCTTTTAATGTTTGTTCTTCAAGACTCAAAAGAAATGGCATGAAAAAGGCAGATGCATTACTAATTTTTTGCCCTAACTGACCTGCTCTATCTTGTAATGCCTGCGATGAGGTAACCCGTGTATCCAAATCTGTTTGCAGCATGGCATATACATATAGCTTGTTATAAATGTAGCCGAGTTCCTCACTTAATCGTAAATACTCGAACAAATCTTTAGCAGACTGAATATGCCCATCATGAGTTTTTAATTTTTCTGTCATCCTAAGGACTTCTTGATAATCTTTTTCCCAATTGTCCTGATCATCGTAAATATCCTTTAAGTTCCATGTTTCTTCTTCTTTGATTTCATCACGTGATTTATACGTTTGCATATGACACTTCCTTTCAGACTTATAGGCTTACCCTTTATTATAATCGACTTTCAGAAAAATCTGCATAGAAAAACCAGTATGCTAAAAATACATACTGGTTTTCCTTTTTATCAATTAGAATTTTGCTGCAGTTTCAGCAACCTTTGCCAATCCTTCTGCAACGATATCCTGTGTACGGTCTGGATATTGATTATGTCCCTCGATAACAACTGTTTCCGGGTTCGTAATGCCCCATAATTTTAAATTCATCGTTACGTATTTCACTGCCATTTCAGCAGCTTCCATTCCAGGTAAAGCATAATCCGATCCGCGAGCATTAAGTACAGCCACTTTTTTCTCAGGAATAAGACCAACTGGGCCTTCAGCAGTGTATTTAAAAGTTGTACCCGCTTGGGCAAGATAAGAAATATATGTTACAAGTGGGGCTGGTACAGTTGCGTTCCATAGTGGGAAGGCAAATACCACTTTGTCGGCAGCAAGGAATTGATTCAAGTATTGTTGCACGATATCAGCAATCTCCACTTCTTCCTCAGTCAATTCCATACCTTGGCTGCGTTTATAAAGGGCAGTAATTGCTGTATTTCCATAGTATGGTAAGTTCAGTTTAAATAAGTCCAATTCAGTTACTTCATCGTTACTATTCGCTTCCTTGTATGTGTTTAAAAAAGCTTCATACATTTTCACGCTAATGGCTTGATCCGCTGGACGGTCATTTGATTTTACAAATAATACTTTAGACATTGTCAGTTCCCCCAATAGTTAATTTTTATATTTTTGCCAGGAAAAAATAGTGCAGTTTCAAAATAAACATTCAATCCATATATCTCGAATTAACTGCAATTACTACATTCACATTATAAGACTGATAATCCAAGAAGGCAAGAAATATGTTTTTTATATTGAAATGGGCATTTCAGGAATTTTCTCTTGGTTTTTTTACAACCCTAAAGTCATAATAAACCGAGAGCAATTTGCCCTCGGTTAAGTTAACTCTTTATGATGGAAGGGACATTTCCCTTTTATCGGCTCTATATCATCCCCGATGAAAAATTGTTTCCATTCATTATGATCTACATCACCAAAATGACTGATATCAGGATGTTTAGGCAGGTTATCCCATTCCTCTACTCGTTCACGAACTTTTTCACGTGACATAATCCCGCCTTTTTCCGTTCCTTCTAATCCTTCAAAAATCATCCGGGGTTGAAATCCAAGAACAAGGCTATTTCCTAAATCACGGGTTTTTCGCTGTTTATAAGCAGGTGCATTGCCAAAGACGAAGATTGGTTCACCTGCAAAATGATAGTCCCATAAATAATGCTCGGGATCTTTCGGCTTTTTAATTGGCCAAGGTTTTTTATCCTCTTTATGTAGGTATTGCAGGATATCCCAAAACTTTTTTCGGTACAGTCCTATATCTCCCTCTATTTGTTCAGGCTCCATAAAGACAAACAGGCCATGCCTGATGTATGGTGGTTCTTGAAATAAATCTAGAAAGCTTTCCACTGCTTTTGGAAGATTGGACCAATCTTCCTGTGTGATATAAGCATAACGAAGTTCCCCTTTATTTTCAGCTTTCATACCAAAATAACAAGGAAACGTTTTATCCGTCACTGTATTATGGAAAGTTTGATATTCTTTAATTAGCCATTGGGGCACTCGATCGGGATTTGTCATATCTTCTTTCGTTAACAAATTTGAATTAACAGTCAGCATCATTGGTCTCCTTAAATCGTTTTACTAAATGATACCCGCTATAAATAAACTAAAACATCTCTCGAACTGCCAATCACCACAATCAGGTACACCTCATGTAAATTCTTCTTTATTTAAGATTTGATAAGTGCCTCCCCGTTCCATTATGATTCCAATTCCCACTCAAGAAATGTAATACCGGTTCAGCAAAAAAACATTTGACTCCGCATGATAATCATTTTCTTTCCTTTAGGTTAACCTAACAAAAAACAAGGAGTGATGCTTGATGGCAAGGAGAAAAAAAATTCTGGTAGCTGAAGCGCGAAAAGGACTCGATGATTTAAAAGCCAAAGTTGCTGGTACAAAGAATCCTGAAGAGGCCAAGTTTGAAGTAGCAAAAGATATTGGCGTACCGCTGAAAAAAGACTATAACGGTGAGCTGACATCCAAGCAGAATGGAAAAATAGGCGGAAAGTTAGGAGGCGGCATGGTCAAGGAACTTATAAAGATGGCACAGGAAAACTTAGGAAAAAAACATTAACCTTTCAATCCAAAATGTTACGCTCGCTTCAGTAGGCATATCATCGAAAACTGACAAAACGAATATTTTGGGACTTATCATGATGGAGGGCAGTTATTGCACTTGCAAAAAAGCTACCCTTCTTGGGTGGCTTTTTTTAAAAAGTAATGATGGTTACGGGTAAAACTCTTGAAATTTCTGAGCTTATTAATTCCGACGACTTCGGATAGTTAGTGGCAGCTGTATCCCTCAATATTGCAGTCAGCATTCTCTCCATATGTGTCTTGCTAATTCCATATCACTGAAGTCAGAGGATGCCCAAGATCAAATAGGAAACCCGGAGCTTCTCTACCACTTTCGCTAAGATCCCTTTTGAATCTTCATCATGTATTTTCACTTTAAAGGCTTTGGCTCTCAATGGGTCTATGGCAGGGTATTACTTCGGGAATTTACTCCATGACAACCGGTTATAACAACATTCACTTGCTGCATCTTGTGTAACATCGAGAAACTGCCCAACTATTTAAGCTTTGGTGCCTAAAGTCTGCTCAAAAATTTCGGAACTTTTTAACGACACCTGCATTTTCCAAACCTACATCACTCACGAGAATAATCCTATGGGCCTCATGACCATTGACTAGGTCCGGAATGATTGAACGAGTATTGGGACCACTGTAAATCTAAGGCATTAACCCGAAACTAGGATTTCCATTCACCTAAGATAAATTTGTCTTTATTTACGATTAAGATTTTTCAATTCGAGCTTCCATGTTCCTGGTGTCCATTCATTGTGGAATCCTTCTTTTGCATCCAAAATCAGAAATGCAGCATAGTAACCTGTATCGGCTTCACAAAACTCCATATTCCTTTACGTTACTTTGATAGATTTCTTCAATTCCCTTTCCTTTTGCCCTTGCCAAGATCTCCATCCGTA
Organism: Peribacillus sp. SIMBA_075; assembly: GCF_046534585.1. Lineage (NCBI taxonomy): Bacteria > Bacillati > Bacillota > Bacilli > Caryophanales > Bacillaceae > Peribacillus > Peribacillus sp. SIMBA_075. The sequence continues at coordinate 38,983 of NZ_JAWRYN010000038.1, read as the reverse complement.
TTGATAATTGTTTCATGGTAAAATCGAAAACAGCTTGTTTGTCATTACCAAATGGATTGCCTAACCGATCATATCCCTCTGTATTTAGCGCGATGGCCAATGGTGAAAGTTCCTCCATCCTCTTTTCAACTTGTTTAAAGATATGTGGATGTTCACTGATGATTCTCTGCAGCAGGAAAGTCCCATAAGCAATATGGCGTGATTCATCTTTTTTCAAAAGACCCACGCCCTTTAATAAACCAGGCATCATTTTACTAGCTTCGAGAGTCTGATAGAACCCGAAATATCCAGTTTCTGCAAGAACGCCCTCTGTAAACATATTATAAACAGTGGCCGCTTCTGCCAATGCTTCAGGGGATTGGTCTGATAAAAGTTTCCCCATCGCTTCCGGCAATATTTCATAAAAAATGGATTTATAAATGTCTGAGTGATAAACCGACAAATCACCCTTTTCACCAACTTGATCTAATGTATGTCGAAAGAACTCCATATGCTTCGCTTCCTCGAATAAAAATGTCGTTAAGTACATTTCTTCCTCGATTCTACCTTCTTTGGCTATCGTCATAATGAGGGGGAGCAAATCCAAAGTCACGGCTTCTTCTCCGCCCTGAAAAAGAGAGATGATCCGTAATAATACTTCCCTTTCATTATCAGTAAATGACTTCCAATCTTCTTTATCTTGGCTGAAATCAATGTCACGGGGATTCCATATACCGAATTTCTTTGCCTTTTGATAAAGTTTAAATGGTAGGGTATTTTCTCTAAAACTCCGGCTGGTGGTCGTTAAATTCTTTCTTTTCATGTAAATGCCTCCTTGAAATATGATCTGAAAACTTCTGAATCCATAAGGGATTATTTAATTTGTAAGAGTTTTCATTATATTGTAAGATATTACTAGCATTTATCCTAGCACTGAAAATGTAGGGAGGAATAAAGTCGAATGCTTGAGGAAACCCTGATGAATCATGTAAAAAAGATTTCCCAACAAAAGGATATGGCAAATAAATCACAAATGATTGTAAAGGGCTGTGTGAATTTTTTTTCTTTTCAACGTGCATCTTTATTCAGTTACTCATGTTTAACAGGAGTGGGTGAAGGAATATGCGCATGTACTGGTGAAGATACTTTTTCATTACATAATATTAAAGAAAACATTCATGATATATACCCTATCCACCAAGCTGTCATCCATAACAAACCCATATACTTAACCATTCAACATGCGCAATCCTCCATTCCTGCAAAATACGTTAAAAAATTTTCCATCTCATCATTGGCAATCATACCGATAATTGTAAATGACATGGTCATCGGTTTTGTTTTGGTTGACCCCATTCAGGCAAACGAGCCAGTTACAAAGAATGATTTAATGAAGCTGTCCCATTATTTGAAACTGGCTGTCAGTTCAACATTGGATTCGGCTCCTCCCACTTACCTTCTAAGTAAACGTGAAACGGAGGTCCTTCAATATTTAGCCAATGGTTTAGGATTAAAGCAAATGGCATCAAAAATGAGCGTTAGTGAATTTACTGTCAGAGATCATATTTCTTCTGCAATCAGGAAATTAGGAGTGAATCACCGAACTGAGGCGGTGGCTGTTGCAATAAGGCACAAAATGATTATGTAAAAACAAAAAAACCTTCAAAGAAGGTTTTTTTGTTTAAGTATCATTGAGTCACTTTTTCTTCAACTTTCGCAGTCCAATTTAACTCGTCTGAAATTTTACCTGTTTGGACACCTGTCAGTGTATCATAAAGCTTTTTAGATAGTTCCCCAGTTTCCCCGCTTTGAACGATCATTTCTTCACCATTCCATAAAAATTCACCAATTGGCGATATAACCGCGGCTGTACCCGTTCCGAAGGCCTCTTCCAGATGACCTGATTTATATGCTTCTTTGACTTCCTCCATGGAAATACGTCTTTCCGTCACGGGAAGATTCCAATGTTTAAGCAATTCTATAATGGAATCACGGGTAATACCTGGAAGGATACTTCCATTTAAAGCAGGAGTGATGATTTCACCATTAATTTTGAAGAAAACATTCATGCTTCCAACTTCTTCAATATATTTTTTCTCTACCCCGTCTAACCAAAGAACTTGGGCATAACCCATCTTTTCGGATACTTCCTGGGCTTTAAGGCTCGATGCATAATTCCCGCCCGTTTTAGCTTCTCCTGTACCACCATTAACTGCACGTGTGAAAGCTGACTCCACGGCTATTTTCACTGGATGAATGCCTTCTTTATAATAAGAACCTACAGGTGACATGATGATGATGAACTGATATTTTTCTGATGGAGAAACTCCAAGGTAAGGCTCAGTAGCAATTATGAATGGCCTGATATATAAGGATGTACCTTCTGCCTGAGGAACCCACTCCTTATCAACGCTAATTAAAGTTTTTAAGGCCTTCAATGCAAAATCAACGTCGATATCCGGTATGCACAATCGGCTATTTGAACTATTTAAGCGTTGGAAATTCTTTTCCGGACGGAATAAGATTATTTCATCTTCTGGTGTTGCATATGCTTTTAATCCTTCAAAAACAGATTGACCATAGTGGAAAATCATAGCTGACGGCTCTAGTGCGAGCGGTTGATAAGGAACAATTCTTGGATCATGCCACCCTTGCCCTTGTGTGTAATCCATAATAAACATATGATCGGTAAACTGCTTACCGAACTCAAGCTGGTCCGCCTGTGGTTTTTCTTTCTTTGTTGTACTAAGCGTGATTTGCATGTCATGTTCCTTCATTACCAAAACCCCTTGTTGAATAAATTTACAAGATTTCACTTCCATAAAATCTATCTTTAATTAGTTTACTCCTATCAGGAATCATAGTTCAAGCCTTTTGACCAAATTTTCGGAATTTTTTAAAATAAACGAGTTAGACTTCCTACTATGATTCCTGAAAAAAGAACCGATTATTCCTAAAACTTCTCAATAAATATCAAAACCGGTTGTTCGTTCAGGTTTCTTGAATTCCTGAATATTAGGGTTAATTTTAACAAATTATCAACAATAATGCCAATGTGAAATTTCTTTCAACATGGAACAGGCAGTAATCCGCTTGTCGTTTCCACTCCTTTAAAAAGAAGTGTAGCGGATTCCTTTGAGCTACAGCATCCGAACCGATACTCAACTTAATACTTATATGTATATTAACAAGGAACATATAAGGAATGAAACACTTTTTATACCATTTCATAAAGTGGGGTCATGAATGGGTTTTTAGATATATTCCAATTTCAATCCATTATGGTACATAGATACAAATTTGTTGTTAAATTCAATTTAGTAGTTTACTACTAAAAAATAATCTTATATACTTATCCCCAAGATAGCTAAAACGCATGCAAATCAAAATATTATAGATAAAACGCATGGTACTTTATTATTTTTGACGAGAAGGGGTAACAACATGACAAAAAACAGGTGGTTAATCGCTTTATCCGCTATCGCTATTCACCTTTCCATTGGTGGTGCATACGCATATAGCGTATACAAAAAACCTTTGGTTGAGACTATGGGGTGGTCAGAAACTGAAGTCACGTTAGCATTCACAATAATGATGGCGCTTGCAGGAACTTCTGCAGCCTTCTTTGGGAAATTTGTAGAAAAAAATGGTCCAAGAAAATCAGCTTTGGTTGCTGCTTTATTATTCGGTTTAGGACAAGCTGGTTCCGGGTTGGCTGTAATGGTCGATTCACTACCACTTTACCTATTGACATATGGGGTTTTAAGTGGTCTTGGTATGGGGATCGGGTACATTTCACCAGTATCCACTTTAGTTAAATGGTTCCCTGATCGCAGGGGATTGGCGACAGGGATGGCAGTATTAGGTTTCGGTGCCGGAGCCCTCATAACAGCCCCAGTAGCTGCAAGCCTAATGGAATCCCTTGGCATTTATACAACTTATTATATTTTAGGCGCAGGCTATTTCATCCTAATGTTCTTAGGTGCAACCTATATTGCACCTCCAAAGGCTAACTGGCTACCTGAAGGAATGATGAGAGATATTGAGTCCGGTAAAAAAGAATTGAAGAAAGACCTAAGGCAATTAACTGCAAAAGAAGCGGTTAAAACTAAACACTTCTGGATGTTATGGTCAATGAAATTAATTAATACAAGTGCGGGTATCATGATGATTTCGGTAGCTTCACCTATGGCTCAAGACGTTGTTGGGCTTTCTGTGGCAGGTGCTGCAACATTAGTCGGTATTATGGGAATCTTTAATGGCGGAGGTAGACTTGGCTGGGCAGCGGCCTCTGATTATATAGGCCGTCCAAATGTCTTCGTCATTTTCTTCATCATACAAATTGGAGCGTTCCTTTTACTTCCAACTACTACAAATACACTATTGTTCCAAGGACTCATCCTGTTAGTCGTTAGTTGTTATGGGGGAGGATTTTCAAATCTACCTGCATTTGCCGGGGATTTATTTGGAACCAAGGAAATTGGGGCCATTCACGGGTATCTTTTAACTACATGGTCTCTAGGCGGAGTTTGCGGACCAATGTTGGTTACTGCGATTAGGGAAAGTACGAACAGTTATATCCCGGTATTCTACGTTTTCGCCGTATTAATTACGATAGCATTCGCCATCTCTATCTGGTTGCGTTTGGACATTAAAAAAATGCAAAGAAGACAGAAACAAGGATTAACGAATACATTAAGTAAAATATCCTAATTTATAACAAGTATCTTATGACCTGGCAAAAAGGCATTTCTCAAGTAAACTTCCAAAAACGGTGGTTAACTTGATGATGCCTTTTTTTAGTTTTTTGAACATTATCCAATAAATATAAATCTTCACAAGCATCTGGATAGACTCCCCTTTCCTACCTTGGCGCCCGTCAAAAATATGGGAACTTCAAAAGTAAAAGAAATTCGAATTCCAGCCCTGTTACTGGTCATAGGAAACTGAACAAGTTATATAGTTTAACATGAAGCCAAATAAGGGAATCAAGTAAGAGATGGAATTAGGGGGGGATTGTTTTGTGGATCAATAAACCGTTTTTTAAATATGCAAGTGGAATAATTTTGATCATTTTAATTATATTTTTACTAGGTAAGATTGATTATGTTTTGCTCCCGCTACAAAAAACCATTGCAGCTATATTCTTCCCTATTATAGTGGCTGGGCTTTTATACTACATATTACGGCCAGTCGTTAACTTTTTAACTGAATATATCCCTAGGACTTTTAGCATTTTCATCGTCTTTTTGATTATATTCAGCATGATTGGGATGGTAAGTTACTTTGGAAGTCCTGTAATTGTGGACCAATCTCAAAAATTATCTGAAAGCCTCCCAAGCAAAGTCAAGGAATTCTCTAAAGAATCCGAAGATATAATTGAAAAAAATGACTTTGGCATGGTTAATATGGAAGATCTGAAAGAAAAAGCGGTCACACATTTAAAAGATTACTCGGAAAAACTCTTAGGGAATGTCCATACTATTTTCTCCACGATCACTAGTGTATTGACCGTTTTGGTCATTACACCATTCATTTTGTTTTATTTCTTGAAAGATGGAGATAAACTAAGACCATTTCTATTAAAATTTATTCCGAACGACGTAGAATCAGAGGGGAACACGATTTTAAAAGACGTTGATAGAGCTCTATCAATTTATATTATCGGACAATTCATCGTATCAATCGTCATTGGGACTTTGATGTATATTGGCTACCTTATTATCGGTCTCGATTATGCACTCGTATTAGCCCTATTCGCCATGATTTTTACTGTTGTACCATTCCTTGGTCCATTTATAAGCATCATCCCTGCCCTTTTCATCGCCTTACAGCAAGACATTGGATTGGCAGTGAAAGTGCTCATTGTACTTACAGTCGTTCAACAGGTCGAAGGGCACTTGGTTACACCGAATATTATGGGAAAACGGCTCAACATTCACCCACTGACGATTATTTTATTGCTGCTTGCTGCAGGATCAATATATGGTTTCATTGGCATTTTAATAGCTATCCCCACTTATTCCGTAGTAAAAACGATTATAGGAAACTTCAGGAAGTTTTATAGGTTACGAAAAAGGATCACATAATCAGGAATGGTTGTCTCCCGTTATATCCACCAATTTAAGGGGACCTATCCTAGAACTGCACCCCAATTGTTGATCACCATCTAACAATTGGAGGTTTTTTTATGACCAATTCTTCATTAAGATAAATGTAATAGCTGTTTTTCCATAAAAGGAAAGGATTCTTTTTCAACGGTTGCCACTGAAATATATTGTTAATCTAATACTTAATAAAGAATTGGGAGGCTCAATTTAAAGAACATGGCAATGTTAGTTTGGTGTCTAACATTTACGGGGCAGTTCACTTTTGCCTGCGGTCTTTTTTGTTTTAGGCTCTTTTCGTAAAGATTGTTGTTTATAAAACGAAACTATTTAAGGTTGATTGGAGCGGAGGTGCGAGACTCCTGCGGGAGCAGGGGACAGGTGAGACCCCACAGGCGTTTACGCCGAGGAGGCTCACCGCCCGCACCAAGGAAAGCGAGCATCTGGAGGGGAAATCAACCACAACTCACTACCTGGTAAATAGCAACAAAGTATGTGAAAACAACCATGTTTTAAAATAGAAGGATTAAAACTTGAGGTGATAAGGATGCTTTCTAAACATGATTCTATTCAGCGAGATCAACTTGAAAAGATTACTTTAGATCAACTGATCCAGCGAACCATTTGGCTCGTAAAATGGAGGCCGCCATTGTTTTGGGGACAATTGTACACCTGGAAATACGCATGATAGTCACATCTTAGAGCCACTTGTTGGACAAGTAATTGAAAAAGTTGGGAAACCAGAAGCTGTTGCAAGCAGATGCAAAAGAAAAGCATGGTATGCGTTGGACTCCTTTAAGGGGACTTAAAAATTGTCGATCAGGCGATGCTCACTTTCCCTGCAATGAAAGTAAAGAAGATGGCCAATTGGTCCTGGCAAGGTCTAAAAATGGCCTAACAGCTCGTAGAGACCCAATTCCATAAAAATTGAGAAAAATTCAAAGGGAATTTCAAAAGGGGTTCGGAATGTTTTAATTCCGAACCCCTTTTGTCTACAAACTGCCTTATCCGATTTTTTTTGTTTTCAATAGGTGTAATAAGTATGGATCGAGATTGCCAATTTTAAAAATTAAGTGCCTGATTTCAGAAAAGAATAATGTCCGGCCGCAAGATAAAGCAAAGGTAGTTTACGGGCTAAGCGAAGATATTTAGTTAGGCAGCATGAACCCGATAATCTCGGGCCCATGCCTTAAAATTTCAGCTTGATTCGTTGATGATTGCAGGAATGTATATAATCTTCTAGCTCTTGTCTAAAAAATGCACGATGCTCTCGAATTCCTGTAAATAAAGTAATTCAGATATTAAACATCTTTGACTCATTTTTAGGCTTTGTTCTTCAGTGTTTGTTAAATATTTTTTTAATCCACCGTTTGAAAAACGCTTTGACGCTTTTCTTTTTTATTACTTGAATGGCTTGATTTTTCTTCTCAATATAAATTACTTCATTGTTTATGGCATTATTTTCTGCTAGTACTAGACCCAAATCGGAGTTATGGTCTTTGTTGAGAACAATTTTGTAAGGAATATTATGACTTATTGCCAATTTAATATATTTCCCTAGATATTGATAGTCCATCTGACCATTTAAAAACAAATTTGAACGGGGATGCCGCTTCATCATTTGCTCAATCTCCGGATATACATTCATTTCAAAGACTTGACTTTTTTTTAGGACGATGACGACTCGCTCCCGTAATGTACCCAGGAATTCCCTTCGTTCTTCAGGCTTGATTTCTTTTGGACCGTAGATTCCTTGCTCTAGATAGTCCTCCACTTTTAGGCGTGACAATTCTTTCCCACCTCCGGTTTCACTTCAATAATGTATGAAAAATGGCCAAAAATAGTGCCCATCTCCTTTGGAATGCTAAATGTAAAAAGTGGTTGGGGTTAACTTTCCCCTTTTGTAGTCTACCCTTCCTAAAAAAAATTGTCACCATAGCTTCGCTTCATGCATAGGATAGTATATGTGTGAATGTAGGTTGCATAAAAGAGGGACGGGGAAAAACATGAAAAAGTTAATTGTATTTGTATTGATATTCGCTTTTAGTTTTGTTGCGTTCAGCAATACTTCAGGTGCAGCGGCAAGACAACTGATCATCATCAATAAAGCCAATAACCAGCTAGCCTATTATGAAAATGATAAATTGGTGAAGGTGTTCATCGTGGCGACAGGAAAAAAAGCCTCCTATACTCCTGAAGGAAAGTTCAAGGTCGTGACAAAGATTGTGAATCGTCCCTATTATAAAGGCAACATAAAAGGAGGAGATCCAAAAAACCCTCTGGGGAAACGATGGCTGGGGATAAATGCACGGAATACACCAGGTAATACTTACGCAATACACGGCAATAATGATTCTAAAAGCATTGGCAAATATATAAGTGCCGGTTGTATTCGCATGTATAACGATGATGTTCAATGGCTGTACGATAAAGTGGGAATGAACACTGTTGTCTTAATTGCCAGTTCGAATAAATCATTTGCTTCCATAGCTGCTACGAATGGATATAAGGTGAGCGGATCTAAAAGCCTACCTGTACAGAATACCTACATTTTCCTGAAGAAAGGAAGTAGTGGCCCCCAAGTAATTGAGCTACAAAAAAGATTAACGAAACTTGGATACAGCACTAAAGGAATTGATGGGGGATTTGGAAAAAATACCGAAATGGCTGTAAAGAAATTTCAAAAGGCTAAAAATCTTACATCTGATGGGGTCGTCGGACCACAAACAAAAAAAGCACTTGGACTTAAATAATTACTACTACTGATATCCCCTGATTAGAGGATATTTTTTTTTGTCTAAACTGTAACAAACCATACATTATTACCCATATTGTCTGTAATTTCCCACCACCACTTATTGGCTTTATGTTATAATTTTTACATAAACAGCTAATTATAATTGCACTGCATTACATATAAGGAGGTAATACAAATGTACGATGAACTTCTCATATTATCCATTAAGTCAATTTTTGTTATCGGCACCATCGCAATGTTTGTGATTTTAGGATTCGTAAAAGGACGCAAGTTTTAAATTACCCAATTCTTTATAATATCCTTATTGCCTGATTACTTGTATTATGTTCATACTGGTAATCAGGTTAATTTCACTCAGAAAAAAAAGCATATCCTCACTGGGCATGCTTTGCTTTACCAATTCCAGTAATCCGTTTTATCTAAAAGTTGATCAATGTCAAATGTATCAATAAGGATTGGAACTGATTCTTCTGCAATCTCTTCAGTCGCTAGCAATAATTGGTCGATATCAATAATGGCCAAAATAGTCCTCTCCCTTTTTTAATGGTCTTTACCCTCATTTTTAATACATTAAACAGTTCGTTCAAAAGATATTTTATTAGAGGGTAGCCCTTTAATTTTACATTTGACAATTATTTAAGGTGCAGTGAACCATTTTTTTCAGATCCTTCCGGAGAAAGCGTATGTATCAATTTAACCAGTTTATAAAATGTCCCACTGCAGATGGTTACCTCGGGCAGATTATGAAAAATTGATTTTTTATTAATATGATAATTGTCTTTCTCAGGTGAATACAAAATAATTTTCTTATTTAATGATAAAGCATATCCAAGCTCATAAAGATTGCCTTTGCCTGCAGTTAGGAAGATCAGCATGAAATCAGCTTCCTCAATCCCCCTTTTTTCATATTCTCCAATACCTTCAGCAATTGGGTTATTCTCATCATCCTCAATTAAATTCCAGGCATTCACACATGTAAATCCTTTTGAAGTCAATTTCTTGATCAATGACCTTACTTGCTTCAAATTTTTTTCGTCTGATGCTATATAATATTTCACTCATACACCTCCAAAATATTTAACTATTGATACTTTTTACCTATATTAACTATACTATACATATTCGTTATAAAGAACGCAATATCCTTTCCCTAAAAATTAAAAATAATTAATGACACCGTTTCAATCAAAGAAATTTGAAGCGAAAAAAACCATCATTCCTTTACAGATAATGATGGTTTTTCGTAAAAAAAATTAAATGCCGGAGCTAACCTTACAAAAAGGATCATGTACTTATGTAAAAAAATTGATGATTTAGGGCTATTAGAACCACCGATCCATTTTTGTATAGATTTTCATTCTTATAACCTGACATTCCGGGTGATAAAGTATGATTAACCCTTCAAGAAATGCAAAATAAAAACCTTGTCCTCTACCCGGCAAGGTTTTTTTATTTTTCATATGTGATATTTTCTATTTCAATCCTGAAAGGTGCAGCCTCACATATATTAATTCCCCTATCTAGATTTACCTTTTCCAAATCACTTGCATCCGGTATTGTTTTTTTATCATGAATAAAATGTTCGACCATGGATTCCAATAATTCTTGAGCACAAGCTAAGGCATCTACCCGATTCCTACCGCTAACGGTAGAAATAATTCCTTCTCGCCTAAAATCCGGGAAACAAACTTGAACGGAAAAAGAGTCGATAATCAATGGGTGTTTTTCATAATAGAATACGGCTGGATACTCAAATATTTGAATGGTCAAAATATCATCCCTTCATACAATATATAGCATTTTAGTTAATTATAACATGAAATTCTATTAAAAATAGATTTACTTACTTTTTCTTTGTTTGTCAAGATTATTTTTACATTCAATAGGTTGTTATGTCCGTATCTACTACGAAACAAAAAAACACCAGAAAAATCAAAATCACGATAACATTAAGGATTATTCCAATAATGCTGCACACTTTACCAGCTGTCACTAAACCATTTCCTGATTCACCAGTAAGATTAATTTCTTGTTTACTCTTCGATGCAAATATTAAACCTAGAATACCCAATATGATGCCGATGAATGGAATAAGCAGGGACAACACCCCCATGATTAATGATACAATCGCTTTGCTGTTGGTTGGTTTAATTTCCGACATAAATACCACCTTCTTTCTTCCTCTTATATATACGGTTATTAAAAGCAAAAGATTCATATTTTTGTATTCACCATCTCTAAGATTCCTTGCTACCCTCCCGGTAAATGCCATACCCTTGGTCGGATCCTTACATAACATACCAGTTGATTTCAGAAATCCGTCCCCTTTTCGCCAACTGTCTGACAAGGCACCTCGCCGATAGCGTCTGTGAGGCCTCCGCCAGCCAGTTATTAGGCAGGAGTTTCGCGAATTTCGTCAATTTAATGAGTGTTTCATAAAACAGGGAAAAACCATAAAGTATAAACTAGTCTTAATTAAGGGTTCGGGATCAGACCTAGCCTACAGTTTTTTCTTAAAACGTTCCAGTTGATTGGAACGGAAGGTAGAAGTCTCCCCTGCAGAAAAGCGTGTCCAAGGGTGACCCACAGGCGCAAAGAACGCCTAGGGCCGTAAGCATATCGAGCTTCAAATGAAAAAAAGACAGCAATCGCTGTCTTTTCCGTCAATCCATTATCGCATCTTCAAATGGCGCTGAAAATAAACCACTTGGCGCCAACATATCCGTATCCGATTCACGGCTTTCCCCAACTACAATATATGAACCAGCTGGAAAAAAATCAAACATATCACTTTCCTTATGTATGATCAAGAAATATTCATATAAATCATCCATAAGTTCCTGATGTTCGTCTAATTTCATGATTTCTCCACATTCATCGATTTCAAAGTTTTCATTAATTGCATCTTGGAGTTCTTCATTATTTGAATACGCGATATAAAAATCCACATCTCCACACTCCATGCATAGCAGGAGTTTTTCTTCTAGTGCTTCTTCATAGGATTTCTGAACGACCGCTTTTAAAATGGCATCAATCCTTTCAGGATTAGTTAGTTTAATTTTAGTCTTGAACACAAAATCCCTCCCCAATTAAATACAAAGGCATTGAAAATTATATGACAGTTGAATGAAAAATAAAAAAAGTAAGCTCATACTTAGAGTACATAATCGAAAATCGGTAACTGTCCGTTTCCCATTAAATCCAAATACCATAGTTCGTTCCTTTTCCAGGGCGCCGGATCCCTTTGTAGTTTCCTCCCTTATTATAACTTGATAGGAATCCTCCGTGCATATATTAATTTTGCCCGTATATTTAGAATGATAATCTTCTATAATACAAAGAAAAAGATGATCGGAAGCGTAATCAAGCTTAATGAAGTACTAATGAACGTAGCACTTGATACGAATTCAGGCTCTGTATTGAATTGGAGTGCATACATCGTAGTGTTGGCCGCCGTTGGCATGGCAGCTACGATGATCATGATATGCCTGACCATATCATCCACTGGTAAGGCAAGTGATAACAGGAAAGCAATGGCTGGGGAAACAGCAAGTTTAAGAAGCAATGAAACTGATAGTTTTCGGTAGGCAATATTTTTCAGTGAAACGTTGGCAAGCTGCATCCCGAGTGTAATCATGATTGTCGGAATCGCTGCATTTGCAACAAGGTGAATAGCTTCCAAAACCGAATTGCTTAATGGAATGTTCACTAACTGAAAAACCGCACCTGCAATAGCCCCATACACAATAGGCATCCTACATACTGCTTTAAGAGCTGTTTGAACCCCGTTTCCTTCCGGACTGCCCTTCGCTGCGAAATAAATGCCGATAGTGCACATCACTAACTGTTGACCCACCATCAGGATAATTGCATAATCAAGGCCTGCCGCACCGAATAGCAGGAAAATGACAGGTGTTCCATAATTCCCGTTATTCATGAATGCGGACGCCAAAATCATTCCGCTTGTTTCAGTGACTGTATAATTACGGAAGAACGATATAATATAGACTACCAAGACGAGAGAAAGGCAGAGTACTATCGTGAATAAGAACAGGTAAAAATAATTAATCGAAAATTCTGCTGAATAAAAGGTTCGAAACACAAGAAAAGGTGACATTAAATATAATGCCATCGTGGAAATGGATTTTGTATCAAGTTTAAACTTTTTCTGACCGACGAACCCTAAAACAAAAATACCGAATATCGGTAAAAGAACACCCAAAAACCCCATAATATCACCTTCATAATCCTAATGATTTTATTCTAACAATATCAGTTTTATAATTTTTTGTAAAAAATTCTTTCATACCGCTCCTGATTATTCTCGTTAAGTAATTAATTTCCTTTTTTGGAAAATTCCCTTCAGTTTTCGTCTTCAAATGGTATATTTTTATAGTATTCACGTTAAAAAGTAACAGTAAGCTTTTGGCTTATTAAATATGAAGGGGTGTTTTTTAATGGATGTAAAATTCATGGAGATGGCTGTTCGACTTGCATATGAAAATGTATTGGCAAAGAACGGAGGACCTTTTGGTGCAATAATTGTAAAAGATGGCACAGTTGTAGGAAGAGGATGTAATAATGTCACAACAGCCAACGATCCAACAGCTCACGCCGAAGTACAGGCGATTCGTGATGCATGCAGGCACCTCAACAGCTTTCAGCTTACAGATTGTGAAATATACACTAGCTGTGAACCTTGCCCAATGTGCATTGGTGCCATTTATTGGGCACGTCCAAAAGCCATTTATTACGCATGTACGAAGGAAGACGCTGCACACATCGGCTTTGATGATCACTTTATCTATCAGGAACTTGGCCTGCCAATGGAAAAGCGCATAATTAAAATGGAACAAATGTCTTTTAATAACCACGATTTACCATTCCGAACATGGGAGACCTATATTGAAAAAGTGAAATATTAATCGGTTATATTTTTGCCAAAGGGGTTACAGAATAGATGTCGCCGCAGGGAAAACGCCTGCAGATTGCGTCATTAAAAACGGTCAGATAATAGTTGTATTAAATGGTGATGCCCTATACAGGCGACATAGCTATCGTCGATGGTTTTTTCGCCTGTATAGGGAGTTATGAGCGTCTTTCAGAAATTGATGCTGCCGGAAGATTCGTCTCCCCTACATTCATTGATGGCCATGGCCATGTCCATATTGAATTTCCGATGGTCAGGCATTCTGAACTCTCAAACATTCTCCTTTTTCGTGGTGTTACCTGCATCGTTACAGAACCCCTTGAAATAGCCAATGTTTCTGGTAAAAAGGCATTCAATTTATGATTGAACAATCCGACCATCTTCCTTTTGACTTCTACTTCATGATGCCATATTGTGTACCTACGACGGCGTTTGAACATTTTCGTGCTGCCTTAAGAAGTGAAGATTTAATTTCATTTTACCAAAACAAAAAAGTGATTGGTTTAGCCGAAGTGATGGCCACGCAGCTGGATTATCCGAACAACAGCTCGATGTTTATATGAGTGCCGGCATTAAAACGGATCATGAATGCACTGCATCGGAGGAGGCAAAAGAATGACTGCGAAAGGGAATGTATCTTTATGATCAGGGAAGGCACCGTTGCCAAAGACTTAATAAACCTGGTTCCAGCTATTAATGAGAAGAAATCCCGCCGTTGTTTATTCGTCACCGATGATCGGCACCTGGATGATATTCTATCTGAGGGGAGTATCGATCACAATGTTCGACTATCCTTAGAAACAGGTGTCCAGCCTATTACCGCCATTCAAATGGCGACCATAAATGCAGCAGAATGCTTTGGTTTAACGGAATATGGTGTCATAGCGCCTGGATTCAAGGCAGACTTCCTTCTATTAGATGATCTTGATTCAGTCATCATCCACTCGGTCTTTAAAGAGGGAGGCTTATGGTGCAAACTAATCGTTTACTTAACTTTCCAGCTGAAAAGGAACAGGCTATTGACGACGAGTTGAAGCACTCCGTTCAATTTCATGAAATAACGGAAGATGATTTGACGATACCTTTTAAAAATAAGCTTCCTTCTATTAATATTGAATAACTACAAACAGTTTGATTACAAAGCATTCGATTGAACCGGTTAGGGTTAATCATGGTCTATTCCAGTTCCCTGAACAAGTTGATCATATAAAACTGGCTGTAATTGAACGGCATCATTTGACCAACCAATTAGGTCTTGGGATCATAAAAGGGCTCGGATTGAAATCAGGCGCAATTGCCATGACAGTAGCCCATAATTCACATAATTTAATCATTGCCGGCACGAATGACCAAGATATGCTAATGGCCGCATAGGAAATCAAAAAGACCCAGGGTGGATTGGCGGTAATTCATAAAGAGAAAATACTAGCCTCCCTCCCACCCCCAATTTCTGGATTGTGAGTAAATGAACTTATATGATGTCGTTCATTCATTGAACGAATCGATGGTGCCCCATTGAAACTCGGTGCAAACAGGCATTTCAACCCTTTCCTTACACTTGCGTTCTTGGCGTTACCTGTCATCCCGGAAATTAAACTGACTGATCAGGGCTTATTTTCCGTTTCTGCGTTTAGGCATATTCCTATCGAAGTCTCAAAGCCAGTCGATAAAATTTTACCCCCTTGTCGTTTCTTTTCTTCTCGCCCCAGTAATTTCTAAATGAATCAGGTTCCAACTCGACTTAAACCGGGAAAAGGATATAATGCGTATCATCTATGTTAAAATAAAAATAAACACAAATCTTTCTTGGAGGAGATAAATATGGCAAAACATGATCAACAAACCATAATTGGATACATTGGCACTTACACAAAAGGAAACAGCAAAGGCATTTACCGCTTTACTTTAGATACAGCAGAAGGAAAACTCAGTACACCGGTTCTTGCAGCAGAATTAACCGATCCGACTTATCTCGCCATAAGCCAGGACAAGAAGAATCTCTACGCCATTTTAAAAGAAGCGGGCAGTGGTGGAGTTTCAGCCTATTCGATAAGTGAAGAATCTGGTGAGCTTACCTACTTGGGCAAACAACTGACACCAAATGGTTCTTCCTGCCATATAAGTGTCGACAGCAAGAAACAGGTTTTGGTCACTTCCAGTTATGGAGAAGGCGTGATTGAATCATATCCGCTTCAGAACGACGCGGTCCCTTTACCTTTATCATCCACTGTTCGACATGAGGGTCACGGACCTAATGAAGAACGTCAGGAAAAAGCACACACTCACTTCGCTGGTTTCACACCGGACGAAAGATTCATTGCTGTAGTCGATCTAGGAATAGATAAAGTGATAACTTATAAAATACATAATGGGATTATGGAAGAAGTAAACAGTTTATCCGTTGCACCAGGCAGCGGACCACGGCATTTGACCTTCCACCCAAACGGAAAATTTGCGTATGTCATGTCTGAGCTTGTACCAGAAGTCATTGTTTTAAGTTTCGACAGTCTAACCGGGAGTTTTTCTGAATTACAAACGGTCCGGACCATTCCCGAAGATTTCAAGGAAAACAGCCAGGGCAGCGCCATTCATATTTCTGATGACGGTAAATTCGTATATGCCGCAAACCGCGGACATGATAGTATAGCCGTTTACCAAATCAATCAAGAAACAGGCAAATTGGCATTCGTGGAACTGGTCAATTCCGAAGGGCATTGGCCACGAGATTTTTCATTGGACCCTAGCGGAAAATTCCTGATCGCTTCTAATGAACAATCAGGAAACCTGACACTATATGCACGGAATGAACAGGACGGAAAATTAACATTATTGCAAAAAGATGTTCAAGTTCCCTTTCCCGTTTGTGTGAAATTCCTTTAAAATCTCTCATTAAAAAAGGATTGAAGCTTTTACCACAGCTTCAATCCTTTTTTTATAATTTAATTCCATTTCTCCGCCATTTCGGGGAAATCTATAAATGGGTTTCGATTACCCTGAATCTCATGTATAGCCTGGTTTCTATGTTTTTCATAAGTGCTGACTGGAAAGAGCCGGTGCCATTCCATAAGCAGTGCCAGGTCAATATTGCCGTTATCGATGATACCCTCATACCTGAGTAAAAAATACATGGTAGCCCTCGCTACAATGCCTTTGCCGTATTCAGGTTCGAATTTACCTTCGTCCGATTTCCCGCAACCCGCTTTTATTCCGGCAGCCGATGCTTCTGGGATATAATCCTCAAAATCATGGTATGGATAGTTACCCCGGCTACTGTTACAAGTTGGTTCGCAGGCGAACAGATGGTGCAAATCCCCCCTCATCGGTTCTTTTTTATTGAACCATGATTGAGGTACGACATGTTCACAATTAACGAGCATGTTCTCCATCTTCGTTGATTCAATCCCTTTTGACAACTCTTCTAGTATACGGATATCTTCCTCAATGACTTCTATAGGATCCATTCCTTTACCGGAATACAGGCTTTTCAGCTTGCCATTTTCCTGTAAGTCAACCCAAGGGTAAACATGACGATGTGGTGAGTAGTTCAGCTGGTTTTTATGGGTTGCTACTAGTAGTTTCTTCAATCCTTCTCGGTCCAAGGAACCATCTTGATAGTATTCTCGCTTAAGTTCCTGATCTTTCGTTTCATCGTAGTATTCGCGGTTTTCATTGAAGTTCACATGCGCAGCCATTGCCATTTCCCGTTCTTTTTCAAGTATTTCAAAACTATTCTTCATCCACTCATCCCCCCGATTCTATTAAAACCTAACTTTTACCATAATTTAAGTTTAATAGAAATCCTTTGAGAAAAAAAGGTGCTTTAGAAGTGTCTAACGAAGAATTTCTATAAAATGGGTAAGGATTTTCGCTGTCATTCCCCAGATTACTCGATCGTTATATAAGTAAAAATATTCTTCCATTTGTTTTGGCTGCCATTTATAATTCTCCCCGCCAACAATTAAATCTTGGGGGAAGTTTTCATGTGGTTCTATTTTATATTTCACATGATATATCTCTGGCGGTTTTTCCATGAAAAAGGAAAGCGGTACACTAAAAATGGTTTCTACCTCAGCTGGATTAGGGATTATCCGTTGATGGTTACGAACAAATCCTGCATAAGGATATACAATCATCCCAAAAGGGGATACCAAATAATCAATTGGAAAGACATTATAAATATCTTCTTTTTTCAAACCAAGTTCCTCATATGTTTCCCTAAGGGCAGCCGATTGTTCATCATGGTCCGACTTGTCTATTTTCCCGCCTGGAAAACAGATATCCCCTGGCTGCCTCCTAAGTGTGTGTGAACGCTCTTCAAAAAGAACATGGATTCCATCTTCTTTTTCTATAAGCGGAACCAATACAGCATACTTTGAAAAATTCTCACTACCTAAAATTTCAGGGGTATGTAATGTGAGTTTTTTTGTTATATCTTCATTCTTCATGTACCACACCTCTTCTGAAGTTAATATTGACAATATGAAATCGGTATTTTTCAACCAATCATTATCATTCCATTTTCAAACATCCGCTATAACTAAGCAAGGAAAACGATTCCAGAAATTCCCCCTTTAATTCGTCATAGATCTCTTATTCTTTCTATCCTTGTATTTTAAATAAATATCGGCCTTTTAAAAATCTAAGTGATAGAGGAATTAAATCTTATCCATTACTCCAAATCTAACTTTTAGACACGAAAGGGAAATTTATTTTCTATTTAACCTATGGGATAAGCTAATTTATGTATGGACAAACCACAGACTTTTAGAGTTTTTTTACGCGTTATACCCGGTCCTTTGACCATATATAAAAGCACCGTTCAAAGGTTCTGAACGGTGCTAAAACTAAACGCAGCTTCCTCAATTAAAAGGAAATATTTCCGAAAAAAACCGAATGTTAAAATAGGGAAAATCAACAAGTACATATTGAACTCTATTTATATACCGAATTTTCAGGAAACGTATTTCAAGGCTACCTATTCTATTTCTGAAGTTTTTTTATTTATAGTTCTGTTAGTGTTCGCTTTACAGTCATTACGATGAATAAGAAATCCTCTTCAGTGATACTTAGTGGAGGAGCGAGAGTCAGGACATTATTGAAGCCTGCAACTGTATCACCATTTTTACCTATAATCAGCCCCTTTTCTTTGCATGACGCAATCACTTTATTGATTTTGGAAAGATCGATCGGTCGTTTTGTCTGTTTATCTTCCACTAGTTCAATCCCTACCAACAAACCTTTCCCGCGTACATCCCCAACATTAGGATGAGATTTGATTTCTTCAAACTCTTGCAGAAAGCGAAGCCCTAACTCTTCAGACCGTTCTATTAGTTTTTCATTTTCATATATTTCAATATTTTTTAAAGCAAGGGCACAGGAAGCTGGATTGCCACCAAATGTATTTACATGTCGAAAGCGGTCATATTCATCTGAACCAATGTACGCTTCATAAATTTCACGTTTGACGGCTGTAGCGGATAATGGCAGGTAAGCGCTTGTGATTCCTTTAGCCATTGTTACGATGTCCGGTTTTACATCATAATTCATAAATCCGAATTTCTTTCCAGTACGGCCAAACCCGCAAATGACCTCATCCGAAATGAGCAGGACACCATTTTTCTCACAAATTTCTTTTACCCGCTTCATATATCCATCAGGTGGCATCAGGATTCCGCCTCCGGTGATGATTGGTTCCATGATTACCGCGGCCACCGTTTCGCCCAATTCCCATGTAATGGTACGGTCAATTTCAGCCGCACTTTTTTCACCGCTTTCATCCTCTGGGTTTCGGTATGAATCCGGCGGTGATACATGAAGAAAACCTGGGGCGAGTGGTTCATATTTAAACTTTCGTTGTGCTTGCCCGGTAGCTGCCAGTGCCCCCATTGAATTGCCATGATAACCTCGATAACGGGAAATGAATTTATAACGTCCATGTTCACCTTTTTGCTGATGATACTGTCGAGCAATTTTAAAAGCTGTCTCATTTGCTTCTGAACCGCTGTTAGAGAAGAAAATCACATAATCCCCACCCAGCCATTCATTTAACTTCTCTGCTAGCTTAATAGCCGGGATGTGGCTGTTCGTTAAAGGGGCATAAGGAAGCTCTTTCAACTGCTCGTAAGCTGCCTCGGCCAGCTCCGTACGACCATATCCTACGTTGACACACCATAAGCCTGACATCCCATCCAGGAAACGATTCCCATCAACATCCGTAATCCATGCTCCTTGCCCTTTTTGGACTACCATTGTCCCAGGGTTGGGTTCAGCCCCTTTCATATGATGCCAGACATATTTGCCATCCATCGTTTTAAGATCATGACCCTGTTTTTTAACCGGCATATGCCACACTCCTCCTATAATAATGTATAAAGCTATAAAGGAAGGTCGACCACAAATAGCGTCGACCCCTTTTTCCTATCAATATCTTGCCGTTAACATTTTCTTTCTAGTGTAAAATTCCACGCCGTCCTTTCCATTGGCATGAAGGTCTCCATAAAATGAACTTTTATAGCCGGAAAAAGGAAAGAATGCCATAGGCGCGGGTACACCAAGGTTAATACCAAGCATCCCTGCATCAATTTCTTCACGAAATTCCCGGATGGCTTTTGCACTATCCGTATAGAGGCAGGCACCATTGGCAAATTCGGATTTATTGGTCAAATCGATTGCTTCTTCAAGCGTATTAACCCTTACTATGGATAAAACAGGGGCAAAAATTTCATCCTTCCATATTTTCATGTTTGTTTTTACATGGTCAAATAATGTCGGCCCAACATAATAGCCATTTTCCTGATCGCCTTCTTTTCTGCCATCACGAAGGAGAACCGCTCCTTCTTTTTCCCCGATATCAATATATTGTTCTGTTCTCTTTTTATGAGTATCACGGATCACAGGGCCCAAGAAAACGTCCTTATCCATTCCATTGCCAATCTTGATGTCATCCGCTGCAGCCTTTAATCTCTCAACAAGCAAATCTCCCACTTCGCCTACCGCAACAACCACCGACGCGGCCATGCAACGCTCGCCTGCTGACCCGAAGGCGGCATTCGTTATGTTCGTTACGGCATTATCCAAATCCGCATCAGGCATGACGATTGAATGATTTTTCGCTCCTGATAAAGCCTGGACACGTTTTTTATTGGCAGCTGCCGTTTTATATACATACTCTGCTACAGGTTGGGATCCGACAAATGATATCGCTTTAATGTCTTCGTGCTCCAAAATTCCATTCACGACATCGTGGGCACCATGGACAATATTGACAACACCATTCGGAACGCCGGCTTCCGTCAGTAATTCTACAAGGCGGTTGGCTAAAAGCGGAGTCCGTTCTGAAGGTTTTAAGATAAACGTATTTCCACAGGCTATTGCAAGCGGGAACATCCAACAGGGAACCATCATTGGGAAATTAAATGGCGTAATCCCGGCAACGACACCCATTGGATAACGATACATGCCTGATTCAATTCCAGGGGATATATCAGGAAGCTGACTGCCCATCATCAAGGTAGGCGCACCTGCAGCGAATTCAACGCATTCAATTCCACGTTGAACCTCACCATATGCTTCTGTATAGCTTTTTCCATTTTCTATCGTGACCAGCTTTGCAAGTTCATCCCAGTGTTCTATCAATAATTGCTGGTAACGGAATAAGAAGCGCGCTCTTTTTGGCACGGCCACCTTTTTCCATTCTTTATACGCCTTTTTAGCAACCTGCACTGCCTGGTCGACATCTTCCTTTGTGGAAAGGGGTACGATTGCCAAAGCTTCTCCTGTTGCCGGATTAGGCACTTCCTCATGTTTCGATGTTGTGGAATTCACCCACTTGCCACCGATATAATTTTTCAACGTTTCTACATCATTGATAACAGTCATTAAAGAAACCCTCCATTTCAACACGATTTCATAGTTTTATTATATTTTTCAAACGGGCTTTTTACATTAGACGTTTTGTATAGTTTTTGATTCAATATTTGCACAAATTGTTTGATTTCGATTTTCCTATATTCATAATAATCATGAAAAGAAATTTCCCCACTCAATACTCATGGTAAAATCCGCTTTTAACCTTTTAGAATATTTCTTTCCCTTGAATCAGCAGGCTTTCAAATCAACCTTTAATAATCGAGTATAACTTTAGGTCCTCATGCTTTCCTTTAACAAACATCCCTTTCCTTATGATTCCCTCAAAAGACATTCCAGCCTTTTGCATGACTCGCTCCGAAGCCAAATTTCCTACAAAGCAGCGGGCTTGTATTCGGACAAGGTTCATATTATCGAAGCCAAATTCGATTATCTTTTTGGCTGCCTCCGTCACCAAGCCATTCCCCCAATATTCTGGTGCCAGCACATATCCAATTTCAGCTCTATGATGATCAACCTGCCATGAAACAAAGTCAATAGTGCCAATCAGCTTACCGCTTTCCTTGTATTGTATTCCCCATGGAGCGATTTTCTTATCCTCATAATTCTGTAAGGCAAATCGGATAAAATCCCTTGTATCACATAGGGAACGATGGGCTTCCCATGTGACGAAGCGGGATACATCACTATTGGATGCATAAGCGAACATGTCTTCTGCATCATTCATGGTGACTTTCCTCATAACTAAACGTTTTGATTCTATAGTAGGCAGCTGTCCATATATGTCTTTCACATTCATGATTACACCCCATTCCATTAATTATTTGTATTATAGCAAGATTGGAAAGCAATCACTGTTCCCAATTGAAATATCATTGAACTTATGTATAATTCAGAAAAATAGGCAGGGGGAGAATCATGCCAAGAAAACTCATAATAAGCCAGGCTTGTATGGACCTTTATTACAGAGAGTTAAAGAATTGGTACCCGAGTGGATTGTGATTTCCTGAAGATCTCCGGAAATTTGGAAGGATCATATAACCGATTCGGAAGTGATCGCAGGCTGGAAAAAGGAAATGTCTGAATCAATTGACACAAACGAAATAAAAAGGTTCCAGACACGGAGTGCCGGAGTTGAATCCCTTCTTCCTAAGTCCGATTATATTGGAGGGACATTACCCGCACACATCCGGAAATACGGAATTTTACGAGAACGGCTTATTCAGGGTATATTTTCATGCCGAATTTAATGAACGATCTTAATGGTAAAAAACCCTTCAACAAATTTACTTGATTACAAAAAAGGGCATTAATAATTTTTTAACATCTAGCATTATAAATAATCTTGCTTTGTTTACTTGCAGATTCCGACAATATCTGTTATATTTAATAAGAATTATTTTTGTTCGGGAAGATTGATAAGTGAAACACTTTTCGTCTAATGATTGAGCAAGGGTAGTAACACAATGTGTGGATTCACACTAGGAGGCAACAACAATGGAACAAGGTAAAGTAAAATGGTTTAACGCAGAAAAAGGATTTGGCTTCATCGAACGCGAAAACGGAGACGATGTATTCGTACATTTCTCAGCTATCCAAAGCGAAGGATTCAAATCATTAGACGAAGGTCAAGAAGTTACTTTTGAAGTTGAGCAAGGTCAACGTGGACCCCAAGCTACTAACGTTCAAAAAGCATAATTTTAAATACAATATATAACGGACTCTACTTGTAGAGTCTGTTTTTTTTATTGAATTGCAATAATTAAAAAACCCCTATTCACAGGGAATAGGGGAACATGAAACAAGTTTAGTAAATGGTAAACACAGTATAACACACTAAGAAACGAAACCCTAATTTATCCGAAAAGTAAAAATTATCACGCACTTCCCTAGGCTTTTACCCTACCATTCATTTCTTATCCGCTTCATATGTTCGATCCGTTCCCCAAGGATAAAACGGGGGCATATCGGAGCTGCTTTTCATTTTGAAATCAGCTTTCCTTTTTTCAAGGAAGGCTTCGATCCCTTCTTGTGCATCCGCTTGTTTTCCGGTCCAATGAATCATTTTCGATTCTATTTTATGCGATTCAACAGGATGGTTTGCACCGAGCATGGTCCACATTAACTGGCGGGATAACGTCACTGAGACGGAAGATGTATTTTCCGCAATGTCTGCTGCAATTTCCATTGCCGCAGACATCAATTCATCCGGCTCAACGATCTTGTTTACCAATCTTCCCTCATATGCTTCACTGGCAGAAATCATTCTGCCGGTAAAAATCCATTCGGAAGCTTTGCCCATTCCGACAAGCCTAGGTAAGAACCAACCGCTGCATGCTTCCATCGTTATCCCTCTCCTCGCAAATACAAAACCCATTTTTGCATCTGTGGAAGCGATTCTAATGTCCATAGGCAAAGTCATTGTTATCCCAATCCCAACTGCCGCTCCATTAATTGCTGCTATCATGGGTTTCTTCATCTCAAAAATCCGTAATGACAACATCCCCCCTGCATCACGGTATTCAACCAAAGGGGTGTGATCCATAAAGGTTTCTGCACCTTTCTCCAAATCCATTCCAGCACAGTAAGCATCCCCAGCGCCAGTTAAAATAACGGCTCGTACGTCATCACTTTCATCCGCTTCATCTAAAGCAAGAATCATCTCCTCACACATCTTTTCATTGAAAGCATTCATTCTTTCAGGACGATTAAGAGTAATTATCATGACACGATCGACGATTTCACTAGTTATCGTGGAATACAATATCAATCCCTCCTTCTCTTACAAATTGGTACAAGAAACAATTATTTATTTTTACATATAATTACATTTTATATGTTTTATTTTCAGATTCCTAGTTATTTATTTTGACATACTATAAAATAATTTATTCTTCAAGATAATCGCTTATATCTAAAAATATTTTAAATAAATATGTAAAAAAGGACCAGTCGCAAACGCAACTGGTTTTTTTGTTTACCAATATAAATGACAAGCTACGAAATGTCCCGGTTTTTGTTCTTTCCATTCAGGTACAGCACTGGAGCATATCTCCATCGCTTTAGGGCAGCGAGTCCGGAATACACAGCCGCTCGGCGGATTTATCGGACTTGGTACATCGCCTTTAAGTACGATTCTTTCCCGTTTAATAGTGGGATCCGGAATCGGCACTGCAGAAAGCAAGGCTTGCGTGTATGGATGTAGCGGATCATTCGTTAAAGAATCACTATCCGAAAGTTCCATCATCCTTCCAAGGTACATGACTAAAATGCGATTTGAAATATACTTGACCATCGATAAATCATGTGCGATGAATAAATAGGTCAAGCCCATTTCTTTTTGTAGCTCTTTTAATAAGTTAACCACTTGAGCTTGTATCGAAACATCCAGGGCAGAAATTGGTTCATCACAAACGATGAATTTAGGATTTAATGCCAAAGCCCTTGCAATTCCAATACGCTGGCGTTGTCCACCGCTGAATTCATGCGGAAAACGAGTGATATGTTCCGGACTTAAACCAACCAGCTTTAATAGGTCTTCCACCCTTTTTCTTCTCTCTTTACCTTTTGATATCCCATGTATGGCAAGTGGTTCCCCAATCAATTCCTCCACCTTCATCCTTGGGTTCAAGGATGCGTAGGGATCTTGGAAAATCATTTGTATTTCACGGCGGATTTGTGACATTTCCCCCTGTTTGTAATCGAAAATATTTTTCCCCTGAAAAAGAACTTCGCCATCTGTCGGTTCATATAGCCTTGTGATTGTACGACCTGCAGTCGATTTACCACAACCGCTTTCCCCAACAAGACCGACAGTTTCCCCCGGATAGATTTTGAGATCCAAACCATCTACCGCTTTCAGCGTCTGAGAACCAACGGGAAAATACTTCTTCAGATTCTTTATTTCAACAAGAGGAGAATTTTCGTTGACTGTCTTTTCTTTAACTGACTTATTTTTTAGTGAAACCATTGGTTCTCCTCCTTTATACATTAGTCGGTGCTTGTACCTGTGTTGCTTTTGCCATTGGGTGGTGCAGCCAGCATGCAGCTGTCTGACCCTCTTCCACTACTTCAAGTTCCGGATCATGGTCTTTGCACACTTTCATTGCGGATTCACATCTTGGATAAAATGGGCATCCTTTTGGCGGATCCAATAAATCCGGTGGTGATCCGATAATGGGAACCAACGGAGCCGTTTTTTCCATATCCAGCCTTGGCACCGTTTTAAGCAGGCCTCTTGTATATGGATGCTGTGGGTTTGAAAATATAGCTCCTACCGTTCCCGTCTCCACAACCTTGCCTGCATACATGACGACTACCCGTTCACAAGTTTCCGCAACCACACCTAAATCATGAGTGATTAATATGATGGAAGTATCCATTCTACGTTGGATATCTTTCATCAGTTCCAAAATTTGCGCTTGTATCGTTACATCCAATGCCGTTGTAGGTTCATCCGCAATTAGCAATTTCGGTTCACAGGCTAAAGCCATTGCTATCATTGCCCTTTGGCGCATACCACCTGAAAACTCATGTGGATATTGTTGCATCCTTTTTTCCGGCTGAGGAATACCTACAAGTTTAAGCATCTCCAACGCCCGTTCGTATGCATCTTTTCGGGACATATTTTTATTATGCTTTAAAATACCCTCCATGATTTGGCTGCCAATTTTTGTCGTTGGATTAAGCGAAGTCATTGGATCCTGAAAAATCATGCTGATTTCATTTCCACGAATCTTCTGCATTTCCTTTTCACTCATTTTAATAAGATCTTTGCCGCCAAAGTTTATAGACCCTTTTCCATACTCTGCTGGAGGTGTTTCCAATAATCTCATGATGGATTTCGCAGTAACACTTTTACCGCATCCGGACTCTCCAACAATGGCAACGGCTTCCCCTTTTTTCACTTCAAAGTTCACGCCGCGAACCGCCTGCACTTTTCCTGCATAAGTATGGAAGGTGATGTGTAAATCATTGACTTCTAATAGGTTCTCCATCATCGTCCCTCCTATTCTAGTAATATCAAATCTTTATGTTAGGACTCTATTATTTCCGAAGTTTTGGATCCAGGGCATCCTGCAGTCCGTCACCAGCCACATTGAACGCGAACATGGTTAAGGAAATCAATATTGCCGGGATTAAAAGTTGATAGAAATTCCCTACCAAAATGCTTCCCAGGGCATCACTTGTCAATGTTCCCCAGCTTGCTTGAGGCGCTGGCACTCCAAGACCCAAAAAGCTTAGTGTAGCTTCGGCAAAAATCGCAGTGGGTACAGTCAACGTTAAATTGACCAGGATCGGTCCCATTGTATTTGGAATCATGTGTTTTCTTAAAGTCCAGCTCGTATTGGCTCCAGAGATGGTTGCTGCATGGATATATTCATTCTCTTTAAGTTGTAAAACCTGTCCCCTTACTAGTCGTGCCATGGGAATCCACCCTGTAATCGACATCGCAATGATGATCGGCAGAATACCAGGTTTTAATACGACCATCATTAAGATAACCATCAATAGGTAAGGGATTGCATAGATCACTTCAGCAAACCGCATCATGATATTATCTGTGCGTCCGCCACGAATGGCTGAAATCCCGCCATAAAGGACACCAATCAAGAAGTCAATCAGCGCAGCCATCAATCCAATGAACAACGATATCCTCGCACCATACCAAGCTCGCGTGAATAAATCCCTTCCTGAAGAATCCGTTCCAAACCAATGCTCGGCATTTGGACTAAGATTCTTCTTCTCGAAATCTTGTCCATAATAAGTATACCCGTTAATATATGGACCAAAAATCGCCAGTAAAACCAAGAGGATAATAAGTACGAATCCCGTCATTGCCAATTTATTTTCTCTAAAACGACGCCAGACGTCAGACCAATATGAAACTGTAGGCCTGGCAATTTTTTCAGCTTCCTTAAAGTTTCCTTCAGCGGGTTGGAACATATCTTCGGTTAAATGCACTTTATCTGCCATTATTTCTTCTCCCCCGTCACTTTAATTCTTGGATCAATCAACGTGTAGGCTATATCAACGATGAATATCAATAGGATAAGCACTGCACTATACACAATTGTGGAGCCAAGAATGACCGGGTAGTCTCGGTTGGATATTCCCTTTACGAACATATCTCCCATGCCTGGAATACCAAAAATACGTTCAATGATGAAGCTTCCTGTAACGATATTAGCCGTCAGGATACCTAGAATCGTGATAATCGGCAATAACGCATTCCGAATAGCATGTTTGATTATGACACCGCTCCGTTTTAATCCTTTGGCCTTTGCAGTCAAAATGTAATCCTGCCCCATTACTTCAAGCATGCTTGTCCGCATCAATCTGGCGATGAAAGCAAGAGGCATCATTGACAGGGCAATGGATGGTAAAATGGTATGCTGCCATGTCGCCCATGTAGCAACTGGGAATATATGCCATTTTATTGCGAAATAATTGATTAAAATAGTCGCCAAGATAAAGTTTGGAACAGAGATCCCTACGATGGCAATGACCATTGATAAATAGTCGGGCCATTTATTTCTTTTCAGTGAAGCAACTACACCCAAAATTAGCCCAAAAAAGATGGCAATCACCAATGCTTGTGCCCCTAAGTGCAACGACACTGGAAATCCTTTCAAAATGTAATCATTCACAGAAATGGATGAGGATTTCAATGATGGACCAAAATCGAATTGTACGACTTCCAATAAATAATTCCCATACTGGGTCAACAACGGCTTGTCCAATCCATAGTGGACTTGAAGGTTTTCATAAACTGCAGGAGGCATTGCTCCTTCTTTAGCAAATGGATTTCCCGGAATCGTATGCATTATGATGAACGTTAATGTAATAACCGCCCATAAAGTAATAATCGCCCATTTAAAACGGTTTAATGTATATCTCAACATGGTAATCACCCCAATCATCGATTTTCTAAGGAGTTGAAAACGGAAATGAATTCATGAAATATTCAAATTCGCAATTGAAAAATGGGGTATGTCCTTAATCGGACATACCTCCCATTTCACTTTTATCCTTCTCTTATTTTTTATCCGCGTAAATAAAGTTCGGATAAGCATTAATCGGTGCATAAACTCCAGTAACATTCGATTTAACCATGTATGGTTTTGTGTAGAAGTACACCGGAAGGATTGGCATATCTTCAATCAGAACTTCCTCTGCTTTATGTAAAGCAGCCATGCGTTCTTTTGGTTCCATTGTAGATTTTGCCTCTTTTAATAAATTATCATATTCTTTGTTGGACCAACCTGCATCATTATAGGCACCATCTGTTTCCCAAAGCATGAAGGTCATCGGGTCAACATAGTCACCAACCCATCCTGCACGGGAAATTTCAAAGTCGCCAGCTTTTTCACGGTCAAGCTTAACTTGGAATTCCGCATTTTCAAGTGTTACTTTAACACCCAGGTTATCACGCCACATTTCTTGAACCGCTTCAGCAATTTTCTTGTGGGAATCTAAAGTGTTATACAAAATTGAAAACTCAGGTAATTCTTTCATGCCTTCTTCAGCAAGTCCTTCTTTTAACAATTTCTTAGCTTCGGTAACATCTTCCTTAAATAGGTTACCTGTATTTTCCTGGAAATCTCCAGATGCATCAGGAATACCCGGAGGGACTACGCCGAAAGCAGGCTTTTGTCCGCCTTGAGCAACATTTTCGGTGATTTTTTGACGCTCGATAGCCATTGAAAGCGCTTTCCTTACTTTAGCATTATTGAAAGGTTTCACTTTCGTATTAAAGTTGTAATAGTAAACGGCAAGTTCTTTGCCCATTTTGAATTCTTTATCATCAGAATTGACCATTTGACCTTGAATATCTACTGGCAGTGGATAAGCGAGGTCCAATTCGCCACTCTGATACATTTGCCATGCTGTATTTTCATCTTCAATTAGAGCAAAGTTAACTGCATCCAATTTGATTTTATCTTTATCGTAGTAATTTTCATTCTTTTCGATTTTCAGGCTTTCTTTATGTTTCCATTCCGTTAATTTGAACGGCCCGTTTGAAACGTGTGTCTTTGCATCCAAAGCCCATTTTGGATTTTCTTCCTGTACCTTTTTATCGATTGGATAGAAAGTATAGAAGGAAGTCAAGTCAAGGAAATATGGTGTAGGCTGCTCCAAAGTAACCTCTAATGTAAGATCGTCTATAGCTTTAACCCCTACGTCCTCTTCCTTGCCTTTCTTGCTGTTGTAGGCTTCTCCGCCTTTAAGATAATAAAGCTGGTAAGCATAATCAGCAGCAGTTTCTGGTTTCAAGGCATATTTCCAAGCATATTCGAAATCATTAGCTGTAAGCGGGTCTCCATTTGACCATTTCAAACCATCTCTCAATTTGAATGTCCATGTTAGTCCATCATCACTGATTTCCCATGATTTTGCAGAACCAGGGACGATTTTACCTTCTTCTGTTTTCTTAGTCAGCCCCTCAAACGTATGTTCAAGGATCCATGATTCATGAGTACCTTGGGCATTGGCAGGGTGAAGCGAACCAGGTTCACTCGAGTTGTTTACGTTTAATACTTTTGATTTGGTGGAGTCACCCGAGCCACCTTCTTTTTCATTCGAGGTTTCCTTCGAACCGCCGTTGCATGCCGCAAGTATAAGCATGATGGCCATAAGAAGAGCAAGCACTGAAAATTTAGACTTTTTCAAAAAATATTCCCCCTATCTTTAATCTTTCTTCGAATATTCCCATTTAAGGGATTATCCTTATACCACCTATTAATTGTTGGTATAGTACATTCTGAATATCAGCGTGGAAAGTTAGAAGCATTCATAGCAGGAATTCACCGAAAACAACTAGCGAACCGTTTGCATAAATCTGTGAATCTCCTAAAAAAACCAATTAATGCAGTTTACTAGTTAAAAAGCATACTCTTTCCAACCTCGCTAAGGGTACTATACCTCGAATTAAAGATGTTGAATTTTAAGTATATTACGAATAAACCGAAAAATCAATAAACCAATGAGTACTTTTTCACAACATAGTAATTATTTGCTAATCAATTCGATCTAGATATTAGGTAAAAAGAATGGAAAACCTAATTAATATAAAATGACTACCGACATCTTGTGGTTTTTTCAAACTCTTTTATACCAGTATTCATATAGTTTCGCTTGTCTTTTTTTCACTAAATATTCTAACAATTACAGTTAGTCCGGTTGCTAAGACCACTTTCCTAGCAAACCGATTCCTGATCAAATAATATATTTTAGTAGGATAATACTTTTTCCATTGAGGTCTTTTCAAGAAAATTCCAAATAACGGATAATAACTATGTAGGAATAAAGTTATTCATCAGTCTCTCACCTATATGCACCCTGTAAATCCAATGATTAATGATGACCATTCCTCATTTATGATTAAATAAATATAATGACACGAAAAGCAAACATATTCCTGCAACCTTTTTCGCATCCAATGGGATGCGAACCCCGCCGAATAAACCAAAATGGTCAATGAGGGCCCCAATCAGTATCTGGCCTGCGATAACCCCAACCAAGGCAGGAGCCACTCCAATCTGAGGGATAACCACTATTATAACAATGACATAAATGGCCCCTAGAAGTCCGCCTATCAATTGCCATTTTGGTACAGACGCGATGGCGGAAATGTTTCCATTTCCCGCGAACAAAACAATAAATAATAAAGCGAGTGTCCCGATGCCAAACGAAATGAAAGAAGCTTCAATAACCCCCACTTTTTTCCCTAATCCACCATTGATTTGCCCTTGTATGGCAATGGTGATGCCACCTAGGACCGCAAGCAACGGAAATAATATCTTCACAATGATTATCCTCCTTTTTATGTCCACCCGGACTGATTAACTGACTTCGCTTTCTAATTTTAACATGAAGAATACGTATATTTCCCCTACAAGTGGAGAAACATTCTTTAACTTAAAAAACTGGCACTATTGGCCAGCTGCTATCTTCTATCAACTTTTTTGAAATGAATCCTAAACGCTTTGCTGTGGTAATTGACTATACTCTGTGCTTAACAAGGAAAATACTAGGGCATCATGCGATTGTTTACGAAGAAATATATAACTTCTGAGACTTCCTTCCTCTTTAAAACCAAATTTCTTCAAGAGGTTTCTGGATGCAAAATTATCCTTGAAAGTTAATGCAGCCATTCTGTTTAGTTTCAATTCTCCAAATGAATAGCGCAATACTTCGTTGACAGCCTCGGACGTAAAGTGTTTTCTCCAATATTCAGGATGGATTTCATACCCGATTTCAGCTCGTTTGTTGGCAAGGCTCAATTGATTCAGGCCAACGGTACCAATGAATTTACCTGAATCTTTCACAACAACTCCCCACCGTATCCCCCGTTTGTTTATATAAGCACTTTTAAACGAGTCGATTAAACGGCGGGCATCTTCAACTTGTGTTAAACTTTCTATCCCATCATATTTGGTCACTTCATCTTTAGACAAAATGTCAAATAGACTCTCAGAATGCTGGTGACCTATTTCAATTAACTGCAGCCTTTTTGTTTCCAATTCCCTAAACCCCATCGAAGAATCCCCCCGTATATTCAACTGTCTACTTAATTCTATTCCTGAAGAAGAGATACCTGTCTTAAAGAACAATACTTTTTGATAAACTCCTTCCCTTAACATACAATGCCGCGTCCTTATAACCGCCCTTTATAATTAAAACCCGAATGAATTTGTTAAAGAATGATACTGAAGGCCGTCCAGGTTCCCGCATACTCTAATAAGAAAAAAGATTTAGGCTGATCAGGATAGAACTCCTGTTGTCCGTATACCACCATGGGCCCGCCGTAGATGACGACCCGATTCATTCAAGCCATTTATTTAATCCCGTGATCATTTTTTCTCGCTAATAAATAAATCCGTGCCGTTTCCCAAATCATCCTATCCTCAAGCCTTTGATTTGTTGCGATGGCAAATAACGCATTTTATCCTTAACTTCTCCCTGGGCTTCACACCCATTTGCAAAAATGATCGCCAGTGCAAGTATCATATCCGTGGTAAATGCCTGAGTTTGTTTCTCTTTTAAAATCTTTCCATTGATTTTCGTTTTGAATATTCGCATATGCCTTTCAAAATGCCTTTTCAATCAATGAGCATGTACATAAGGATAGATTTCGGCTTCTCAAACAGTGCTCTTGATTGAAAACGAAAACTTGTCTCAAATCTCTTTTTCAGGATAATATTTCATAGGAAAATATCCCCTATATACTTAATATCTATCCTTCCCAATACCCTCCCGGCCTTAAGATCCATAAAGCTCAACCCTAAGGGCAATTTATTATCATTTCCACATTATTATAATTACCTCCATTTAAATGCTTTTCGTTTTGATGTCCATATTATTTACCCTGACAAACATATCCCGCAAACGAAAAATGATTCTTTTTTTACATGAAATAATTCTTCCCGTCTACCAAAAGGCCCTATGATTTTGGTTTACTATAAACACTCTCAGGTCATATGGACCCTCATCATGCATGCTCCCATTCGCTACCTTCTGCCCATTTCAATAAAGAATGGGCATGACCTAATTTTACATACAACAATTTTTATAGGATACTAGACTTCCAATCCAGATATTCTACTAGGAGGAAACAAAATGAAGAAAATCATCCTTTTATCAGCACTATCCCTATCCCTATTATCTCCAACAGTTGCTCAGGGAGCCAATACTTACGAGGTTGCAAAAGGGGATACCCTAACGAAAATTGCGTCTGAATATGAAGTCAGCCTTTCCGAATTACTTAAGACGAACACGGCTATAAACAATTCAAATCAAATTCAAATCGGACAAATCATAAATCTTCCTTCAACCATCCACACAACTAATCAAGAAAAAGGTCAGTCAGTTGAACAGCAGGTTCTTAGGTTAGTTAACGAAGAACGTTCAAAATCGGGCCTCCCTTCCCTTGAAATGGATACCGCCGTTTCCAACATTGCAAATATGAAATCTGAAGATATGCGTGATAATAATTATTTCAATCATACAAGCCCAAATTACGGATCGCCCTTCGATATGATGAAATCCTTTGGGATCGGCTACAAATACGCAGGGGAAAATATCGCAGCAGGTCAACCTAGTGCGGATGCTGTCATGAAATCTTGGATGAACAGCCCTGGACACAAGGCAAACATCCTGAACAAGAACTATACCCATATTGGAATTGGGCATGCTACAGGAGGGAAATACACCCACTATTGGACTCAGCAATTCATTGGGAATTGAGATCGTAAGAGGTGGCAGATTGCCGCCTCTTTTTTTAACCTATTTCCAATTCCAAATCTAGGGCTTCCCCTCATCCGTTATATATGAATTAATATTAACTCTCTGCAATAAGATAGAGTGACCTTTCCCACTTAAATCGAAAAGATGTCATGCAGTTTGATAGCTTCAATAAAAAAACCGAACGTCATTATTTTTTTGTTGGGCGGATATAGAGGAAAAATACTTAAAGTAGTTATATAATACTATTTTTCAATTATTTTACTGATAAAAATAAAATTATGTTAAAATAGAATTCTAGACATAGGTATAAAGGGGCAATTGCAATGAAAATAGAGGTTGGCTCTGTTATCAACGAATTAAGAATCAAACAAAATCTTACAAGAGA
Source organism: Peribacillus sp. SIMBA_075 (assembly GCF_046534585.1). Taxonomy (NCBI): domain Bacteria; kingdom Bacillati; phylum Bacillota; class Bacilli; order Caryophanales; family Bacillaceae; genus Peribacillus; species Peribacillus sp. SIMBA_075. Next base: position 4,709 of record NZ_JAWRYN010000038.1, on the reverse strand, counting down.
AGAACTGGCAAAGGATATATGTGAACCTAATACCCTGTTAGATTATGAAAGGAGCATCACTTCTCCAACAATTGATGAATTGGCACTTTTTGCGGATAAACTTAAAGTTGACCTGCCGTATTTCTTCACTACCAAAAATGAACCAATATATAATTACATAGAAACCATTAAACTATTGATAAACAAATATAAACGTACACGTAATTTTGAAGCAATCTATGAAATAGTCCAAAAAGAAATGGCAACGGCACCGGAAAAATCGATATCTTTTTATCAATTCTTGAAATGGCATGAAGGTATATCTTTTTTTTATTTGTACAATGACAAACAAAAGGCTATAGACTTATTGAATGAGGCCATTCAGATTACAATGGGTAAACGTGTCATTTTTCATCAACAGGAGATAGAAGTTTTAAATAGTATTGGAATTATCCATTTTAAAACAAAAAATTATGAAGAGGCCATCACCATCTTCAATGAAGCACTGGAATTCATCGAGAATATTCCCCATGTGAATCAAGAAGGTACAATTGTCGTGAAGATCATTCATGGATTAGCACTGACTTTGTCTGAACTTCATTACTATCAAGAATCGCTAAATTATACCCTTAAAGGGATCAACATTTGCAATTCGACAGAATCATTATATTTATATGCAGAACTCCATCTTTTAACTGGTAAGAATCTGATTCATCTTCAGCAACCTGACGAAGGACTGCAATATATAAATAAATCCAAGAGCATTTTCAGACTTCAAAAAAAAGAAGAGACTTTACAAATCGTCGACCATGAATTGGAAATCATTTTACAATGCTTGTGAACTTCAACTAATAAAAAGATAGAGATTGCTGTGAATCTCTATCTTTTATAAAATAGTTAGATTCGAAGGGAAATCTCTTTAAACTATGTTATACAACCTCGTCTTTACCAAAACATATAGGTTTAATGTTATCCTCGTCCCAACCAGCATGTACCATGCACCTCATTCTGAAACCCTTCACTTACCAAGTGATTTTTGTTAATGCCTAATTGTTTTTAGGTCATTCTGAAAGGGCCATTCAAAATGACCTAAAAACAATGCATCACACTTCCAATCGCTATCATATGTCAGCTATAATAGATGAATGTAACCCAACTGGAGGAAAAAAAATTGTCTAATAGAATAGGTTTAGTGCTAGACGTAGAAACAACTGGTTTACGTCCCTCTTCTGATGAAATTATCGAGCTTGCCCTTATACTGTTTACCTATAACAGCGAAACCGGGGAAATTATTAATCTTATTGATCAAGAATCATTTTTAAGGGAGCCTCTCTCCTATCAAGCAAGAATGAATTATGATCAAGCATACAGGATTCATGGAATTCCATATAGCACCGTGGAAGGAAAAAGTTTTCACGATGAAAAAATTAAATCCTTCATTGCCCGCACTGATTCGATTTTCGCACATAATGCTTCTTTCGATAGAAGTTTTCTCTACCAAATGTATCCGGAAATCAATGATCAAAAGTGGTTCTGTACGATGCGGAATGTTCCTTGGAAGCAATATGGGTTTGAGAATAGTAAACTCTTAACATTACTGCAGGCACATAATATTACCAATTTCCAAACACACAGGGCTTTAGACGATATTTCTTACCTAATGGAACTTATGAGGAAACCGGGTCCTTCAGGTCTTCCTTATTTAAAAGATGTCATTGCTAAAAATCCGATGAAGAAATATGCACCTGCTTCTCAAAAGACAAGGGTATAGCTGTTAACAACATGTACAAGTGATTAACGGAGCTTTTTTCACGCCTTTCTTGGAAGCGCTTGGCAAATATTATCAGAATATTAATGAAAAAACAGCGACCCATCATGGGTCGCTGTTTTTTCATTGTTATACAGTTGCCTCTTTCTGTTTTTCATCTAATGCACCATTCAATTTTTTATACCGGTAAATAAAGTAAATGAGTGATAATATTAATGCTACAACAAGGAATATGGCCAATATGCTAAGATTATGCCACATGAAGCGATAATCCCCTGTTGAGATGACTGCCCGAAAAGCATTAATAGAATAAGTCATCGGTAAGAATGGTGTGAATCCTTGCAGGAAGCCAGGAACCAATTCATTTGGGAATGTTCCGCCACTGCTGGTCAGTTGAAGAATCAAAATTAATAATGCTATGAACCGGCCAGGATTATCAAAGGCTGAACCTAAGAACTGAATGATAGCCATGAATGTGCAGCTAGCAAGAATGCTTACTGCAAAAAATAGCGGCAGGCTCGTAACATTAATTCCAAGTCCTAAAATTAAAATCGAGTCAACCAATATGGCTTGACAGATTCCTATGACAGCCATGACGCTGTATTTACTAATAAACCAGCTAAATCCACTTGCAGGCTTAACAGCAGGATCTCTTAACGGGAAAATGATTGTCAGGACGATTGCCCCGATAAATAAACTCAATGAAATTAAATATGGTGCAAAACTAGTGCCATAGTTCGGTACATTATTAATTGGCAATTTATCCAGTTTAACTGGGCTTGCAAACATGTCATATACTTCTTCATTGGATTTTATGTTGCCAGCTTCGTTTGCCCCATCCTTCAATTCGTCATGTAATTCTTCAGATCCATCTGAAAGTTTAGCGATTCCGTCTTGTAACTTAATGGCCCCATTAGCAAGTTCTCCCATACCACTAGTAAGGCTGGATGAACCTTCTTTCAACTTATCCGTTCCTGTAACAAGACCTTTCGAGCCTTCCGAAAGCTGTGAGGTTCCACTTGATAATTGCTTTGAGCCATCTTCAAGCTGATCAAGGCCGCTTACCAAGTTATTGCTGCCTTTGGTTAACTGTCCAAGCCCACTCTGTGCTGAATCTATACTGGCGCCAAAAGTTGTCAATCCAGACACCAATTGACCTTGACCATTTTTCAGTTCATTCGCTCCATTAGCGAGTTTATCCTGAGCTTGCTTCAATTGAGTAAAACCACCGCTTAGCGCATTTGTGCCTTCACCTACCTGATTTGCGCCATCACTAAGACTGTTTGAGCCTTTTGCAATATCAGATGCACTGGCTGATAGTTTTCCCACTCCTTCAGAAACACCTTTACTACCTTCACTGATGCGGGATAAAGAAGCAACCACTCCATCCAAACGCGCTTTCTCGGCTGGATCATCCGTAGCTTCTGATTGTTGTTTCAATCCGGAAATAACTTCTTCCAAACCTGCTGAGACTTCAGATGCCCCCGCTTTCGCTTCGCTCGATGCTGCACTCCATTCAGATAATGCACCTGACAGCTGATCAGCACCTGCAGCTACGCCATTTGCCCCCTCTGTCAAAGCGGGTAGCTTTTCTTCTATTTGATTGAAGCCCTCTAGTGACTGTTGCAGTCCAGAAGCCAATTCACCGGTTCCCGCTTCAGATTTCTTGGCACCTTGCAAAAGCTCGGATTGTCCATCTTTCATTTGTCCAACACCTGAGCTAAACTGTTGTAACCCTTGATTGAGCTCTTTTGATCCTGCAGCTGCCGAACCGACCCCATTCGAAAATGTCAATGATTTTTCAGCTAGTTTTTCCAGGTTTTCATGGATTTCGACGGAACCTGAGTGAACGGAATCAATCCCTTCATCCACTTTTTTGGAACCTTCTTTAGCTGAGTTAATCCCATCACCAAGTTCGCTCGTTCCGTTCTTCACTGTATCTGTTCCATCTTTCAATTCTCCAGCTCCATCACTGGCACTTTTGAGTCCGTCAGCCACTTCGTTCAAATTGTCGAACATTGACTCCGCATAGGTTTTCGTTACGGCAGACGAAACTTCCCCTTTGATTCTCTCTGAAGCTGCGTCACCTATTTTAGTAGATATATAGTTGAACCCTTCATTAGACGTGTAAATTAAATCAAGTTTTTGCGGATTGTCCTCCTGTAAGGTCGTTGCATTTTTCGAAAAGTTTTTCGGGATTTCTATTTTCATGTAATAATCTTGATTTTCCAGACCTTCATTGGCTTCTTTTTGACTGACGAAATGCCAATCGAAATCCTTTTTCTCCTTTAACTCTTTGACTAAATCTTTTCCTATTGTTAGTTCCGAATCATTGAACTCGGCTCCCTCATCCATATTGACAATGGCAACAGGCAATTGGTCCACCTTACCATATGGATCCCAAAATGCCCAAAGAAACGTACCGCTGTATAATAAGGGGACCATTATGATCCCTATGATAGAAATGAGTATCATAGGGTGTTTTAGTATGGCTAAAAATTCACCCTTAAAAGATTTTAACACGCCTAACAATTCCTCCTTTACGACGAATATGCCGTTTAATTTATCTATTTCAGTGATAAATGGATTGAAGAATACTTAGTTAAATCATTTGCTTCTGCAATATATATTTGATGATTTTATCTTCACCATTAATATATATAACTTTCAAAACAACTAATGACTATTTTGTTCATTCGGTCATTATCACGAAAATAATATAACACTTATATATTCTTTTATCAATATTTTTTCACTGTCTTATATCCTTTTTACTATTTTTCTCAGTACATTCTATTTTCATGGTATTTTTTTAAGAGAAGAGGCTTTTATCATCAGCTGAAAAAATCAGCCCTGTTATCATGCAAAAAAGGGCATCCCTTATGGGAGGCTGCTGAAAAACTCACGTTTTTCTAACTAGTACGGTAAATCAAATTAAAAAAAGACGATTCTCATTCGGTAC
>NZ_JAWRYN010000250.1:0-346 GCF_046534585.1 Peribacillus sp. SIMBA_075 | reverse complement strand
ATTAACAGCGAGAGAAAATGAAGTATTGCAGTTATTGGCGAAAGGGATGAGTAATAAAGAAATTGCTTCTGTTTTAGTTATTACAGAAAAAACGGTAAAAGCTCATATGAGTAGTATTTTGAGTAAGTTACATTTATCCGATCGCACACAAGCAGCATTATATGCAGTGAAAAATGGAATTGTATAAGACAAAAGTCGTAAGACCTAGTTCGCCTTTAGAAGGTGGACTTTTTTTATGGAAAAATACGTCTATGTGAGGACGTAATTGTCTTGATATAAAGATAAAATGTATTTGTAAGCAACAATAATTATAAGGGAGTACCCTTTTTCGTAAGTGATATATAAC
>NZ_JAWRYN010000249.1:0-347 GCF_046534585.1 Peribacillus sp. SIMBA_075 | reverse complement strand
ATGGATATAAATCCGAAGTAAAAGGTTATGACATTACAAACACAAAAGTAGGTCAAACAAAAGTAGAAGGAACGAAAACGTGGAAGGACGGAGATTCGAAAGAACGTCCAAAAACAATTAAAGTAGACTTACTACAAAATGGCCAAGTAATCGCAACGCAAGAAGTAACAGAAGCAAGCGGTTGGAAGTATGAATTCAAAGATTTAGCGGCATATGATGCCGAAGGAAAAGCGTACAAGTATGAAGTGAAAGAACAAGCAGTAGACGGATATCAATCAAAAGTCAAAGGTAATGACATCACAAATACAAAAGTAGGCCAAACAGAAGTAGAAGGAACGAAGACATGG
>NZ_JAWRYN010000248.1:0-347 GCF_046534585.1 Peribacillus sp. SIMBA_075 | reverse complement strand
CCAACCATTTCGCCTAATTCTTTTATGCTTTTAAAATTTTTGTAAATTACACCAGGACCGATAACAAAATTATCAGTTGTACCTTCTCGAACACCATTAATTAATTTCCAAGCCATTTGTTCTACCTCCTAATACAAGTCCGTTCTCATTGTTCGAACCAGGAATTTAACATTTATATGAATGATAGATGGGTCTTCATCTGGTACAGGAATACTACCTGCACGATGTATAGAAAGTATCCCATCATCTTTTAAACCAACTTCTCTATCTAGTAACTTCTCAATACGTGTAGCAATTAACTTTGCCTTATCATAATCCCCGTTATCACAATACACATCGAAATTCAG
>NZ_JAWRYN010000247.1:0-347 GCF_046534585.1 Peribacillus sp. SIMBA_075 | reverse complement strand
CGTCGATCACCAGCGGCACGCCGTCGTGGAGGGCCGCCCGCAGTCGCTGCGCGTCGTCGTCCGGGCGGGAGGACGGGTCCATGCCCGAACCGATCAGCCACGCCTGCACGCGGCCGGGCGCTGTGACGATCTCAGGACGGCGTCGCATCACGAGGTCGCTGGGGCGGTCGGCGCCGAGGTAGCGGATCATCCCAACACCCGTGCGCGACGCGCCCTCGACGCCCAGCACGGCGGCCCCCGGGTAGCGGTCGGAGCCGATGACCACACCGAGCACACCGCGCGAGTACTTGTCGCTCGACTCCTGGGGCACCGCGATCCACGCCACGGCGTCCCGCTCGTCCCAGCCC
>NZ_JAWRYN010000246.1:0-347 GCF_046534585.1 Peribacillus sp. SIMBA_075 | reverse complement strand
GTCAGCGCATGGAATTTGTTTGGTGAAGAATTGAAGGTTTGACCTGTCAGCTGGCTGATTTCTTCAGCGACATATTGTCCAAACTCAGGATGTGCGTTAATCCCTGTACCAACAGCGGTTCCGCCAATCGCGAGCTCTCTCATTTTCTCAGTTGATTCTAGAATCATTTCTTTCGAACGATCCAGCATGTAAACCCAGCCGCTAATTTCTTGACCAACTGTAAGCGGTGTTGCATCTTGCAGGTGCGTACGACCGATTTTGACGATCTGTTGATACGCCTTTGCCTGCTCATCAAGTATTGCTCTTAACTGGTCACTAGCAGGTACTAATTCTTTGTATACAGCTAA